>JAJZGF010000228.1 GCA_021805025.1 Acidobacteriota bacterium
CAGCCTGCGGCTTGGCTGGCGCGGACGCTGTCGAAGCGCTCGCCGCCGCGTTCCCAGGCTCCACTGCTGCGGCTGTATTTGGCTTCGATGCAAATGTATTGGATGTATTTGCGACCGCTGGTTCATTGTGCGCAACCGGAACGGTGCTTGCTCCCTGCGGCTTCTCTGGTTTCTTCATGCTGCCCGGAGATAGCGTCCTTAGATAGGCAACCACCGAGCTTACCTCCTCAGGCGTTGCTATCAGGGGCGGCATTCCGCCAGCCTTCATCGCGGCATCCGGAGCCTGGACAAGCTTCGTCAGTTCCGCATCCGAATTCTTTGCGATCAGGCTTGCCAGCGGTGGTATGCGAGCGGTTCCCGCGCCTGCGGGTCCGTGACAAGCCACACAGGCATGGGTCTGGAAGATTTGTTCTCCGGCGGCCGCTTCTGCCGATTGCTGGCCAGATACCGACGTTGCTGGAGCTGGCGCACTGGTACCTGCCCCACTAGCTGGCGCTGCTCCTTCCGCGGGCTCGGCACTCTCCGCAGGTGCCGTGGCGAAGCTAGCAGCGGGCGCGTTTGCCGCACTCGTCCCCAGGCTTCCTAGATAGCTGTAAAGCGATGTCATCTGCGGAGTGGACAGATTGAACGACGGCATGTGGCCAGCCAGCATCTTCGCATTGGGATGGTGCACTAACTCGGTTAGCTGGGGCAGAGAAAATTTGCCTGTAATCCCTACAAGGCTTGGTGCCAGCGCGGTGCCCGTACCCGTTTGCCCATGGCATCCCGAGCATCCCTCCGCAACGAAGAGGGCCCCGCCTTTAGCAACCATAGGGTTGACGGGCCCGGACGCAAGAGGTTGCCCGCTCGAGGACTCCATGCTCGGAACGAACGGGGCTTTCGTGTACTCCTCTGCCTGCTTTTCCTGAAAGGCAAGTTGGATCGCAACATTGTGATCGCGTAGATCGTCCAGATGGCTCTTGAAACCGAGGAAAATCATTCCCACCAAAACGATCGAAACCGCAAGCAGTGGAATCGGCCTCCGCCACGGTCTGCGTTCCAGATTGCGGTCTAAAAAGGGTATTAGGAAAAACAGCAGAGCGAGGATCGCAGGAACAAAAATGACTGCAAAAACTTCCATCCTGCTCGACCAGAACTTAAGCCACTCGAACATCGGCAGGTAATACCACTCCGGCCGCGGAACAAACTTCGGATCACTAGGGTCAGCGAGGGGCCCCAGTTGTACGGGATGGAAGTACGCCAGGAATCCGAGGCCGATCATCAGGAGCAGCGCGAACGCCATATCCATAATGACCTGACGAGGATAGAAACTCTCCGGAGGAAGTTTGGGGTGGATCGGGTCTTCGTTGATCGGACCAGCTGCACCGGCTTTGCGGAAGAGCGCAATGTGGGTGCCAATAAACAGGAAGATCATTCCTGGAATCAGAAATACATGAGCGAAATAAAAGCGCGACAACGTGAGCGTGCCGAGCGTGTCGCCGCCACGCAGCATCTCCGTAAGCCATTGCCCGATGAAAGGAACTTCCCCGACGATGTTCGTTCCCACCGCCGTGGCAAAGTAGGCAGTCTGGTCCCAGGGCAACAAATAGCCCGTGAAGCCCATGCCCAGCACCAGCAACGATAGGAATGCCCCCGATATCCAGAGCAGTTCGCGTCGGCCTTTGAAAGACCCATAGATAAACGTCTGCAGAAAATGCAACAGCAGAACGACAATCATCGCGCTGGAGCCATAGTAATGAAGGCTGCGCAGAAACTGACCTGCCGCAACTTCCTTGGTGATGTAGGCAACGCTGGTGTGTGCCGACTCTACGGAGGGCACATAGTACAGCGCCAGGCATAGGCCCGTAATCACCTGAGAGATAAAGATAAACAGCAGCCCAGAGCCGAAGACATAAGCCAGCCGCGCTCCACCTGGGACCGGTTCATCGAGCGATGCGCGCATCAGGCTACGTACACCCGTGCGCTCGTTCAACCAGCCATAGAAGCGCGACGTAGCCTTCTTTTGTGCATCTTTCACCGGATCATTCACCAGCGCCACCTAGCTCAACACTTCCTGGTTGGGAACATTCTCACGAAAATACTCAAACTTCACCAGCAGCTTGCCATCCTCCACCTCGTGTGGAAGTGGATCCATACCGCGCGGGGAAGGGCCGGAGACATGCTCTCCATTTGCCTTGAAAACACTTCCGTGACATGGGCAGTAAAACTCGTCCTGACTCTCGTGCCAGGCGACCGTACAACCCATGTGCGGGCAGATGGACGAGAGCACTCCCATTTCCCCTTGCGGATCTTTCGTCACGTAGACAGTCTGCGAGGTATCGACTTCGCGCCATCCATCCACCTGCTTCAGGTCCAGGGGCGCCATGATCGGCTTCGAAAGATTCGAAAACGTATCCACGGCACCAATGGGAGACCATGTGTTCTTCGACCGTGCATAAAGTGGATAGAGCACATAGCGCAGCACAGGCACCGCAAGAATCGCGCCCATTCCCGCTGCTCCCACGGCCAGAAGGGTGCCGAAGAAGGATCGCCGGTTGAGAATAATATGTTCCTTCGGATCGACTTCGAGCATTGAGGGTTGTTCTTCCATGCGTTCTCCTAAAACATGAGCCAAAGCGCCATGTACACCGTGTTGTTGTCCGAAGCGTTGCGGTTTGCGCCGTCGTAGTTTGTGCTTGCGCCGTTGAACTTGGTGTATCCCGTGTAGTTCACGCTGATATCGATGTTCTGTACTGGCCAGTAAGCAGCCTGTAGCGTGTATCCGCTAGTGTTTGGGCTTCCATTCAAACTGCCCGTCACAGGTGCCGAAGCATAGAGCACTGGATCCTTGCTTCCCGTGGTCGTGAACAGAGCGCCCGTCGCGGTGTATTTAGTTGACCAGTGGTACGTACTATCCAGCTTGAATGTATTGAGCGTGTGGTGAACAGCATCTGCACCTCCCGCCGCGAAGGTTGCACCCAGATTCGAGCTTTCATGAATCCATGTCCCGTGGGCGTCCAGCAGGTTCGCGCCAAACGGGCGCTCATACTGAAAATCAAGGGATGGGTCGATATATCGGTCAACCGGCCCGGTGATCGAATTTGGATGCGAGTTCATCGCTAACCCATACGTGCCCACCATCAGATAGTTTGCTCCCCACGACTGTTGCCAGCCAGCGCGCCAGTAGGGAGCGGCGCCGCTGATGTTGTATTGGAACCCCGCGCCATTGACCGGAACAGGCCCTCCCTCATGCTCGCTCCGATAGGCGGTCACAGCGGTATAGAGATGATTGTTCCACATGCTGTACCCTCCTACGCCCACAACGTCCTGGCCGAGCGTCCCGTCGATGATCGGAGAAGCAATCGAGCCAACGCCGGCTTCTGACGATATCCAGGGGAAACCCCATGCGGGCGTGCTGTTCCATAGATCCTCAACGGTCGGGTTATTGTTCAGCGTGATCCCGTAATCGAGTTCCTTCCCGCCCAGCGTTGTCTCGTTGGCATAGCGCAGGTCAGTATTGTCCATGGCAAAAGTATTGCTGGAGTGGCTGTACGTGATTTGGGCCAATGAGCCGAAGTGCGATGCAAATCTTCCCGCCAGAAAGGCACTGAGTTGCTGCGGAAACCCGGCAGAACTGTTCTGCGTGCCCGGCGCAACATTCTGGAACGCGGTATCAGAGACCAGCATCATGAAGGAAAGCGGAATGTATTTGGTCAGCAGAAGATCCGTGGCATTCCCGACCTTTGCGTTTGGCGTGACGTCGCTGAGCACGTAACCCCGGAGTTTGAAATCACGGCCGAACGCCGTCAGTTCAGGCGGGTTGCTGTGGCACACATTGCAGGAGAGCCCCGTCTGACGAGCGAAACTCGGCACAGCGCGTGCGTATTGAAAGCTGTACAACGCAAAAATGCCCACCGCAATTCTCAGAATCTTCTTCATGGCTAACCCTTGGTTCCTTGGCTTGAGGTGACGTGAATCGCCCCCAACGAGTTCTATACCCCACTTACTCCGGTTCACGACCCGCATTGCGAAAATTTCACAGCAGCATGTACATGATTACTCAGACGTGGCGCGAGACAAAAACGATGCACTCGTTTTTCTGGTTTTGATCAGTAAAGGGGCAACCGGGGCCGTCCATGAAGGCTTGCAACGCTCCCGATCATTTAGATAAATGTAGCAGACGCTTACTTTTAATCCGCAAGCTCTTTGACATAATATCGGTCTGTGTCTTGACGGCATTGGCGTAGAGTATCCCTCCGCAAGCTCCATGCCAATGTCACCTCGCTGGGATCACCCTGCGAGGTGGTAAGACAGACCGAGATTGCAGTCACTTTTACCTGCTTCCAATTGGCAGAAGTACGAACTGGAGTGCGCTTCTGTAGGGTGTCTATTTGATATCCGTCAATCGCACGGCACTCACCCAACCGAACACATTCGACACATAGAGCGTACCGCCTACAATCACGGGAGACGAGGGACCGAAGGAGCCTCCAGGAGGCTTCTTCCCCACAAGTTTACCGTCGGAGATACGAATGGCGGCAACATCGCCGGAGTGGAACGGAACATTATGCCCGCCAGTATGCATAACATTCTTATCTCCAGTGGCGGGATGCTCTCAAAGTCTAGATGCTGTTTGCTGTGCAATATCGCTCATGAGACGCGAACGCTCCTGAGCCTTGCCAGGGTCGCATTGGTGTTGATCGGGGGCACTCGGGTGCAGTTGCCTGGAGGAGTTGGCGCGCCGCTTCGACCGGAGCACGAGTTGGGTGCGCTGCCAGATTGTCCAGTTTCGGGGTGGTGCGAGTTCATGTTTCAAGAACGTTGCGGAGCGAATCCGCTGCGCGCTGTCACTCAGTAGGACTTGTAGGCCGGGTTGAAGGCCGGGTGCGGCATGGAGTGGATGAAGGTCGCAATGTCGAAGGCTTCCTGCGGGGACAGGGTTCCGGGATGGTTCTGCGGCATGTTGCGGATGAGGAAGGCAGCCATCTTGGGCGGCTTGTTCATGCCTGCGCCGTCGTTGTAGGAGCCCGGTCCCCACATGGGAGGAAGGACGTGCGGGACGCCGGCACCGCGGTC
>JAJZGF010000057.1 GCA_021805025.1 Acidobacteriota bacterium
CGGCTGCGGCTGAGGCAGAAAACACCGAATAGTCCAGCGGCAACTTGATTCCCATCGACACTGCCATCGCGGCACCGAAAATGGCCAGCAGCATTGCGGATGCGAGGGCGGTCCAGCGAGGCCACAATCCAGCGATCAGAAGCACGCCGAGCACAAACTCAGCGACCGTCGCAGCCCATGCCAGGAATGGAACGGTCGCCGCCGGCATGAATGAATTGACCTGAGCGGTGTACTTCACAAAATTGGCGAAGTTTCCATAGCCATGATTTCGGCCGTAGAGGCCAAATCGCGATGCGATTCCGGACAGGAAGGCAGCGCCCAGTGCGATTCGGGCATAAATAAGGACGAGCCATTGCGCGGAAGTTCGTGCGGGATGCTCCGAGTCCGCCGATGGCGCCGACGCGGCCGTTTGGTTCATCGTCTTGCTCCTGAACCCGGCTTGGGAAGGTTGGCGCTCAGAGGAGCACTGTGATCGCAGACAAAGAAAGCAAGAAATTGAGTGGCGCCGCCATTGCTTGCGTTTGCGCTCACCAGATGTTCCCCGCCAGGCGCTTCATAAAAGCTATCTCCAGCGTGATAGATCTTCTCCTGTTGTCCTGTGACCCGAGATCGCACCGCCCCCTTGAGCACATACACCACCACCGGACAGGGATGCGTGTGCGGCGGCGACGCATCTCCAGGTCCATACTGAACCGAGATCAGCGTAGCGCGAAGATCCTTTCCGTTCATGTTCGGCGGCAACTCGGCGGTGAGAACGGTTCGTACCCGCTTCGAGCCGGCCCGGTGTGCCTGCGCCGGCAGCCCCACCACGGATACCGCAGCCAACGCCACCGGGACTAGGGCATGCAAGGCGCGTTTGCAAAGAGCGACATTCATTGTTTGCCTTCCTGCTTTGGAAGCTAAGTCGAAGTGGATTACTATTCAAGAGCCATTTATGCATAATGAAGTAGACCACTTTCAATGACTCGGCGAACTTCCACACTTGAACTTGCACTTCCCGCGAGGGACAAAGCGTCCCCTGCCTGGCGCTGGCTTTACGAGAGTCTCCGGCAGCAGATCCTTGCCGGAAGTCTCAGGCCAGGAAGACGGCTCCCGGCAACGCGAGACCTGGCTGGGCAGCATGAACTCGCACGCGGCACGGTGGTTGCAGCCTATGAGCAGCTAAAGTCAGAAGGCTACGTGGAGGGACGAATTGGTTCAGGAACCTGCGTGTGCCACACTTTGCCGGAAGCATTTCTGCAGGTGAGCCCTGCAGGCGAACCGAAACGGTATGAGACCGGCAAGGCGCCCGTAGCGCTGGCACAGTATGGAAAAGGTGTGAAACTCTTTTCCGGCTATGAGAGCCGGCCCACGCATGCATTTAGACCGAATCTTCCTGCTGTTGACCTGTTTCCAGTCGAGCTTTGGACACGAGTGACCACGCGCGTGCTGCGGCGGGCAACGACGCGGATGCTGATGGGCTGCGATCCGATGGGATATTCTCCGCTTCGCGAGACGATCGCCGACTACTTGAATGCATCGCGCGGCGTACGCTGCACGGCGGGGCAAATCGCGGTTGTTTCCGGGATTCAGGAGGCACTGGATCTTACGGCAAGAATTCTGATCGACCGCGGCGATCAAGTCTGCATGGAAAACCCCGGATACACGGGCGCGGCCATTGTCTTCGAGTCGAATGGAGCACGGGTTCGTCACGTGCCTGTGGACGACGAGGGGATCGTGGTGCGCCGGTTGCCGCTGGACCGGACCCGATTGGTCTACGTGACGCCGGGTCACCAATTTCCCCTGGGCGTAACCATGAGCCTGGCAAGGCGGCTTGAGCTGCTCGAGTGGAGCTCGAAGACGGGAGCGCTGATTTTCGAAGACGATTATGACTGTGAATACCGGTACGCCGGCCGGCCTTCTCCCGCGCTGCAGGGTTTGGATCAGCAAGGTACGGTGCTCTATGCGGGAACCTTCAGCAAGACCCTGTTTCCCTCCCTGCGCCTCGGATACATGGTCGTACCTGATTTTCTGATCGACCGCATTGAGGCGATGAAATCGACTACCAACCGACACGCGCCGGTGCTGGAACAGGCTGTGCTGCATGCATTCATGGCCGAAGGGCACTTTAACAGGCATGTGCGACGGATGCGGGCCATTTATGCAGAGAGGCTGGAGATACTGCTGACTGAGGCCCGAGCGGAACTTGACGGCCTGCTGACTATCACAGGGATCGAGGCTGGGCTGCAAACAGCCGGGTGGCTGCCCCCGGGGGCCGACGCGGAGCGAGCCGCAGGGGCGGCAGCGAAACTCGGAGTGGAAGTGATTCCCCTCAGTTGCTATGCAAGAGGCAAACTTTCGCGTGACGGTCTCCAGCTTGGATTCGCGGCTGTGGACGCTCCCGAGATTCGGCGCGGCATGGAGAGACTCGCAAAAGCTCTCAAGCGCTCGGTTGCAGAATCCTGATCACCGACCTGTAATGGTTCCGCCTGCCGATGGATGTCAAATTGCGGAGTCACTCACCGTTGCCAGTCCGCACACAAGTCGCCAGGTCTGCATGTGCTTGGGCCCAGCAAGTTGCCGTAAAATGGCCATCTCGGACACTCACATCCCTCTGGCGAATCGCTCCGTGGTCGTAGATCTTGATCGACGTCCGCACCGCCACGGATAAGTCGCCATACGGGATCTTGCCAATTAGTGTTGCTGCAGTTTTGAATCCCGTATTCGCCCAAGTGACCATCTACCCTGAAATAACAAAATTGCCAACACTCGGACGCAAGCCTTACCCCGAAGACGCGGTTTAGGCGCCGCGGTGGGACCTTATATGCTGTTTACGATCTCAGGGCCGTGGCTTGATCGAGATTTGACTGCATCTGGTCGTCCAACCAGGTGCTGAGCTGCGACAGCCGATAGATCCACTCCTTGCCAATCTTGGCGGCTGGAACTTCCCCTTGCCGGGACATTCTTTCAAGCGTCTTGTAATGCACTCCGATGAATTGAGACGCAATGCGAGAATTCACTGGCAGCTCGAACTTCATATGAGGATATGTTGTTTCGAGGGTTTGATCTGCCTTAAGAACAGTTGAATCCATGATGATGACTCCTTCACCTTTCGATCCTGCTCAAGCAGGTGTTGAATAGGCATATTACATTTGGTGTAATATAATGGTGTGTGGTGAGGCAGTATGACAGCGGAAACTTTGCGCCAAGCCCGAACAGATGCGGGCATGTCCCAGGTCGAGGCCGCCGTCTGTCTGGGTGTGTCGCAGACCTTGCTATCCCTTATGGAAAAGGGAAAGCGATCTGTCACGCCTCTTGTTGCCCGGAAGGCAGTTTCGATGCTCAAGGCATCGCCGAACCTGTTGCCGGTCTCTCTCCTCAAGCGCCGCAATGATGACCAGCTTGCCGCAGAGTTGGGGACGCTTGGCTATCCCGGTTACGGCTATCTCCGCGGGGCACTTAGAAATCCGGCAGAGCTTCTTTTGGATGCACTCGACCGACCGGATCTGGATGCGCGCCTCGTAGAAGCTTTGCCCTGGTTGCTGCTTCGCTACCCTAGCCTGAATTGGGTCTGGCTCACGGCTGAAGCCAAGCTGCGGAATCGTCAGAACAGGCTTGGCTTTGTGACGGCGCTTGCGAGGAATCTGGCTGCTCGACAGGGGCAAAAACAAGTGGCCGCGGCCCTGGCGGCCGCGATCAAGCCGTTGGAAGAAGCGCGGCTGGCAAAGCCTGATACGCTTTGTCAGGAATCCTGGCCACCCAGTCAGCGGCAATTCGCTCACAAGAATCGTTCAAAACTGGCGGCCCACTGGAATCTGGATACGAGAATGACGGAGGGCGACCTTGCCAGCATTACCGCCTAGCCCTTGGAAGGAATTCCTGCAGGCACTCGATGCGCAACTCACTGAGACTTGTGTATTGAGTTGCTTTGGTGGGTTTGCGGTCACCTTGGCCTACGGAATCAGCCGGACCACACAGGATATCGACGTTCTGGATGTTGCGCCGCACAAGATGGCCGGAGAGTTGTTAAACTTGGCGGGCAAGGGCTCTCCGCTCGCGATCAAACATCAGATTTACATTGACATCGTGGGCATTGCCAACCCGCCGTACGAATACGAGTCCCGGCTTCAACCACTCTACGAGGGAGCATTCGAGCATTTGGTCATTCGCGTGATGGATCCATACGATGTGGCGCTCACCAAGCTGAAGCGAGACAGCGACAAGGATTTTCAGGACATTCTTGCACTTGCAGAAATGGTTCCGTTCGACCTAAACCTGTTTGAGAGGCGCTACATCACGGAACTCAGAGACAATACTACCGGGACACCGGAAGCGAACGATTCTGTATTTTATCGATGGAAGCAGAGCATCCTTGAGCATCGCGCCGCCAAGCGCTAGCCGGCCGCGGTCGAATCGCGAGTGCGAAGTATGCTCCTCGGCATTTTCAAGGCCGTCATTTCAACCCAATTTCAACCCATCCACGAAACTCCTTGAACTTCCTGCATATTTCTCAAAACTGCTTATGGCAACCAACCATGCCTGCTAACCATATGAAATGACTACATTTAAGAACTCATAACCCAAAGGTCGCTGGTTCAAATCCAGCCCCCGCAACCATTTGCGGAACGATCCCAAAAATCCGATCCCAACGAAAATCGGGCGCCGAAGCGCCCGATTCATGTTTTCGGCCCGCATTTACTTCATCGAACGCCGGATCAGAATCTCCTGGACCACCATCCTGTTCGCTGTTCGCTGGTTCTCCATCGAGGACTGCCCATACTTCAATGTTGTCGAAATATCCGCCTGGCGCATGAGAGCCTTTTGGATCTCGAGCGGAGCCTTCAACTCGCCTAGGAAGGTTCGATACGCGTGTCGGAATGTGTGCCAGCCGACACTTCCGAGCCCATTCTTGGTCGCTAATTCGCGGCGAGAAGCGTGCACGGGGATGTTGTTTTTTTTACCCCTCCCCCGGTGTTCGACATTACAGGCGACGCCTGGGACAGCACCACATTCCGGGCATGGTACAAGACACCAGCCGGCGCGCCAGATCCAATCCTGCTGTATTGGAGACGCATCATAGCTGTACCCGGTGACAGGGCTCGGAAAGATGAGTCCCGTTCCCTTCGACTTCCGCTTCCACTCAAGAAGGATGGTTGCCACATCGGGATCGAGAGGCAGCTCGTCCTTGGAGTATTCGGTTTTAACCGGACCGATTCTTCCATGCACAACGCCCTCTTCGATTTTCATGCAAAGTCTTTCGAAACTGACGGCAGTCCACCTCAGTGCCAAGCCGGTCACTAGCTAAGGACCTCTTCAACGACTTTCCGCTTGACACCAACCGGCATGCTCATGGAAGAGGTTCCCTTGACATCTCTGGAGATTGACTCCTTTTGACGTCGCGCAATCCTAATGAATGATCGCTACAAGCCAGGGTATTACTGTGGTTCGTCCTAGCTAGTGCGGCGCCCGGTCATTGAGGCTCATGCCGATCTCTGGATGGATTGAACTGCCTGTACGAGGTCAAGGTCGCAAAGCGTATGCCACCAAGACCCTGAATCAGCGTCAGAGTCATTCGAGCCTGTCATTGTTCGAAACCACTTGGACTCTGTGGGCCGCCCGAAAAGTCTGCATGGTGCTTGACTCGTATCGAACTGGCCGCCTCGTCCATAATGAATGTAATTCGGCCCCTGGTCGCGTTGCCGCCCTTTCTTGAGTAATTCTGGGAAAACTCCAATTAGCTCGGCCGCAGCGCTTTCGTTGAACACCGGGTTGTCATTACAGGCTCACACGGGCTGCACCTGAACGTTCAGGTACTCCATGGGGATTTGAATACGATGCCCATCGACAACAACCAGCGGCGCAGACACTGTGCAGTGCTAGAATTCCGGGCAAGATGAGGAATCGAACATCAGAGTGCATCGTACTACTTTTCTCTGCCTGCACTCTCAGCGCGCAAACTCCCACAGTGGCCATGCCCAAACAGCTCGCGCAACCCTCTGTGCCGCATTTTCGAGACGTTTCGCAGGAGGCTGGACTTCGCACTATTCCTCACACAAATCTCGACAGGCGCTATGTCATCGAAACAATGAGCGGCGGAGGAGTTGCCTTTCTGGATTGCGATAACAACGGCGAATTAGACATCGCCGTGGTGAACGATTCCTCAATCGACCGCTATCTTGCTGGCGGCGATCCTATGATCACGCTCTATCGGGAGGACGGCAACGAGAAGGCACCGCACTTCACTGACGTCACCGCAGCTGCGGGGTTGACAACCAAGGGCTGGGCCACCGGGATTGCCGTCGCCGACTATGACAACGACGGTCTTCCTGATATTTATGTCACCGGCTACGGCCACAATGTTCTCTACCACAATCTAGGGGGCTGCAGATTCTCCGACGTTACGGCAAAGGCGGGTGTTGGCGGCGGAGGCTTTAGCGCCGGAGCCGCCTGGGCTGACTACGACCGTGACGGATTTGTGGATCTTTACGTTGCCCGCTATGTCTCCACCGATCCCCGACATCTTCCAGACCCTCAAAGGACGGTATACAAGAGCGTCCTCACCGAACTGCCAGGCACGATGCCGGGCGAAACCAACTTCCTCTACCGCAATCGGGGCGACGGAACCTTCGAAGAGGTTGCGGCCAAAACCGGTGTCCAGAACACACACAGGGCGCACGGCATGGGAATCTGTTGGGGAGATTTCGACGGTGATGGATGGCCCGATCTCTATGTCACCAACGATGGATACCGCAATTTTCTTTTTCACAACAGAAGGTCAGGAACCTTTGAGGATATCGGCCTCTATTCAGGCACGGCCTACGGCGAAATGGGACAAACCTTCGGCAACATGGCTTGCGATGTTGCCGACCTGGACCACAACGGCAGATTCGACCTGGTCGTGACCCGTTTTGCCGGCCAGCCGGCCAGCCTGTACATCAACGAGGGCCACAACGAGTTTTACGATGTTGCCGACCGCGCCGGAATCGCCGCTCCCACGTTACCGCTCGTCAAGTGGGGTGTAAACTTCGCAGACTTCGACAACAGCGGTTGGCAGGATATTTTCATAGCCTCGGGCAACTTCTCGACTTTGCTCAATGGAGTGCCCGGTGAACCGCCCTTTGTCGAGCCCATCGAGCTTTTTCTCAACGAGACGAACGGCAAATTCCGCGAGGTCGCCGCCGCTACTGACTTAAATGCAGGCCCGTTGGAATCCCGGCGGGGAACAGCCTTGGGAGATGCGAATAACGACGGAAGACTCGACATCCTCGTTTTCAACGTCGGCGCTCCACCCTCACTTTTTCTCAACGAAACCAAGAATGACAACCACTGGATCACGCTGCATCTGGTGGGCACGAAGAGTAACCGGATGGCGATTGGCGCCCGAGTGGCCGTCATCACCGGCAATGTCGAGCAACTGGATGAGGTCCGCGCCGGAGGCAGCTATCTTTCCACCAGCGACCCGCGACTCCACTTTGGACTCGGCTCGGCTGCCTCCTTCGACCGCATCGAGGTCCTTTGGCCCAGCGGCTTATTCGAACAGTTCCCAGGAGGCCTTGGCGATCGATTTGTGTCTCTGGTGGAAGGAAGTGGCGCCGCACTGCACGCAAGCCAGGATCTGCTGAAGCAGAAGTAAGATCGCCAAATGGTGCGCGCCTTTGACTTCAACGCGACATCCTCTGACGAAAGCGACTCAGGTCTGATTCGAACAGCCCGAGGTACGCTTCCGACTCCGGTTCCGCACTGGACCTGAGCCTTTGCTTTACCTCCCCGAGTCTGCAATGAAACTGCCGGGAACCAGTGCTGTCTTGCATAGGCGATTCAAGCGGACTTTGTGCATTTTCAACCCACGCACATTCCGCAGAAACTTCTCTCGAAACTGCTTTCCGGCTCGACAAATCCGTGATTCTCTGTCAGCGCACGGGGGGAGAATCACATGTGGTCCGGTTGTTTTGCGATTGTTTTCGGTGTTAAATCCTTGGCAGATTCCGAAATGCGAGTGGAGACTTGGACTTGTGCTTGCCAATCGCCTGGGCAGAGGTGTCTCTTTGTGACGGATAGAAGGGAATGTCAGGCTAAAGGGGAACGAATGGACGAGGTAAAGATGTACAGCGAGGAGCACGGGAACGCCCGTGAGAGCTGGATGCCAAATCGCCGGGAATTCCTGGCAGGATCTGCAGCGCTGGGGCTGGCCGGGTGGACCGGAAAGATAGCCGCCGCGCTCCCGGAAAAGAATAGCTGGAGCGGATTGCCTGCGCGCCCTTCTGAGCCCCCCCTCGACTTTCACGCCCTGGCTAGTGCTTTTGACGCTTACGTGATGGACCCCGCGCACGGGCTGAATCTGGTCGCAAAGGATGGCCGCCAGGTGTTTCCTTCGGCGGTTGAAGGCGAGGAGGACGGAGGACTGACAACCTACGGGCCGATGGCATTGGGCAAGGAACTGCGCGGAAGCGGGTTAGAGGGCCTGGCGAAATCGTTGCAAGGCTACTTCAGTGAGCTGTATGGGCTGTTTCTTGACGGTGCCGGCGCGACGTTATGCGAATACTGGTACCTGATGAATGTGACCGCTCTGGCCTTTGGGCTGATTCAGTTGCGCTTTAGCAGGGACGCAGCGTGGCTTGCACGTGCAGAGCGAAGCGCGACACGACTGCGGGATATGGCGCAGCAGATTCGCTACGACTTCAATGACCAGGGCTACGACTTTTCCAAGAAAGCTACATTTACCAACCACGATATCTATCGTCAGCCCGATACGGTAGGCGGATATTCCTACGTGATGCTTCTGGCGTGGAAGTTGACGGGCAAGGAGTTCTGTCTGGCAGAAGCAAAGACAGGGATCGATCATTACCTGAGCTTTGCCGCCAATCCCTGGTACGAGGTTCCCAGCGGCGCGATGTCAGTTTTGGCGGCTGCACGGCTTGCAGCGATGGGGTATCCAGCGAACGTAACAAAGGCGCTGGGCTTCGTGCTTGATTCGAAGGTAGGGCTCATGGCCACGGGACAATGGGGCGGCCGCGCGGTCGATGGGCTGATGGCGGGCTTTAGCACCGAGCCAGCCGGTCAGGCATACAGCATGGAGTCGATGGTCACCCTGCCCTATCTATTGCCGGCCGTGAGATTCCGGCCAGAGTTGGCGGGGGAGGTTGCGCGGTATGCGCTGAACGTGGCGGCGAACCTGCGCTGGTTCTATCCGGAGTACTTGCCACGCGAAAATCAAAGCCGGCCGGATTTGCCTGCAGTCTTTCCTTATGAACGGTTGAGCCGCGAAGAAAAGGGACACAGCCCTTATGCGACCGGTGACTTTGCAGGACACCGCTCGATCTACGGTGGCGCCTATGTTTTGTGGCTCGATGAGGTAATTCAGCCTCAGGGAGATCCATGGCTGCTGCGCTGGGATCTTTCCAAGACGAACTTCCTGGATCGCGACCTGCCGCCTGCATTTCTTTATTACAATCCTTTGCCGGCCGAGAGGACCGTCACAATTGAGACAATCAAGGGGCAAAGTCAGATTCACGATCTGACGCTCGACCGACGGCTGCATCCGCGCGCGGGCAAGGTGGAACTGAAGCTTCAACCGTTTGAAGCACGAGTGATTGAGATGAGAGCTTAGGCGAGCAATTGACTTGGGTGGAACGCGCACTTCCGAGCAGCGGCTCAGGGATGAATTACGCGCGCTGCGATGATTGAAGTGGCGTTTGGAGCGCCGGCGACAGACTTGGTTCGGATGAGGGCCTCGAAGTAAACGGGCTGGTCAGGCGTGCCAGAGATGCCGAGAGCCTGCTGAAGGCGTTGCCGGTCTCCGGCATCCGCCAGGAAAAGCCCTGCAGCTTCGGTGCCTTCCTGTTGCAGGCCTTGCAGGATGAGAACGCTGCCGCGTCCATTGGCAAGGGGCAGGAGTGAAATGGTTGCATAGTCCTCCCCCGAACTGCCCGTGAAAACCAGCCCGTGGTAGGATTCCTGCTCGCCGGCCTTGGGATGAAGATTCTGGAAGTACTTCAGACTCTCGCCTACGACGCCTTCACGCTCTTGAAAGTTGAGCTTGTCTTGGAAGTAATAGACCCAAGGGTTAGAGCTCGGGCTGCCGACAAAGACAAAACTGCCATCTTCCAAATCGCGTGGGCGCAATTCACGGGCCGAACGAATTACGAGCCAGTCACGCGAGTTCCCGCTCAACCGCACCAGTGTATCCGCCACCACCAGGTCAGCATAGGAGGTTAGCAGCGAGCCGGAAAGGTACTTCATCATGCGCGCTTCGCGGGCCGAGGGGTGAGCGCTGGAGAAATCCTCGCCGCTCCGGTAAGCGGGGCTTAAATACCGCTCCAGTGTCACTGGTTGCTCGTCCACCAGCCGCGTCATTCCATAATTGACGTCCGCAACCACCACCTGGACAGGATGATTGGGCGGATTGAAAAGTGCTGCCAGCGGCCACGGCGGCGCAGGCGGCGGTGCAAAGACTGGCTTACGAAACCAGGCGATCAGGGTGGTCGTCAGAAAGAGCGCCACCAAAACCCAAGGCAGAAGCCTCAAAGACAACCTGGGGCCGTAGCGCGCCAGGGCCGGTGCAAGGATCGCCGGGGTCCTCGGTTCGGCAGGGCGAAAAAGGGTGGTGTAGGCCCCTTTTGGAATTTCGACGATAGAGGTTTCGCCGCGACCTTCCCCGTCAAAGTATTCATGCAGCTTAAGCCGCAGTTGGCGGACGTGAACGCGGACTGAACTGTCCTCTACAACGCTGTAGTCTTTGGCTTTGCCAAAAACGGCGCTCCCGATTCGGTGTTCCGTCAGGTCCTGGAGCTGGCCGTGAAGAGACCTCTCTGCCATGAAGCACAGCAGGTCTCTGAGACGCGCAGATTTCTGGAAAGCTGGACTGGCGGTGATCCTTTCAATTAACTGCCAGCGGGCGTCTGCCCGAAGTTCCGGTTCCACTTCCTTCATCCGCGTCCAATTCCATTTCGTTTGATTAGGCGGGCTTCCAGTCCAACAAAGGATGCGATAAGGACTCTTAGACTGCGCGCTGATTGTAGCGCATTTAATTCGTTAGGGAAAGCTGCTCGTGGACAGCATTTCCATTTTTCAAGACTGAGAATCGAGCGGATTCAAAACGAACTGCCTGAGCGGATCCCTCAATAGATGTCGCTAAGGCGGGCTCCGTCCTCGCGGGCCGCACTATCTAGTCTATCTGGGGCTCATTGCCCAGCGATTACCTGCGAATCACATGTAATTCGCACAGATTATCAAAGATTTTTGCGGTAAGTCCCTTTTGCGGTGCACGTCCTTTAACCCAGGCTCATCAACGGCTCCCCAGGACCCACTTGATAGGCGCTGAAACGCCGGCGCGAAGACTTCCCACCCACAAACGCGAATTGGCTCATAATGACCGACCTTGCACAACGCTTCGAGCAGAACCCCATTCTCAGGCCGCGAGATCTCCATCCAAGTGTGGAAGGCATGGAAGTGACGTGCCTCCTGAATCCGGGAGCCTTCCGATACGAGGACAAGACCTGGCTATTGGTGCGTGTGGCCGAGCGTCCGGCGCAGGTCGAGGGTAAAACTTCTCTTCCCATTCTGCGTTCTGATGGCCGCATGGAGGTGCTTGAATTCGATTCGAGCGATCCAAGGCTCAATCTGAGCGACCCCCGCGTGATTCGTTTTGACGGGCGCGATTATCTCACCACGCTCTCCCACCTTCGCCTGCTTTCGAGCGAAGACGGCATCACCTTTACCGAGCCGGAGCAAAGCCAACCCCTGATGGGAAGTGGAGAGCTTGAAACGTATGGCATCGAGGACTGCCGGGTCGCGCAGATTGGCGACACCTACTACCTGACATATACGCAGGTCTCCAACAATGGCGTAGGTGTAGGACTACGGTCCACCTGCAATTGGAAGGACTTTGTGCATGCGGGCATGATTCTTGCTCCGCACAACAAGGATTGCGCGGTCTTCGAAGGACAGATCGGCGGCAAGTACTACGCGCTGCATCGGCCCTCCAGCCCGGAACTGGGCGGCAACTACATTTGGCTGGCTGAGTCGCCCGACTTGATTCACTGGGGCCGACATCGTTGTCTGGCCCACACCCGTGAAGGGTATTGGGATAGCGCGCGTGTCGGGTCCGGAGCGGCTCCAATCCGAACGGCCGAAGGGTGGCTTGAAATCTATCATGGCGCGACCAAGGCAAATCGCTACTGTCTTGGCGCCCTGCTGCTTGATCTTGACGAACCCTGGCGCGTTCTCGCCCGCTCCGAGACGCCCATCATGGAGCCGTTGGCGCCATATGAGCAGGAGGGCTTCTTCGGCCACGTCATTTTTACCAATGGCCACGTCGTCGATGGTGATTGCATCACGATTTACTACGGCGCCGCCGACAGCGTGATCTGCGCGGCACGTCTCTCTATCCTGAGCATCCTTGCCAGCTTGCACGCGCCCCAGGGGGCAAAGAAATGAATCATCTGCGCAAGGAGTTCGACGTCTTCCTTCAGTGCCCCCGCTCCATGCAGGTGCTGATGGTGTCGAACATGATGTATGCCCTTGTCCTGCCCGTGATCGAGGTCTTCGTGGCCGCCTATGTCATGCGAAACTCGCACGCGGTGGCCAAGGTTGTCACCTATCAGTTGTCCATTTACGCGGCTACGCCGCTGGCTTTTTATCTGAACGGCAAGCTGCTGGGTCGAGTGGGAGCCAAACATCTGTACGCTGCCGGCATGTTGCTGTCAGGAGTAGCAATGATGCTGATGATGGAGTTGAGCATCCTCACTCCTGTCGGCGTTGCCATTTCGGGCTTCACCATGGGGCTTGCCACCGGCATCTTCTGGGCAAACCGTGGATTCCTGGCGCTGACCGCCACCAACGACGACAACCGGAACTACTTCTACGGCGTGGAGAATTTCATTGCCTCCCTCGCTGGCGTCGCAGTTCCGGCGCTCATTGGCGCGTTCATCAGCGGCACTATCCTTTACGGATGGTTAGGCGGGGTTGCGAACCGCGCATACCACATCATCGCGATGGCGGTTTTCGGCCTGACAATTCTGGCCGCAGGCATTCTTGAACGAGGCGATTTTCGCAATCCAAAGCATACGCGCTTCGTCTTCTTTCAATTTCATCGTTTGTGGTGGCGAATGCTCCAACTGGCTTTGCTGAAGGGCTTGGCACAGGGATATATTGTCACGGCGCCAGCCATGCTCATCATGTTGCTGGTCGGTCAGGAGGGAACGCTGGGCGCCACGCAGGCCATCGGCGGCGTCTTCTCTGCTTGCATCATGTACATGGCCGGCCGGATTGTAGCTCCCAAGCATCGCATCATCGTCTTTTCCGCTGGGCTCCTCCTGTTCTTTCTTGGATCGGTTGTCAACACATTGCTCTTCAACGCCGTGGGAGTCCTGATCTTTCTCGGTTGTCTTCTTCTGGCGAAGCCGCTCCTGGATCTTGCGTATTACCCCATCCAACTCGGGGTAATCGATGTGGTCTCCCGGCTGGAGGGCCGCAACGAGTACGCCTATATCTTCAACCATGAATTCGGACTGTTTGCGGGGCGCTGCCTGGGATGCGGGTTGTTCCTGGGCATCGCTTACGGGTGGTCTGGAAAGGCAGCGCTCAAATATGCCTTGCCGGTAATTGCGCTGTTGCAGTTGTTATCCATCCGGGTGGCCGGCCAGATCTTTCGGGGTTTGGCCGCAACGGGCAGCAGCACCTCCCCCGTCGCAAGTCTCGCCGGAAACACAATGGAGGCCTGAGAACAATGCTGAAAAGGAGACACACAATGAACCACACAAGTCGCACGGCGCAAAGACCGTGCTATCTCGCGGTCTGGTTATTGTTGACGCTTTGCCTGATGGCCGGCATCCCCGCCGTCGCCCAGGCGGGCAGAGGTACTTTGACCGGCTCGGTGAAAGACACAACCGGCGCAAGCATATCCGGCGCCTCCCTTAATCTGACGGAGACAAGCACAGGCAGTCGCTATACAGCAGTAGCGAGTGACCAGGGCTTGTTCAAATTTCCCGAGCTCCCGCCTGGCACTTACGCCCTGACTGTAACTTCTCCGGGGTTCGAGTCATTCACGCAAAGCGGCATCACCGTGTACGTGGGTAGTACGGCGACCGTCAATCCCGCACTGAAGGTAGGAGCGAGCTCACAGTCGGTCACCGTATATAGCGATGCCTCGCACCTTGGGACTGAATCCTCTGATGAAGGCTTCACGATGTCGCCTCAGGTACTGGAATCGCTTCCGCTGCCCTTCGGCGGTGAGATCCGCAACCCGCTCGAGTTCGCAGCACTCTCGCCCGGATTCGCCGGCACCATGACCAACAACCCATCCTCGCCCCCCTCCGGAAACTTCAAGCTCAGTGGCGGACAGCAGGGTGGTGGCGACATCCTGCTCGACGGCGCCACCACCGAGCTGGCCTCGGCCAACATGCAGGTCACCTATGGCTTCAGCGTCGAGGCCGTCTCTGAGTTCAAGGTCATGACCAACACCTTCGACGCTCAGTTTGGAAGCGCCAGCGGTGGCGTGGTCAATCTCGTCTCGAAGCAAGGAACAAACGACTTGCACGGCTCGGCGTACGACCTGCTCAAGAACCGCGTCCTGGATGCTAACAGCTGGCTGAACGATTACCAGAACGCCGTCTTCGGGCCCAACTCAACAACCAAGCCAATCGACACCCAGAACGACTTTGGCGCAAGCATCGGAGGGCCGGTGCGCGTTCCCTGGCTTTACAATGGCCGAGACAAGACCTTCTTCTTCTTCAACTACGAGGGCTTTCGGCAACAAAACGGAGGCACCTCGCTTCTATCAGCACCCACTCAGGCGATGCTCGGCGGCGATTTCTCGTCCCTTCTAAGCCCGGTGACCGTCGGCGGCCAGACCTTCCAGGCCCACATCCTTTACGATTACAGCACCTGCACAGGCGCCAACCAGGGACAGCCCTGCCAAGCTTACCCTAACAACAAAATCACCGAGTCCGCGGATCCGGTCTTTGCCGCCGCTTCTAAGGTCATGCCGGCCGCTCCCACCGGCGCCACCAGCCCTTACTTCAACATCAATGACACCAGTTCCAACCACGAGCAAGCCGACATGTGGAACATCCGCATCGACGAGAACATCAACGCGCGTAACAAAATCACAGGCAGTTACTTCACAGGCAACATGCCTTACATCAGCACTCAAAGCCTCGGGCCGCTCTACACCGGCGGCAACATCCAGGGCAACAAATATGTCCGTCTGGGCTACGACTTCTTCGTCTCGCCCACCCTGCTGAACCACTTCAACGCCGGCTTCACTCGCCGCCACCGCCTCGAAACCTCGGGCGAGGGAGGATTTGGCGGTAACTGGGCCACCAAGTTCGGGCTTAAGGGCGTGGGGAACTCGGTTTTTCCTAAATTCACCTACAACTACCCCGGCAATGGCATCAACAGCCCCAGTGATGGCGACAGCGTTTTCGACGACAACGTATTTCAATATGACGACACGGTCTCGTGGCAAAAGGGTCGTCACAGCCTCCGTTTCGGCGGTGAATTTCGGGCCGCGCAATTCAACCTCGGCATCCTGACCGGCAGCGCCGGCCAGTTCAACTTCAACCAGGGTCCCACCAGCACTCCGAGTGACACGAACTCTGGCTTTGGCTTCGCCAGCTTCTATCGCGGCGCAGCCTCCAATGCGTATATTGACATTCCCCAGATCAATGGGTGGCGTGCCAAGTATGTTGCCTTGTTTGCCGCCGACGACTGGAAGTTCAACAGCAAGCTTACCTTCAACCTTGGCTTGCGTTATGACATGCCAATTCCGGTGACCGAGGCGCATAACCGCATGTCCTTTGTGGACCCAACCCTGCCGAACCCGGGGGCGGGCGGCCTTCCCGGCGCTTACGTCTTCGAAGGCAGCGGCCAAGGACGCCTCGGTGGCAGCTCACCCCAGTCGGTTTTCACAAAGGCCTTTGGGCCTCGCGTTGGCCTCGCCTATTCGGTTGATCCCAACACCGTCATCCGCGCCGGCTACGGCATTTACTACTCCACCCAACGCATCGGCGGCTTCGCTGAAAACGACAGCCAGGGCTTCTTCTCCAGCTACACCTACCCCACCCCGGCCAGCATTCAGACCCCGGCTGTTGTGCTCTCGCAGATCACGGCCTATCCCGGCAAGCTGCCTCCCTTCATCGACCCCACGGTCATGAACGGGCAGGGCAATGCTCTCTTCCTTGAGTCGAAAGTCGACCGCCCCGGCACCATCCAAAACTGGACACTCGATGTGCAGCGCCAGCTGCCCTTCCAGACCATTATTGACGTGGCCTACGTTGGCGCGCATGGCGACCACCTGCAGGCATTCCTGCATGACCCCAACCAGGGACTCCCGGTGAACCAGGCGCGTGGCGCATGCTTGCAAGTCAACATTGACAATCAGGCTGGCAACCCAGCATGTGCGGGCCAGAGCGTGGTTGCGGCTCCCTATGTCGGATTCAACGGCACAGTGTCTCAGGCACTGCGTCCCTTCCCGCAGTATGGAACCGTCACGGTAGATTCCGCTACCATGGACGATCCTTTCGGCGATTACACATACAATGCCCTTCAGGTTCAGGCAACCAAGCGGGCAGGCAACGGGCTCACCGTATTAGCCAATTACAGTTGGTCAAAGAACCTTACCAACGCCGACTCGGAGTACCCGACCGAAGCCGCCTGGGAAGGCAACGGCAATTCCGGCGCACTGAACACCTACAATCTGAAGGTCGAAAAGGCCCTCAGCCAGTTCGACATCCCGCAGCGCGTCGTTCTGGCCTGGACCTACGATCTGCCCTTCGGAAAAGGCAAGCAGTTCGCCAATCAGGGCGGAGTTGTGAACGTGCTAGCGGGTGGATGGACAATTGCCGCCGTCCAGAAGTATCAAAGCGGCACTCCACTCAGCGTAACCTCGCCGGGCTGGACCTCTGGCATCTTTGGCGGAGGCGAAGGCGCAACCGGTTCATCCAGCCGTCCCAACATCGTTTCCGGAAAGAGCTTTAGCGCGCTCCACGGAAAATATGTCTGGGGCCAGAGCCGCCTCTTAAATCAGACTGCCTTTACTCCTGCCGCCAACTTCACCTTTGGCGACGCGCCCCGCGCCCTTGGCGTGCGCGAACTCTTCAACGACAGTGAGGACTTCAACGTCGCCAAGGCCATCCCCATGTATACCGAACGGGTCCAGGCCAACTTCCGGGTGGAGTTCTTCGACCTCTTCAACCGGCACCGCTTCACCGGCTTTGACACGTCAGTGACGTGTAGTACCTCGGCGTCGCAAACCTGCGACCCGCTGGTCAATACCAACTCAAACTTCGGGAACGCTTCGGGCCTTGCCTATGGCCCGAGAAACATCCAGGGCGTCCTGAGGATTACTTTCTGACGACACTGGACGAACCGGACCTGTTCCGTCCGACGTCTAAAAAACCAACACTCCCGGACCTCTTCAGAGAGGTTCGGGAGCGATTCACTTTTGCCGGATACACAATGCAGACAGCAGGACGATCGATCTATTAGAAAAAACACCGTTCAGGTTCGTGCAATGGGATTCAGTGACGTGAAAGTACACTACTATCAATCCATGTCTCGCTTCCGCTGTCGGCGATTTCTGTTTTTTATTGCAGTGATTCCGATAGTATGCGTGCTCTCGTCAATCGGCACTGCGCAGGTTGCCGATTCAACGATACAGGCCAAAGTCGAAGAACACTTTCTCGCTGCGCAGCAAGCGCAGCAGCAGGGCCGCCTCGATGCGGCGGCGCATGAATATCAGACCGTCCTGCATCTTCAGCCGGGAATACCCGAGGTGTACGTAAACCTTGGGTTGGTCTACTACGCTCAAGGCAAATTCGAAGATTCTGCACGCGCGTTGGCAACAGCCGAAAAGTTGAAACCCGGCATGCACGGGGTGAGCCTCTGGCTCGGAATCGATTTGGTGAGGCTCAACAGGCCTGCCCAGGGAGTAACTCTCCTGCGCGAGGCAGTTCGTCAAGACCCAAACGAAAAATTGGCACAAAGCTGGCTGGGAACGGCGCTTTGGGATGATGGGCAGATGGATGCTGCTTTGAGTCAATTGCGAAAAGCTGCCTCGCAGTTTCCTGACGATCCCGATCTGCTTTTCGCTCTAGGCGAGGCATACGGCAAGGCCGCCAACCAGCAGTCGGAGCAGCTATTGGAAGACTCCGCTGGAACAGCCATCTCTGACCGGATCTATGCGGGCTTGTACGCTGCCGAGCACGATTGGACCAAGGCCGAAGGGCATCTTCGCCGCGCCATCCTGCGCGATCCGCACTCGGTTGAAGCGCATCTCGATCTTGCCGAGGTATTTCTCGATCAAGCTCAACTGCCGGCCTCATTAGAGCAGCTTGAGCAGGCGCGTCGCATGTCTCCAAATTCGGCAACCGTCCTGGCACGCTCTGGGGAGTTGCTGATTCTCTCAGGGCAGCTTCCGGAGGGGCTTTCCAGCATTGAGCAAGCGCTCAAATTTGACGAAAGTGAAGCTCTTGATGCACTGGGACTTCCCGTGGGAGACCACATCTCAGCCAACGGGGCGAGCGCTGATCTTCTCGCCCTGTGTCATGCAGCAGAGGAGAGGCTGGAGGCGCTGCAACCGTCAAACCTCGCAAGGGATGTCGCCCTGGCGGGATTGTATGCAAGATCAGGGGATGACGAAGCCGCTGCCCGAGCTTACAGCCGAATTGGACCAACCCCGCAAATCGAAAAGCAGACAAAAGATGTCTTTCGCCAGGCGATGGATGCGGTGCATCAGCACCGTTATGAAGCAGCCGAGGCCGCTCTACTTCGCTGGTTGGCACTTCATCCTGGAGACCTATCCGCACGCTACGAATTGGTTGTTGTGCGTCGTCAAATCTCCACGACGCAGATTGAAAGGCTCTATGCTGTTGCGCCAGACTCCTACCAGCTACATCAACTTCTCGGGCAGCTTTACGTTGCGCGCGAGGAGGACGACAAGGCGCTGGCAGAGTATCGCGCGGCAGCCGATGCCGCGCCTGACCTTCCCGATGTTCACTTCTGGCTTGGTCACCTCGACTGGAAACACGGCGATGCAGACCATGCACTCGCAGAATTCACGCGGGAATTGCAATTGGATCCAGGTCATCCCGAAGCGAATGGCGAACTTGGCGCCGTTCTTGTAGCCGAAGACCGAGCCGCAGAAGCAATTCCGCATCTCGAGTCGGCAATCCGCAGCAAGCCAGATCTTTGGCCCGCCTATGCGCAACTGGGCAGGGCATACGCAATGGAGAAAAACTACGTTCAGGCTGAAGTGGTCTTGAGGCGCGCCCTTGCGCACGATGCCGACGCCTCCACGCATTATCAGCTCGGGTTGGTCCTTCGCAGCGAGGGCAAGACCGCGGAGGCGGCTCAAGCATTCGCCAAAGTGGCCGCCATAAAGAACGAAAAGTTAGCTGGACCTTCCTCCAATGACGCCGCAAACGAGAGAGTCAAACGATGATCCAGTATCGAGCAGTCGCGTTTGCGCTTCTTTTCATTGCCGGCGTCTCTTCGTTGAATGCGCAATCTACAGCGATGGACGAGGGTGTGCAGCAGATTCGTGAAGGCCACTTCGATCAGGCACTGGTCAAGCTTGAGCAGGCGCATCGCATTGCACCTCAGAATGCCACAATTGAAAATCTTCTAGGAATCACCGAGACCAAGCTCGGTCATATCGAGAAAGCCGACAACCATTATCGCAGTGCAATCCGCCTTGAGCCCTCGCAGGCGGCGCCGCATAGGAATCTAGGTTTCAATCTTTTTAATCTGAAGGATTACGTCCACGCGGAATCTGAGTTGCGCGAAGCATCCCGCCTGGATCCCAACGACGAGTTTGCCCATTTCTATCTTTTGCTGCTTGCGTTCGCCACGAACAATGATGCGGACGCGCTCGTGGAAGCCTCTCGTGCAGGGAAGTTGGTCGACAACGATCCGGAGGCCGGTGCGAGACTGGCAGAAGCAGAGATTCGCACGGGGCATGCAAACGAGGCCGCCGGCCGTATTGAGCAATTGGAAAATGCCAACCAGATTTCGCCGGAACGGGAATATCAGATCGCGATTCTTCTCAGCCAACATGCACTTTATGCTGAGTCTGTCCACTGTTTCCGACGAATTGCGTCGCTCAATCCGACATGGGAGAGCCGCTATAACCTGGCACTCGCATTGCTGTATGACGGCCAGTCACCCGAGGCCTCGACGCTCCTGACTGCGTTGCACAACGAGCGGCCAGCGAATGCCGATGTGCTCATGTTTCTTGGCTCGGCATTGGAGATGCAGCAAAAGATGCCTGAGGCGCTGGAAGCCTATCGCGCTGCCCTTGTGGCCGATCCATCCAACCCCGACAGAACGCTCGATTACACACGTTTGCTGATGGACATGGACCGCTACGACGAGGCAATTCAGGTTGTCCAGACCGGCCTCGGAGAAACCTCCTCGACGGCGCCACTTCAACTGCGGCTGGGCGCGATTGAAATGGTGAAAGGGAACTACGCCGCAGCGCGCGACGCATTTCAATCGACACTCGAGATCGATCCTCAGCTCGATACCGCCTATGTTGGTCTTGCGCAGACCTATGCCCGCCAGGCCAACGACCTTGAGGCCATTCGCATCCTTGAAGCGGCGCGCAAAAGGCTGCCCGGTCACTATCTTTTGGAGTATTACTTTGGATTGTTAGCCAGCCGCCTTGGTCGCGAGCAGGAGGCGATTCTCGCGCTCGAAAATGCAGCAAAACTGCAGCCCAGCTCTCCTGAACCGTTCTTTGAACTGGGCAAGGTTTATGCGTCGCAACAAGACTGGCCCAAGGCCCGCGACGCATTCATCCACGTCGTTCAGTTGAATCCGCAATTCGCTCCTGCCCACTACCAGTTGAGCCAGGTTTATGCGCGGATTGGGCTGCGGTCCAAAGCCGAAGAGGAGGCGCACCTGACCCGCACTTTGGTTGAAGCGCAACGCGACGAAGCGATCAAAGAACAACGGGAGCGCGGCGCAGGCTTCCAACCGCGACCTCCCATAGCGCCTTCGCCCTGATTGGGAACTGACG
>JAJZGF010000006.1 GCA_021805025.1 Acidobacteriota bacterium
ATTTGCAATCCGGTGCGGGGAGTGTTTCAATTTGAGTATTGAAACAGGGGTGCTCCGCGGTGCGGGGCTGAGAAATACCCTCGAACCCGATCCGGATAATACCGGCGTGGGAAGTTTCCAGAGTAAGTGGCCTTCCTTCAATCGACGCGCGAGTTCTCCTGTTTCAGCAAGTTGAAATGAGGGGAAGATATGCAAGCGTCCACTGCCGCAGCGAAGAGCGGCACCTATCCAACCGGTCAGTCTCAGTCATTCACTTTTGTGCGTGCATGCCGCGCCGCGGCGTTGCGGGTTGCGCTGGTCTCTGCTGCTGCGGCGCCGCTGGCCCTCGCGGGGCAGAACCAGACGACCGTGAAGCCCGTCCCCGCACAAACTCCGGCCAAGGCCGCGGGCGCGCGAATTCCGCAGCGGGTTACGACGACGGTCGAAGTGCATGAGGAGGTGAAGGATGACTACGTCTCCGGCGCGACGACGGTGGGCAGTATGGATGGAACACTGCTGATCGATACGCCGCTGGCGGTGACCTCTGTGACGCGTGCGGTGCTGAACGACCAGATGGCGCGCGTGCTCTCAGACGTGGTGAAGAACGATGCCTCGGTGGGCGAGGACTATGCGCCGGTGGGCTACTACGGTGATTTCGAGATTCGCGGGTTTCCGATTGATCTGGCGACGGGCCTGGCGATCAACGGGATGACTATCTCCGGCGACCAGGATGTGCCGCTCGAGAACAAGCAGAGCGTGGAAATTCTGAAGGGTATTGCAGGCGTGGAGAGCGGAGTGGCATCGGCGGGCGGGCTGATCAATTACGTGACCAAAGAGCCACATGCGGGACAGCAGCCGGCTCTGGATCTGGCGACAGACCATCGCGGCACATCGTATGGCGCGCTGGACGCGGGGCATATCTTTCATACGCGCTACGAACCGGGCCTGCGGCTGAATATAGCAGGCGAGAACATGCACACCTACGTGCAGCACGCGAACGGATGGCGCGGGGTGGGCGCGTTGGACACGTCTTGGAAGCTCGACGAAAAGACGAAAGCCTATACGGACTTTGAATATCAGCATCGCGTGCAGCGCTCGGAGGCTGGGTATCAACTGCTGGGCGGAACGACGGTGCCATCGCCTGTGTATCCTTCGGTGATGCTGGGGTTTCAGCCGTGGGACAAGCCGAATACGTTCGATGCGTTCAATGCGGGAGCGCGGCTGGAGCATTCCTTCAATGCAAAGTGGTCAGCGCGGGTGGCGGGCGAATACAGCCACTCGCTGATTGACGATAATGTGATCTGGCCGTATGGCGCGGCGCTGGATGCGAATGGGAATTCGCTGTGTCCGAATGCGCCGGCGTACTTCTTCTGCCCGGATGGGAGCTACGAGATCTATGACTATCGCAGCCCCGGCGAGTTGTGGCTTGACGCGGATGGAGAGGCGTTGGCGCAGGGGCACTTTACGACGGGCTGGCTGACGCACGATGTGGTGGGCGGCGGGGAGTTGTTCCATCGGCTGGTGGATCTGTCGCCGACGATTGTGTATACGGCGATTGGCGTTGAAAACATCTATCAGCCCGACACTCCGTATCCGATTGAGAGTCCGGTGCAACATGCGGGGCCGTCGACGCTGTCGGATTTCAACCATCAGGCGTCGGGGATTATGCAGGACCGCATTCACCTGCCGGGCGGTGTGACTCTGCTGGCTGGAGGGCGCTTTGCGCGGGTAACGGACATCAATTACACAGCCGCGCGGACGCTGTGGCTGCCGCAGTATGCGGTGACCTACTCGCCGATGAGCGATGTGACGCTGTATGGCAACTATGGCGTGCTGCTGTCGTTGGGTCCGCAGGCGCCGTGGT
Organism: Acidobacteriota bacterium; assembly: GCA_021805025.1. GTDB lineage: Bacteria > Acidobacteriota > Terriglobia > Terriglobales > Acidobacteriaceae > Telmatobacter. Next base: position 1,844 of record JAJZGF010000006.1, read on the forward strand.
GGGTAGACAACCCGTATGTGTTTCTCGATCCCTACAACACGCGGCAGTCGGAGATTGGCGTGAAGTACGAGCACACGATCCTGCTGACCGCGGATGTTTTCCGGATGCGGCAGCCGTTCTTTTATCCGCGGGTGATTCAGGGGCCGGATGCGTTCTGCACGGGGACGGTGAATCCGGGGGATTTGTGCTTTGAGTCGCAGGGGCACGAGACGCATGATGGTGCGGAGTTCACGGCACAGGGCAAGGCGGCAAACTGGGTGCAACTGACTGCCTCTATGATGGCGATTGAGGCAACCTCAACGAACACGGGCACGGCGGCCTTTGACAACAAGCAGGTGATCAACGTACCGCGTGTACATGCGACGCTGTTTGCCGACATGGTGCTGCCGCATTTGGGCGGACTGCACCTGATGCCGGGCTGGAGTTATACGAGCCGCAAGGATGCAACGCGCGATGATCTGGTGAGTGTGGGCGGCTACAACCTGTTCAACCTGGGCGCGCGCTATGCGCCAGGGGGCGAGAGCGGACGAGTGTCCTTCCGGTTATACGCAGACAACATTTTGAACAAGCGCTACTGGAAGGACACGGGCGCAAGCTACGGAGACACGTTTATTCATCTGGGAGCGCCGGCGACAGTGCGGCTCTCTGCCCGCTACACTTTCTGAGTTGGGTGCGACGCAGGGAAGACAAGGACGCGATTCGAAATGGGGCAATCGGCCAAGGCGCATGGAATGGATGGAACGTTGGTGGAGCCGGACTGGCCGCCGCTTACGCTGACGGAGGTGCGTGCGGTCCTTGCGCACTATCCGGAATGCGCGGAGCCTTTGGAGATTCTGTCTTTCAGTCCGCGTCCCTTTTCCTCAGCCAGCGTAGTTGCCGTGGGGAGCGAGCGTGTCTTCGTAAAACGGCATTCCCGCACGGTGCGCGACGCTGAAGGATTGGCAGAGGAACATCTCTTCATGGCTCACCTGCGGAAGCAGGGCGCTGCAGTGCCGCGAGTGCTGACGACAGAGCGCGATGCAACGGCGGTGGAAGGCGGCGCGTCGACCTACGAGGTGCATGAGACGCCGCGGGGTGTGGACCTGTATGAAGACGCAATCTCGTGGACGCCGTTTCGCTCCGCGGCTCATGCGCGCTCGGCAGGACAAGAGCTGGCGCGCCTGCACCTTGCGGCGGAGGGACTCGACGCACCGGCGCGCAAGGCGAGGCCGCTGGTGGCGAGCTTCACGATTTTTGCGTCGCAGGATGCGCAGAAGGCGATGGAGAAATATCTGCGCGCGCGAAAGTCGTTGTGCGGTGACGAGGAAACGCGCAAACACTGTGATGCGGCGCTGGAGCTGCTGGAGCCGTTTCATGCGGAGCTGCGGCCGCTGCTCAAGGAGTTGAAGCCGCTGTGGACGCACAACGATCTGCATGCCTCGAACCTGTTCTGGAGCGGCGCGAGCGAGGATGCGCAGGCGACGGCGGTGATTGATTTTGGATTGGCGGATAGGACAACTGCGGTGAACGACCTGGCGCAGGCGGTTGAGCGGAATTGCGTGGGGTGGCTGGCGCTGATGACCAATCCAGATGCGCCAGATGCGGTGACTGTGCAGATGGATCACGCGGCGGCGCTGTTGGAGGGCTACGAAGAGACGCGGCCGTTGACGGATGCAGAGGCAGCGGCGCTGGCGCCGATGATGGCGCTGTGTCATGCAGAGTTTGCGTTGACGGAGGCGGATTATTTTCTGGGTGTGCTGCGTTCACGCGAGAAGGCGCGGCTGGCGAGCTGGGATTATCTGGTGGGGCACGCACGGTGGTTTCGCGGCGCGGCCGGCGCGCGGATGCTGGACGGGCTGCGGCGTTGGGCGGAGCGACGCCGGATGAGCGCGCAGGGAGCGGGGCGCGCATGAGTGGGACGCTGCTGATGCAATACCTCACAACGCACGGGCTGGAGATTGCGGGGACGGTGACGACGCTGGTGGGCATCTGGCTAACGACGCGGCGCATGCTGCTGTGCTGGCCGATTGTGCTGGCGGCGGACGTGATCTATCTGGTGGTCTTTTATCAAGCTAGGCTGCTCTCGGATGCGCTGCTGCAGGTGTTCTTTGTGGTGTTCACGCTGTATGGATGGTGGCACTGGTGGCGCGGCGTGCGCGAGGATGGCGAAGTGCGCGTGGAGCCGCTGACGATGACGGCGCTGCTGGTGGCGCTGGCTGTGGGTGCGGTGGGCAGCGTGGTGCTGGGCGAGATTGCGAAGCGGCTGCATGCTGCGCTGCCGTTTGTGGACGCGGCGCTGACGAGCTACAGCCTGGTGGCGAGCTGGTGGCAGGCGCGGAAGCACACGGCCAACTGGTGGCTGTGGATTGCGGTGAACATCGTCTACATCGGCGAGTATCTTTACAAAGACCTGCGTGCGACGGCGCTGTTGTATGCGGCACTTGTGGGGCTTGCTGTATTGGGCTTGCGCGACTGGCGGCGTGCCGAGCAGGCGGCTCAGACGGCGAGTTGCACTGCGTTGCGCAGCGGCTCTCCAGCGATGTAGCGGCGCAGCTCGTCGGACGCGGTTTTGAGGGAGCGCGGCGCAAACTGCGGGCTTGAACCGCCGATGTGAGGCGTGATGAGCAGGTTGGGGCAGCTCCACAATGGGTGGCCGTCGGGCAGCGGCTCCGGGTCAGTGACGTCGAGCGCGGCGCGCACATGGCAGGCCTGCAGGGCCTCAACAAGAGCATCCGTCTGCACCACCGGTCCGCGCGCGGCGTTCACCAGCAAAGCGCCCTGGCGCATGAGCGCGAACTGGCGAGTACCGATGAGGCCGTGGGACTCTTTAGTGAGCGGAAGAATGAGTACGATGACATCGGCTTTGGGCAACAGGTCCTCCAGCTCTTCTACAGGATGAACGGGGGGCTCGGTGCGCGCAGTGCGTGCGACGCGAAGAAGGTCGACATGGAAAGGCGCGAGCATTCGCTCGATCTCCTTGCCGATGGCGCCATAGCCGATCAACAGGACGGTTTTGCCGGTGAGCTCTTCCAGCATTACGGGCGGATAGAGGGAGCGGGTATCGCCTGTGACGCGTGCATAGTGTGCGGTGGCTTCAAATCGGCGCTTCCACACGCCGGAGCGTTGTATGTCCAGGTAGAGTGGAAAGTACTTGAGCATTGCGAGGATTGCGGAAAGGGTCCACTCCGCCGTGGAGATGTTGTGCGCTCCATGTGCATTGCAGATGGTGACGTGCGGCCCAACGGTGGCGGGAATCCACTCCGTGCCGGCCATGAGAGAAAGGACGAGCCGGACCCCGCGCAACTGCGGCCAGACGCGCATGGCGCGGGTTGGATAAGGGTCCGGAATCCAGACATCAATCTCTGTGTCGTGGCCCATCTTCTCTGACAGGGGGAGCAGCTCGACATCGGGCGGAAAGTCGCTGAAGAGTTCGCGCTGCAGCACAGCTGGGTATCCTACTCGTAGCATAAGCACCACGGCGTGTTGTCGCCTGCCCCTATGCTACACGCAGGCCTTGCGCGAAATCCCGCAGTTTGAGCGGAGGGACCGACGCGGGAAGCAGCGGTAAACGTGGTTGATGCAGAACGTTGCAGCAAGGGGGTGAGAATTGTCACTGCATTGCAGGGATGCATCACGATAGCGTAATCAACAGACATCCCTGAAGGTGAACCGGTTATGCGCCTGATGACACCGAAAACCTGGTCGCAGCAGCAGCTTGCGGTTAAGCTGGGCGTGGAGCCCGAGGGCAAGCCGCGCTGGATGAGCCGGGAGCATCGGAGATTGCTGATTCACGCAACGAAAACAGCGCTGGCGGCGGGATTGTGCTGGTGGCTGGCGATACGGTTCGGCCTGCACGATGGTTACTGGGGCGCGATCAGCGCCATCATCGTGCTGCAGTCGAACTTTGGCGCGACGATTACGGCTTCACGCGATCGGCTGCTGGGCACGCTGATCGGCGCGGTGCTGGGCTTTGGGTTTTCGTTTGTGGGCGCGCTGCCGTGGAATTATCTGGCGGCGGTGATTCTGGCCATTACGATCTGCGGACTGCTCGGGTTCAGGAGCAGCTCGCGACTGGCCGGAGTGACGACAACGATCGTGATGCTGGTGCAGCATGGCGGCTCGCACTGGACGGTTGCGCTGGACCGGGTGGGCCAGGTGGCGCTTGGAATTGTGGTGGCGCTGGGCGTTGCTACGCTGATTTTTCCGGACCGCGCGCGGCTGCGGCTACGCGACGGGCTGGCGCAGGAACTGCTGGTGCTGAGCGCATATTTTGAAGCGATTCTACAGGGATTCCGCGGAAAGACGCCGGAGCATCTGAACGAAGTGCGCGAGGATGCGATGGCCATGCTCGCAGGCAACAACGAGCTGCTGGAGGCGGCACGGAGCGAGCCATCCGGAGGGCCGGGCTGGCGCGAAGGGCTGAACATGCTGGCGCAGTTTGGGCGGTCTCTGATGGATGCGCTGACCGCGCTGGAGCTGGCGGTGAAGGACAGCAGCGAGGATGGATACGCGCTGCACCTTGAGCCGGAGCTTGGGAAGCTGGTGGTGGATATCCGCACGGGATTTCACTACGTGGCCCATTGCGCTCACCGATGGCAGTTTCACATCGCGCCGAAGGAGATTGACCTGGAGGGCGACATTGCCGCACTGGATGCGCGGATGGCCGAGGTGCGGCTGCAAGGGTTGAATTTCTCGCAGGCAGAGATTCTGCGCGCGTATGCTGTGCTGCTGCATCTGAAGCAGCTTGCGCGGCTGCTGCGCGCGGCGCGCGTGGAGACGAGCCGCGCGATTGGCGAAGCGAGACGCAGAGACAAGGCTTAAGAGCAAGACCAGAGATGATGTAGATTAGCAAAGTCCAATGTGGGTAGGCGCTCCCTGATGGTCGTGCCAACTCGGGGGAGCTGGCTCAGGACATGCCGTCTCCTGTTTTGCTTTAGGCAAGAAAGGCGCGGAGCGCTTCGACGCAGGCCTCGATCTCAGGAATCGTGATGGCGTAACCGAAGCGCAGATGGCCTTCGCCCTGCGCGCCGAAGACAGAGCCGGGTATGGTGGCGATGTGCGCCTTTTCGAGCAGAATCTGCGCGGCGGTGCGGCTGTTCTTGTGGATCTTCGCGACGTTCGGGAATGCGTAGAAGGCTCCCGCGGGCGGGTCGCACTCGAGACCGACCTCATTGAGCGCTTTGACGAGCAGGTCGCGGCGTTTGCGATACTCCTGGCGGCGCCACACGTGCTCGCTATCGGTAATTTTGAGCGCGTAGAGCATGGCGTGCTGCACCGGCGTGGCGACGCCGTTGGTGGAGTAGAGAACGATCTTGCGCAGAGCCGTCATGAAAGGCTCTTTGGCGACGGCATAGCCAGCGCGCCAACCGGTCATGGCGAAGGTCTTGGAGAAGGTGAAGCAGGTGATGGTACGCTCCTCCATGCCGGGGAGCGACGCGATGGAGACGTGCTCGCCGTCGTAGACGAGATCCTCATAGGCTTCGTCGGCGATGACGATGAGATCGCGCTCGATGGCGAAGGCGGCGACCTCTTCGGCTTCCGCACGAGTGAAGACGAGGCCGCTGGGATTCTGCGGCGTGTTGTAGTAGATGGCGCGCGTTTTTGGCGTGGAGAATTGCTCGAGGGTGCGGCGGATGCCATTGCGGCGGGCGGTGATGGTGGGCACAAGCAGGGGACGGGCCTGCGTTCCCGTGACGAGATCGCCGATGGGCGTCCAGTACGGCGAGAAGACGAGCGCGTCATCGCCGGGGTCGAGAACGGACTGAAAGGCCGCGTAAAGGGCCTGCGAGCCGCCGCCAGTGACGATGACCTCGTCGGTGGTGACGCGAATCCTGTTTTTGCGTGCGAGCTTTTCAACGAGAGCGGCGCGCAGTGCGGGAATACCGGAGGAAGGCGCGTAATGCGTCTGATTCTCGACGAGTGCCCGAATGGCAGCGTACTTGATGGGCTCCGGCGTTTCGAAATACGGTTCGCCGCCGTGGAGCGCGTGGACCTGCAGGCCTTCGGCGCGCATGGCCATCACCTTATTCCGGATCTGCACAATATCAGAAAATCCAACTTCGTCCAGCCGCTTTGCGAGCCGGATTCCACCGCGCTTGATCGTCATGGCCTGACTGTTCCTTCTGATCGGTATCGATACTGAGTGTCGTTTTCAGCATAACGGATTGGACACAAAGAGCTCGTAAGGAAGCGCGGTGGGCACATTACTCCCGTGCTAAACAGCAAGGAGGTTGGTGTAGACGGCCATGCCGGCGACGGCGTCGACCTGCATGGTGTGGAGCGTATCGATCTCCTGCTGGCTGCGGATGCCGCCCGCGACAATGAGCTGACGCCTGGTGAGCTTGCGCAGGCGCTCGGCGACGGGAAGGGGGAAGCCCTGCATGAGGCCTTCGCCATCGACATGCGTGTAGAGATAGGCGGCGACATGCGGCTCGAGTTGTGGGATGGCGTCGTCAGGGGTGAGCTCGACCTGGGCCTTCCACCCTTTGACGGCGATGCGGCCGCCCTTGGTGTCGATGCCGGCGACGATGCGGTCGGCGCCGATGGCTGCGGAGATTTGTGCAGCGAAGGCGGTGTTGACCGCGCCTTCCGCGGAGAAGAGTGCGGAGCCGAGGATGACGCGCCGCGCGCCTGCGTCGAGGACCTGGCGGGCGCGGTCGATGGTGTGGATGCCGCCGCCGGCCTGGACTGGCAGGCGCCTGGCGATTTGCGCGACGAGTGCGGAGTTGTCTCCCTGGCGCATGGCGGCGTCGAGATCGATGAGCTGGACGAGAGGATACTTCGAGAACTTCTCGATCCAGTATTCGAAGTCGTCGAAGGCGAGCCGGAGTTTCTCGCCCTGTACAAGCTGCACGATGCGGCCGCCGAGCAAGTCAATGGAAGGAATCAGCATGGGATCCTCATGGGAATGCCGGCCTGGGCGAGCTCGGCCTTGAGGACGCGCGAGCTGGTGACGCCGAAGTGAAAGATGGAAGCGGCGAGAGCTGCGTCGGCCTTGCCGCGGGTGAAGACATCGGTAAAGTGTGCGACGGTGCCTGCGCCGCCGGAGGCGATAACGGGGATGGAGACGGCCTGGCTGACGGCTGCGGTGAGCTCGCAGTCAAATCCCGCCCGTGTCCCGTCGGAGTCCATGGAGGTGAGCAGGATCTCCCCGGCGCCGCGCTGTTCAGCCTCGCAGGCCCACTCGACGACGCGACGGCCGGTGACTTTGCGGCCGCCCTGGACGAGGACCTGCGCATCGCGGATGGGGTCGGCTGCGGCGGGATCGCGGCGTGCGTCGATGGCGACGACGACGGCCTGTGCGCCGAAGCTGGAGCCGATGGCGGTGATGAGTGCGGGATAGGCGAGGGCGGCGGAGTTGACGCTGACCTTGTCTGCGCCGGCGTCGAAGACCTGCTCGGCGTCGCGCGCGGAGCGGATGCCGCCACCGACGCAGAAGGGGACAAAGAGCTCGCGGGCCGCGCGGCGCACGGTGTCGAGCAGAGTGGCACGGCCTTCGTGCGTGGCGGTGATGTCGAGGAGGACGATCTCGTCGGCGCCTTCGCGGGCGTGGCGCGCGGCGAGCTCGGCAGGGTCACCGGCGTCGACAATGTCCACGAACTGAACACCTTTGACGACGCGGCCGGCGTGCACATCGAGGCAGGCGATGATGCGCTTGGTCAGCATGCGGCCTCCGGTTCGACGGCAAGAAAGTTGCGAAGAATTTTAAGGCCGGTCTCGCCGGATTTTTCCGGGTGGAACTGGGCGCCAAAGATATTGGCGCGTTCGATGGCGGAAGCAAAGGGCTCGATGTAGGTGGTGACGGCGGCGGTGTCTGCGGTGACGGGGGCTTTGTAGGAGTGGGTGAAGTAGACGAACGCGCCGGGCTCGACGCCTGCGAGGAGACGCGATGCGGGGCGCACATCGAGGGAGTTCCAGCCCACGTGCGGAATTTTTTCCTTGCTTTCAGAGAAGCGCGTGCAGGATTCAGGGAACGCGGCGAGGCCGGGCTGCTGCGGCGCTTCCGTTGATCCGGAGAAGAGCCATTGCATGCCGACGCAGATGCCGAGGAAGGGGACGCCGCGCGCAATGGCAGCGCGGATGACGGCGGTGAGGCCGGTGCGGTCGAGGCGCTCAGTGGCCTGGAAGTGGCCGACACCGGGAAGGACGATGCGTTCTGCGCGCTCGACCAGAGTGAGATCGGAGTCCGTGACAGTCGGCTCGGCACCGAGGTGGCGCAAGGCCTTGAGGACAGAGGTCAAATTTCCTGCTTTGTAATCGATGACGGTTACACGCATCAGAGCAGGCCTTTCGTGGAGGGCAGCATTTTGCCGAGCTGCTTGTCACGGCTGCAGGCGACGCGAAGGGCGCGGGCGAAGGCCTTGAAGATGGCCTCAATCTTGTGGTGGTTGGAGCGGCCGTACATGGTTTTGACGTGGACGTTGGCGCGGGCGCCGCGGGCGAAGCCCTCGAAGAAATCCGTCACGAGCTCGGTTTGGAGATCGCCGACCAGTCGCGTGCGGACCTTGGTGTCAACGGCGAAGGCGGCGCGGCCGCTGAGGTCGACGGCGGCGATGGCGAGGGTCTCATCCATGGGCATGAGGAAGTAGCCGGCGCGGAGGATGCCGCGCTTGTCGCCGAGGGCGCGGTCGAAGGCTTCGCCGAGCGCGATGCCGACGTCTTCGACGGTGTGGTGCTGATCGACGTCGAGATCGCCCTTGCAGGTGAGATCGAGATCGAAGGCGCCGTGGCGCGTGAAGAGCTCGAGCATGTGATCGAAGAAGCGGATGCCGGTGGAGACCTTGTAACGGCCCTGGCCTTCAAGGGTGAGGCGAATGGCGATCTTCGTCTCAGTGGTGTTGCGCTCGAAGGCGGCGGTGCGCGGCTTGGACTTGGGTGCTTTGCTCATGATGTCTCTCAGTGGGCCCGGAGGGCGGCGATGGTCGTGTTGAGGGCTTCGACGGCCTGCTGCATCTGCTGGCGCGTGCCGATCGTGATGCGGACACAGCCGTCGCAGCCGGGGTCGCTGGAGCGGTCGCGGACGAGGACGCCGGCGTCGCGCATACGGCGGGTGAACTCGGCGTGCTGCGGGCCGATGTCGACGAGGACGAAGTTGGCGTGGCTGGGCCAGCGGCGAAGATGCGCGGCGTCGAGCGCGGCTTCAAATTCGGCGCGCGCGGCGAGGACTTCGCCGGTGTACCAGTCGATGTAGGGCTGATCGGCGAGCGCGGCGGGCAGGCAGGCGAGCGCGATGGAGTTGACGCTGTAAGGCGAGAGAACGCGGCGAATCCACTGCATGAATTCGACCGGCCCAGCGAGCACACCGAGGCGCAGGCCGGCGAGGCCGTAGGCCTTGGAGAAGGTGCGCGCGACGATGAGATTCGGAACTTTCCCGATGAGGTCGAGGACGGTTTCGCCGTGGAAGTGGTAATAGGCCTCATCGATGAGAATGACCGCCTGCGGCGCGCTGCGGGCGATTTCGAGAATCTGCGCGCGCGAGACGATGGAGCCTGTGGGGCTGTTGGGGTTGGCGATGGCGATGATCTTCGTGCGCGGGGTGATGGCGGTACGGAGCGGCTCGAAAGGAAATGCAAAATCATTCGCAGCCTGCACAGCGACGACACGCGCGTCAGTGGATGAGGCGTAGACCTCATACATGGTGTAGGTGGGGACGGCCAGAAGCAGCTCGTCGTCGGAGTCGAGGAAGGCTTGAAAGAGGACGTGAATGGCTTCATCGACGCCGTTGGTGAGCGCGAGCTGCGCGGGTTCGAGGCCGAGATAGGACGCGACGACGGCTTCGATGGGTTCGCGCTCGGGGTAGCGCGTGAGCTCGCCTGTGGAGATGCGGGCGAGCACTTCGCGGACTTTGGGCGAGCAGGCGAGCGTGTTCTCGTTGAAGTCGAGACGGAGCGCGTCACGGCTGCCGAGCGGAGGGTGATACTCCTTCATGGCGCGGACGCGGGCGCGGGGTGCGGGAGAGATCGTGGTGAGGAATTCGGTCAACGGGAACTCCTTTGAGTAAATGGCGTGGATGCGCATGCGAGAACAACCGCGGATCCTTCGACTGCGCAGCGCACAAGGCGCGCTGCTCCGCTCAGGATGACAGAGGCGGGGAGAGGGTGGTGGCGTCCTGTCCCTTTGTACACAATGCGCAAGGACAGCGCCCGGCGAATGGATACGGAGTCAGTCACGGAGCCTCCTCGGATTCAATCGCGTGCGGATCGATTTGGCGTGGCCTGTGAGGCCTTCTGCCTGTGCGAGCAGCGCGGCGTGCGGGCCGAGGTCACGCATACCCTGTGCAGTGTATTCCTGCACGGTGATGAGCTTGACGAAGTCGTTGACGCTGAGGCCGCCGCGGACGCGGGCCATGCCGCCGGTGGGCAGCGTGTGGTTGGGCCCGGAGATGTAGTCGCCCATGGGCTGCGCAGACCAGCGGCCGACGAAGACGGAGCCAGCGTTGCGGACCCATTCGAGATCGGCGGCGGTGTCGACGGTGAGGTGCTCGGCGGCGATGCGGTTGGTGAGGTCGCGTGCTTCTTCAACGGAGGCAGCAACGAGGATGAGGCCGTTGCGGCGAAGGGACTCGCGCGCGACGGGGTTGTCGCGGCTCTGGCGCTTTGTCTCTGCGAGCACGGCGCGGGCCAGGTCGGTGCGCGTGGTGAGGAAGATGGCGAGGGCCTCAGGATCGTGCTCGGCCTGCGCGACGAGGTCGGAGGCCATGTCGGCGGGGTTGCCAGTGTCGCTGGTGATAAGAATTTCGGTAGGGCCGGCGAGCATGTCGATGGCGCAGTCAAAGGCGACGAGGTGCTTGGCGGCGGTGACGTAGAGGTTGCCGGGCCCGACGATCTTGCTGACGCGAGGCAGACTGGGCGTGCCGTAGGCGAGGGCGGCGACGGCGTGCGCGCCGCCGAGGCGATAGAACTCGGTGATGCCGAGCATATGCGCGGCGGCGAGGGTCTCCGGCGCGGGTTTGGGGGAGACGGCGACGATGCGCTCGACGCCGGCAACCTGCGCGGGAATGACGGTCATGAGCAGCGTGGAAGGCAGCGGATGGCGGCCGCTCGGCACGTAGCAGCCGACTGAGGGAATGGGACGCACGAGCTGGCCGGTGACAAGGCCGGGGCGCGCGGCGCGGCTCCACGAGGCGGGAAGCTGACGTTTGGCGAAGGCGCGAATCTGCGCTGCGGCCGTGGACAGGGCCTTCCGCATTGCGGGTGTGATTGCATCCCAGGCCGCTGCCATCTCGTCCTTTGTGACGCGCAGTTGTGCAGAGTCGGCGAGGCCATCGAATTGCGCGGCGTATTTGAGAAGAGAGCGGTCGCCGCGCTTGCGCACATCGGTGACGATGCGGCGGACGGCGGGCAGAACGGTGTCCAGCGCCGCGCCGCCGCGTTGTTCGAGGGCGGCGATGGTTTCCGCCGCCGCACGAGCGCCGCGTCCTTTGGTTCGGATCAGCTTCATTTTTCGTCTCCGCCTATAGCACCACTTTGTTGAGCGGGTACTCGACGATGCCTGTGGCGCGCGCCGCCTTGAGCTTGGGAATAACGTCGCGTGCTACGCGCTCTTCAACGATGGTGTTGACCGCAACCCACTCAGAATTGCTGAGGTGCGAGACGGTGGGCGAGTTGAGCGCAGGGAGAACGGCGAGAACCTCGTCGAGATCGTCGCGCTTTACGTTGAGCATGAGGCCGACCTGTGATTGTGCATCAATGGCTCCGCGCAGCATGAGAGCAATCTGGTTAATCTTTTCGCGCTTCCATGTGTCGGCGAGTGCTGCTTTGGCGGCGATCAGGTGAGTCTCGCTCTCCATCACGGTGTCGATGATTTTGAGGTGGTTGGCCTTGAGCGAACTTCCGGTCTCAGTGACTTCGACGATGGCGTCCGCGAGCATAGGCGGCTTGACTTCCGTAGCGCCCCAGCTGAACTCGACTTTGACGTTTACGCCCTTCTGCGCGAAGTAGCGCTTGGTGACTTCGACGAGTTCGGTGGCAATAATTTTGCCTTCGAGGTCTTCGGCGCGTTCAAAGCCGCTGGACTCGGGCACCGCGAGCACCCAGCGCACTTTGCGGCGGCTCTGCTTGGCATAAGTGAGAGTCGTAACGCTGGTGACGTCAAGACCGCTCTCGACAACCCAGTCAATGCCGGTGAGCCCCGCGTCGAGGACGCCGTGATCGACGTAGCGGGCCATCTCCTGCGCGCGAATCAACATGCATTCGATGTCGCTGTCGTCGATGGAAGGAAAGTAGGAGCGGCCATCGGCGTAGATGTTCCAGCCGGCGCGCCTGAAAAGGGCGATGGTTGCATCCTGCAGGCTGCCCTTGGGCAAGCCGAGTCGAAGTTTGTTGTTAGCCACGGGCCGCCTCCGCTTTCTGATCTTCGATTGCGATGGGGCGTGTAAAGCAGCTCACCGTGCCTTCATGACAGACGAGGCCATCGCCTTCCACCTCGACGCGAAAGAGCAGCGTATCGTTGTCGCAGTCTGTCGAAGCTGAGACGATGCGCAGACGGTTGCCGCTGGTTTCGCCCTTCATCCAGAGCTTCTGACGGGTACGGCTCCAGAAGGTGACAAAGCCCGACTCCAGGGTCTTTGCATAGCTGGTGGGGTTGAGAAAGCCCAGCATGAGGACCTGGCCGGTGCGCGCATCCTGGACAATTCCGGGCACCAAACCATCCATCTTCTCAAAATCGATTGTTGCAGTTGTTTCGCTCATGACTCCTCTGGTAGTGACAGGTTGAAATGTTTACGCGCACAAACAAAAAGCCCGCGGCTTGATGGCCGGCGGGCTTGCTTGGATCCTGATCTCTCTGGCTGGTTAATTCAGTCCAGTGCAGTCCGCCGTCATGGAATGTCCATGATGATGGTGATGACCGTGATGGCGGTGGCTCTGCATGGGTCTACAAGTAATGTAGTATCGCGTGCGGGCCAGTGTCAACCGGCATTTGGCGAACTGCCGGCAGACGCGGTCTGCGAGATCGATGTCTTTAATGTTTCGCTGGGCTGTTCGCGCAGAACTTCGATGATTTGCTGGTTGAGGCGGTTGCGGACTTCGAAACGTTCCGATGCGCGAGTAACGTATCGGACCGAGGCATCCACGCCTGAAGAGGTCGGATGCATGTTGACCACCGGGGTTGCAGCGATGCGGCTGATGCCGTGGCCCCGGGTTCCCTGGCGCCACTCAATCTCGGCCTGGTGCACATTCTGTTGCGTCTCTTCGGTCACGACCTGAAGGATGTGATCGACCTTTGCATGCAGGTCATCCGTAGCTGGAATGCTGACGGTAATTTCATCCCACATCCACTGGCCGGCGGTGGAGAAGTTGAAGTATTGTCCGCGGATAGCGAAGCCGTTCATGAAACTGGTGCGACGGCCAGTCGGGAAGCCTTTATCGGCAAGGGTTTCCAGCATGGTTGTGCTCATGAGGCCGACGTCAATCACCTCACCGCCGATGCCGTTGATCTGCACCCAGTCTCCAACGTGAATGCCATTTTTGCCGATCAAGACAAACCAGCCCAGGAAGGCGAGGATGAAGTCCTGCATGACGATGGTGATGCCGGCGGTGGCGAGACCGAGGATGGTGGTGGTCTGCTGCGGAGTTCCAAAGATGACGAGCAGAATCAGGATCACGCCGATGACCTGCGTACTCAATTCGAGGACGCTGCGGAGAGTATGCATCTGTCGTCGGTCGAGCGCGGGATGAGCAAGCAAGCGCCGGACAAGAGCATCGAGAAGGACCATGCAGAGAGCAATGAAGGTGATGAGTGCTACGGACTGGAGGATCAGGTGCAAGATGATCCGATGCTGCAGCCGGACTTGCGCAGACCACTTCGCGTAGACATGGGCGAGCTGTTGGCTGGTCTGGATGCGGTCATCGTAAATGCTCAGGATCTGGCGCTCGGCACTATGATCCTTGAGGCTGGCCATCATCGACGCATGATCCCCCGGTTGGTGCGCGCCTGTGGCGGAACTTGCATCGACCTTGGCCTCCAGTGCATTGTGCTGCGCTATGAGCGTCGCGATATCGGCCTGGGTTTGCTTGAGGGCCTGCTGCAGCAACTGATAACGGTCACTTTGACTGGACCATGCTTCGAGTCGTGAGGCGAGTGTGCCGTGCTTTTTGAGAGAGACGACGGCGACCTGGGTGCCGCTTTGCACCTGGCTGTCGTACTGGCGCATGGATGCTTCATGCTCCGCGAGTTCAGCCTGGATCTCTATGCTTTTGTCGCCGGAGACGCGGTCCAGATCGCGCTGGGCATCTGTCAGCTCATCGGTATCCAGCCCGAGCTGAGCCTTGGCGACGTCGAGATCCCCGTTGCCGGCATCCGGCGTTGCGCTCGACTTGGACGAAGAGGTGGAACCGGACTTTGCGGTGAGGCTCTGCACGAGAGCCTGATCCTGCTGGATGAGTTGATGAAGCTGAGCGATTCTGTTGGAGAGATCAAGCGCTCTGCCAGTAAGGGTGCGGTGCTGCGCGTCGAGGCTGGCGAGGCGCAACGCACAGGCAAATGCCTGATCCACATCGTGGTCTGCCAGGCGCTCGGCATCGCGGGCGAACTCCGCCTCCTCGGAAGAGACCGCTAACGGGGCGAGCGCCTGAGCAGTTTGCCAAGGACTTGTATCTACGAGGTCGGACCTGGTGGAAGGCGCCTGCCCTTTTGACATTCCGGGCAAAAAGGGCAGGTGCGCCATTGCATCGCGCGTGGTCCACGCGAAGAGAAGCGAGACGCTAAGAAGCGTAGCCAGCACTACGATGGAAATAATCCGCGTCTTGTCAAGGATGGTTGAAGACGCTTTGACGTCCGGTGATGGACCGCTCGGGGACGACGTTGCCATGACTCCATTGTTACAGGAAACTTGTGCTTGAAATGCGTAAAAATTCGCGACTGCCGGCCCTTGCGCCGGATTTCTTTGCGACGCGGGTTGCGATTCGTCGCGGAGCATTGGAGAATGCAGCTATGCGCGCGCGGCTGCAAGTTGCGGCGTCGAGGATGGTGGTGTCCTGCGCCTGCGTGGCAGCCCTGTTGCAGGCAACCGCTCAAATGCAGGCCCGAGTACAAGCCGATGCAGGAGCAAAGCCGGCTGTGGCGCAGGAGGTGCGCGTTGATCTGAACCGCGCGAGCGTCGACGATCTACTGAAGCTTCCGGGGATGACGCGCACGTGGGCCGGCCGCATCGTGCGCTTCCGGCCCTACCGTGCGAAGAATGAATTGCTGGATCGCGGCGTGCTTCCCAGCGAAGTGTATGCGCGCATCAAGGATTCCATTGTTGCGCATCGCGACAAGCCGTAGACGGCTAAGCAGCGCTGGGTTGCGTATCTGCCGTTTCTCCGCGCCTGAGCAGCCTGCTGAGAATTACATAGAGCACGGGGATGAAGAACAGGTTGAGGACGGTGGACAGCAACATGCCGCCCACGATGGTGGTTCCCACGGAGCGGCGTCCGAGCGCGCCCGCACCGGTGGCGAAGACCAGCGGCAGCACGCCGAGGATAAAGGCGAAGGACGTCATGAGAATGGGGCGCAGGCGCAATTCGGCGGCCTCAATGGCGGCTTCGGCAATGGAGCGGCCCTTGCGGCGCATCTGCTCGGCGAACTCCACGATGAGGATCGAGTTCTTTGCGGAGAGGCCGATCAGCATGACGAGGCCTATCTGGCAGTAGACGTCGTTGGAGAGGCCGCGCAGCGAAACCAGGCCGAGCGCGCCCAGCACAGCCATAGGCACGGCAAGCAGGATGATGAAGGGCAGCGCGAAGCTCTCATACTGCGCGGAGAGCGTGAGGTAGACGACCAGGATGCCGAGGCCAAAGATCAGCATGGCCTTGCCGCCGGATTCGATTTCATCGAGTGTGAGCCCGGTCCATTCATATCTCATGCCGGGCAACATGACCTTCTTTGCCAGGTCCTCCATGCCCTGAATGCCCTGGCCGGAGCTGTAGCCGGGCGCGGGTGAGCCATCGATCTCCACGGAGCGGAAGAGGTTGTAGTGCGAAATCACGGGCGGGCCGGAGCTCTCAGTGACGGTGACCAGGTTGTCAAGCGTCACCATCTGGCCACTGTCAGAGCGCACATAGTAGCTGTGCAGATCGTTGGCCGTCCTGCGGAATTGCTGATCGGCCTGCACGTAGACGCGATAGGTGCGGTTGTTGAAGTCGAAGTCGTTGACATACTGCGAGCCCATGAAGACGCCGAGCGTTGTGGTGATCTGCGAAAGCGGAATGTTCATGGCCTTGGCTTTTTCGCGGTCGATGGTAACCAGCACCTGCGGGTCGTTTGCGGAGAAGGTGGTGAGCATTCCTGTGATGTCTTTGCGTGCCCGGGCGCCATTCACAATCTGGTGGGCCACGCGGTCCAGATCAGAGAGTGTGTTGACGCCGGTGTCCTGGAGCATGAACTGAAAGCCGCCAAAGCTGCCCACGCCGTTGACGGCGGGGGGCTGAATGATGGCAACGAGGCCGCCATTGGGGGCAAACATCAGGCTCTGCAGCTTGGGCGCAAGATCGGCCACAATGTCAGCCGCGGAGTGACCTTTGCCGCGCCGCTGGTCAGCAGGCGTTGTGCTGAGGAACATCATGCCCTGGTTGGACGCGCCACCTGAAAAACTGAAGCCCATCACGGAGAAGGCGCCCGCGATGTCGTGATTGCTGTAAAGGATGGCCTGCGCGCGGTCGGCCAGGGCCGAGGTGTAAGCGAGCGATGAACCGGGCGGCGCCTGCACAATGCACATCAGGAAGCCCTGATCCTCCTGGGGAATGAAGCCGGTGGGAACGCGCTGATACGTCCACACCGTTGCGCCCAGGCCGCAGACGAAGACCAGCAGGAGAAGATAGCGCAGTTTCAAGGCGACGTGAATAGCCTTGGCATAGCTCTTGGCCAGCCATTCAATGGACCTGTCGGCTCCGTGGATGAAGGCGGCGAAGGCGCGAGAGATGGGGCGAATATGCAGAAAATCCAACTGGTGCGGGCGCGCCTCTTCTCCGCGCAGGAAAAGGGCCGAGAGAGCGGGAGAGAGCGTGAGCGCGTTGAAGGCTGAAATTGCAATGGAGAAAGCGATGGTGAGCGAGAACTGCCGGTAAAGAATGCCCGTGGTGCCGGGGAAGAACGAGACCGGCACGAAGACGGCTATCAGCACCAGGGAGGTGGCGATGACGGCGCTGGTGACTTCTCCCATGGCGCGGGAGGTTGCTTCGTGCGGGTCAGAGTGCTCCATGGCGATGTGGCGCTGCACATTCTCGATGACCACGATGGCGTCATCGACGACGAGGCCCGTGGCCAGCGTGATGCCGAAGAGCGTGAGCGAGTTGATGGAGAAGCCGAAGAGCTTGATGAACGCGAAGGTTCCGATGAGCGAAACCGGAATAGTGACGGCTGGAATGATCGTAGCGCGCCAGTCCAGCAGGAAGAGGAAGATGACGAGGATGACAATTGCGATCGCTTCGCCCAGGGTGACCATCACTTCGCGAATGGAGTCGCCCACGACGGTGGTGGAGTCAAAGGCCACAGCGTATTCAAGGCCGGGCGGAAAGCTCTTGGAGAGATCCTTCAAGACTGCCTTGGCCTTTGCATCCACGTCCAGCGCGTTGGCGTTGGAGAGCTGTTGCACACCGATGCCCTGTGCGGCGTGCCCGTTGTACTTGAGGCTCGAACTGTAGTCCTCCGCGCCCACCTCGGCGTGCCCAATATCCTTGAGCAGAATGACGCCGTTGGCATTGTTTTTGACGATAATCTTTTCAAACTCAACCGGGCTTGTGAGGCGGCCCACGACACGGACCGGGATCTGATACGTCTGTCGGGAATCTGAGGGCGGCTGACCCAGCTGACCCGCGGGAATCTCAACGTTCTGCTCGGCCAGTGCGTTGACCACATCCAGCGCGGTCAGACCCTGCGCGGCGAGCTTGACCGGGTCGAGCCAGACGCGCATGGCGTATTTGCGCTCGCCGAAGATCTGCACATCGCCCACTCCGGGCACGCGCTTGAGGGCGTCTTTGACGTAGACGTCGAGATAGTTAGAGATGAACTCGTTGGAGTAGCGTCCGTCGCGGGTGAAGAAGCCGGCGCCGAAGACGAAGTTGCTGTTGGCCTTGCTGATGCTGATGCCGGTTGCATTGACCGCTGCGGGCAGGCGCCCGGTCACGCTGGCCACGCGGTTCTGCACGTCGACGGCCGCGATGTTGAGATCGTAGCCGGTCTGAAAGGTGACGGAGATTTCGCTGGTGCCGTTGTTGGTGCTGGACGAGCTGATGTAGCGCATGCCCTCGACGCCGTTGATGGACTCTTCGAGGGGAATGGTAACGGCCTTTTCCACGGTGTCTGCATTGGCGCCCACGTAATTGGTGGTGACGCCGACCATCGGCGGAGCCAGGTTGGGGTACATGGAAATGGGCAGAGAGGGAATGGAGATGGCGCCAGCCAGGATGATCATAAGGGCGCAAACCGTGGCGAAGACTGGCCGGCGAATGAAGAAATCAACAAACAATTGAAGCCTTCTTTCCTGTGTGCTGCAGGCAGGCGCGACTTTCTCGGCTCTGCTTCATGCACTTTCGAAGTGGTTCTACCGGATGCCGGACACGCTCAGGCGCCCAGGGGAAGAACCGGCATTCCATTGACGAGAAACTGCGTGCTGGACACAATCACGTTGTCGCCTGCGCTTAGACCTGAGAGCACCGAGTAGGAGTTCCCTACCGTCTCCCCGAGCGTGACAGGCGTTTCCGCCGCAACCATGTGCCCGTTCACCTGGCGCGCGACAAAGACGAAGCTCTGGCCGCCCTGCCGGGTAACTGCCAGCACAGGAATGACAGCCATGGGCGCGCTGCTCCAGATGACGCGGGCCTTGACCATTTGCGCATTGCGCATGATTTCCTCAGAGGAGTGCACGGGAGCCTTGACCAGAATTCCCTGCAGGGTCGGGTCCACCTGGGGTGAGAGAAAGTCGACGCGCGTCTTGTCCAGCAGCTTGCCGTTGGTGTCTGAGATCTCAACATTCAGCCCCAGGCGCACCTGACTGGCGCGGTCGGTGGGGACATAAATATAGGCTTCCAGATCGCCCACCTCGTCCACGGTGGTGAGCATGGTGCTCGATGAGACGTAGTCGCCCACGTGGACCGGGATGTCGCCCACGATGCCGTCGAACGGCGCGCGGATGGTGTAGTAGGCCAACTGCTCTTCCTGGGTTTTGCGCAGTGCGACTGCCGCCTCGTAGTCCGCCTTCGAATTGTTGTAAGCCTGCTGCTCCTGGTCGTAGGCGTCGCGGCTGGTGACGCCTGCGTCGAAGAGTTTGTGTTGCCGCTCGAGTTCAATGGCGTTGTAGTCAAACAGAGCTTTCTTCTGCTGCTCAGTGGCGCGCTGGGCCTGCACCGTAGCCAGTTGCGGCTGCGCGTCAATCGACATCATCGGCTGGCCGGACCGGACGCGCTCCCCTGAGCGAACAAGAATCTGCGTGAGCCGGCCGCTCACCTGCGGCTGCAGGGTAGCCGAGCGGCGCGACTTGATGGTGGCCACGTACTGGCTGCTCTGCGCGACCGGCGCAAGGACCACAGCGAAAGTCTTCACCGGCATGGCTTGCATGCGAGCGCCTGCCGCCGGATCAGCCTGCTTTTGCTGGCAGCCGCTCGCCGCCAACGTCAAAATGCCTGCACAATAGATACTAAAAATGCGTTTCAACGCAATATCCCTCGCTTGCTGCTTTCATGGTGTTCTGGATCACCTGCAGGACTGGGTTGCAGAATTTGCAAGCCTGGCCGGTTACGATCCCGCGGCGGCTTCCGGCAATTCGATTTTCAGAAACAGATACGCTCTTATCTGACGCCCGGTTCAGCCCGAATGTCGCAAAAAACTTAGCAGGGGTGCGGTTGCCGTGAAAAAGCCAGCATTATGCCTGTTCACCGTGGAAAGCGAATAGGTTAAAGTTCTTCCGGTCGTCGAAGGCATCCACGGATTCAGTCTTCTTCAGCCAGCTCACCGCGGGGCAGGAATGGGTTAGAAAAGCGCAGCAAAAGAGGGCTGGCGACAAGGACGGAACTTTGACACTACTCCGGTGAGTTGATAGCCTCGTAGATGGGCGTGTCCGGCTAACCTCAGGTTTCCACTCACCCTTGCGTCCCCGTCGTCTAGCCCGGCCTAGGACACCGCCCTTTCACGGCGATAACACGGGTTCAAATCCCGTCGGGGACGCCAATCATTTCAATAACTTACGCGATTGAATGATTTTCTCGTACGTCCGTTTTGTTCCAATAGCAGTGGCGCTCTGTTTTTCATCGTCGTTGTCGAGCAGCATGTCCACGATCCGGCTTTGCGCTTTACGCTTCAGATCGGTTACAGCCTGCGCGTAAAGATTCATCGTCACCAGAATGTTGGCATGTCGCAATAGCTCCTGCACCGTCTTGACATCCTCCCCATTCGCTTTGAGAAGAGTCGCAAAGGTGCGCCGAAAAGTATGCCAGCCGACCTTGCCCTTAATGCCGACCGCCTTCACCGCAGGCTGCAAGTGCCAGCGGTTCAGAGTACCCGGCCAGTAGGGTTGAGTCCCATTGGTGTGCGGACTGGCGAACACCCAATCCTGCTGTCTCGGATAGGCACATAAAGCACGCCACCGCTGCAAGGCTTCCGCCAGACGCTCGTCTAGCGGAAGCGGCTTGCGCGAAGCCTCGGTCTTGCACTCGCCCACATGCTGAAGCGAGATCGAGCGGGTGACATGAATCTCGAAATTCTCGAAATCGATGTCCTGCCACTTGAGGGCGAGCAATTCACTCACGCGCAGGCCCGTCAACATCGCCACAAGAACAGCGGTGTGCGTCGGTTCTTCGAGCTGCAACAGCAGTTCGTCCATCTCGTCAGGCGTCAGCACAATGGGAATCTGCATCCGCTTGGCGCTTTGGCGCACGTGCGTGATGGGATTCTTCTCGTGCCACTCCCACCGGATCGCGTGATTGAAGACAGCGTGCATGATGTTTCGCATTTTTGCTTTGCTGCCGTTGGAAAGATCGAGTGAACGCAGCCATTCTTCCACGGCAACCGATTTGACATCCTTCAGGCGGTAGTCGCCCCAGCGAGGCAGAATCCACTTTCTGAAGTAGCCTTTGTACGTTTCGCGGGTTGCGAAGGTTTTGTTCGAGTCTTCGCCCAGTTCCTTCTCCGTGTAGTGCTCGACAAGCGTCTGAACACTGATCGGTTCGAGATTGAAGCGTGGACTCTCAGCGTTGATGTTGACCAAAAGCGATGCAACGGCCCGTTTCGCCGTCGTCTCGTTTGGATACTGTTCCACAGTTCCGACGACCAGACTGCGGCGTCTGCGACTGCCATCGGCCATGGGTTCGTACCAGCGGTACTCCCAGGCGCGCGGGCCGCGCTTCCGTTCCACAAGCTGGAGGTTGCCCTGTTGATAGCGTGTCCGTCTCATTGTCCTCTCCATTTCAAAGGTTGTGAGGCGGCACGGATAGCTGCTCCGAGCTTACCGTGAGCGGAAGGCAGCGGTCGAGATCGGAGGCGCGGAAGCGCCAGAGTTTGCCCAGACGGTAACCCGCCACGCGGCCCGTTCTTGCGTATCGCTGTAAAGTCTTGGGATGGACTTTGACCAGGGAAGCCGCCTGCTCGCTATCAAGAAACGGCTCGAATTTATCCATTGAATAGGGGGAATCGGACATGGTTCGCACGCTCCTGGAATAACTATGGATTGTGCTTATTGCAATGTCTATCCCTACATATTGCGCTTTTTCGCGTTTCATCAAAACGGGGAAGTGGAATAGAGCGACTATAACGGAGCCAAAGGAACTGGACCGACTCTGACGGCACTTTAAGGAACAAACGGCACAGAGATAATTTTCATATCATCGAAACGAATTTGCAGTAAGGGCTGGACAAATCCCATCTGACATTCCCCGGATAGACAGAGCATAGCCGAGGCGCGGGCGGTGTCAAGGGCGGTTGCGCCGCCGCTACGCGGTCGTGACCCTTGACACCGCCCTCTTCGCCTCGGCAAACAATCCTAATATCCGGGGATGTCATCTTTTCCTCCATCAGTGTCTGCTCAATCGGCAAAAACTGTGCCGGGAGCGACATTGCGACTAGCCATGTGAAACCACTTCGCGGAGCGGCGAAGAGCGATGGCAGTAAAAAACAAAACTACGAAAATGTAGTAACATAAATGTGTGAAGACGCGCTTTGAATGGGACCCCACCAAAGCGGCCAGCAACTTCCGAAAGCACGGCGTGAGCTTTCAGACGGCGGCGCGCGTCTTTGCCGACCCCTATGCTCTCGTAGAGCAAGACCGTATCGAAAGCGGCGAAGAGCGATGGCAGACGATAGGGGTTGTCGAGGGTGTCCTGATGCTGATGCTGATGGTGGCCCATACCGTGCGCGAACAGGATGATATCGAAGTTATCCGCATTATTTCGGCAAGACATGCCAACCGCAGGGAAAGGAGACGTTATGAAGAAGAAAACGATTCAATATGAGATCGATCTGTCTAATCCCCCTGCGCTAACAGCAGCGCAGAAAGCTGAGTTGAAGGCGCTCCGGGCCAAGCCGGAAAGCGAGATCGACTACAGCGATATTCCACCATTGAAAGAGGACTTCTGGAAGAAGGCTGTGCGGAACCCGTTTTACCGGCCTACTAAAGCCTCAACCACCGTGCGCATTGATTCCGATGTGCTGCACTGGCTGCGCGCTCATGGCAAAGGCTATCAGTCGCGTATCAATGCAATTTTGCGGCGTGAGATGCTGGAGTCGTTCAAGGTGAAAGTAGTAAAGCAGGGATAAAACGAACGAGGAACGATTGATGCTCTGGCCAGAACCGACCGCCGGTCTCAAGAGTTAATCGGTCAAAGCCCGAGGCCAATTTCATAGCCGATCCTGATTTCGTGGTGCTGAGTCGGCAGCTTTACACTCTGTGCCGGAGCATGTTGGATGCCGGGTTCCAGGTCGTGCGTCCGGCTCAACTCTCGTACCAATTCCGTTGCAGACGGTCGCGCGGAAGAAATGCCGAGTGATTCGCGCAATTGTTCGCGATCACTTGTCACGATGGCAATTTCACTCCGGCCGCGTGATGCCCCCACGTAGAACAGCTCTTGCTTCATCGTATCGGCTGAGAGGATTACGCCATCCACTGTCTTACCCTGGCTTCGATGGGCGGTGACGGCGTAGCCGTGGTCGAACTGGCGATAGTTCGCCGGCAGTGAGCGGCCATCCTCAAGCTGAATGCGCCCACTGTCCAAACTCTGCACCTTCACCAGTTCGCCATTCGTGGCGCGGAAATCAGCATCCCGGCGATTACCTGTGAACAGCAGCCGGTCACCGGGAGCCACATCAATGGACCGCTGCTCATGAACGGAAAACGAACGGGTCTGCGCTGGAGTGAAGGTCTTCTCCTCTCCCCGCGCATTGCGGGCCACAATTGCATCGGGCTGGACACGGCTGACGGTCAGCGCCTCATGCTTATCCATGCCCTTCGCCGCGCGATGAACCAGGAGAACCTGTCCCTTACGATAGTTTGACAAATCGCGCTTCTGTGCTTCGGTCCATTGCAGCGGAACGTATCGATCCATTGTTACGCTTTCGCCGAGTCTGCCACGTTGGGAAAGGTCTGTGCGAATTGCGCGCGTGACGCGTTCTATTTCTTCATGCGTCGGAGCGACGACGAGAACCCGCCACGCGGGATCAGTTGTCATCTCGCGATACAGATCAGCGACAGCATGGGAGCGCTCGACAAACGGGACTTCGCGCACCGCACCCATCCGCTCCAGTTTTTCGAATCCCTGTTCGGGAGACTGGCGCAGCGTCTCAATGGCATCCCGGTATCGCGCATGAGTCTGGCGTTGAACGCCGGTGAGAGAAATGCTCTTCATCTGCGATTCCCGCTCCAGAACCCGCAGAGCATCGGAGGCTTCGACGCTTTGAATCTGCCGTGTGTCGCCGGAGAAGAGAACGCGGGCCTGCTCTCGCTCCGCGAGCTTGAGAATTCCTTCCATCTGGCGGCCCGAGATCATGCCGGCCTCATCCACGATCAGCACCTTGCCGCGCAGCGTTGACTGCGCTGCTTCATCCTCAAGCAATCGGGAGACGGTCATCGCATCCCGAAAGCCTACCTTGTGCAGTTCCTCCACTGCGCTTCGGGTCGGCGCAACCGCAGTCACGTCGCGTCCAGCTTTGCGCAGGCTGCGGTCGATTTCCTGAAGAGTAGCCGTCTTGCCAGATCCGGCAGCTCCGCGCAAATTGACGGCAAAATCGCGCGAGTCGAGAATCTGATGGACGGCAAGCTTCTGTTCTTCGCGCAAATGCTCGACAGGATGAAATTCAGGCTCACCCCCGAGCCGCCCGTATCGGTCCATGCCTTGGCTTACTGTGGCGACAATCCGCTGTTCTCTGTCCAGGCTTTCGCGGGTAGCGAGGCGACCGCCAGCGTGAATCAGCGCCCCTGTGACTGTTCTGCTGTCAGCGTGCCGCGCAGTTCGCCGAGATCAACATGCCCACGTCCATGTCGAAGGGCTTCGGTCAGCAACTCGTGATCGTTCACCACCGAACGGCGCTCGAAAAGATGGTCTTTAGCATGTTGCAAGGAGTCCGCAGGCGGGAACACTTCACGCGATACATCCCGGCTTCGTTCCAGAGAGCTGTTCCGCAGGTGCTCTAAGCTGTGGGCTTCTTCCGGGGAGAGCCGCGACTGCTGTTGTTGACGAACCTGTTCCGTGGTGATTTCGGCCAGCTTATCCGCGCGTGTTTCGCGCACGAGCACGGCGACTTCATTGTCAGTCGGTTTGCGGCCATGTTCTTGCGTGAACTCCTCAATTGCAGCGTCCCGTTGCGCGCTGCGTTGACTGTATGTCTCAAGCAAATCCGCGCTGACGCCTCGAATCTCAAAACCTTGATCCCTGCCGCTGGAATCACGCTTTGGTTCAATCTCATAGCCGAGGCTTCGAACCTCATGGGCCAGTGTGTTTCGGTAGACTTCAGTCAGATACGCGCGGCGCTCGTACAGCCCGGACGCTTGCAATGCTTTCCAGCGCCCCTCCGCGCCGTCATAGGTCAGATTGGCGGCGACAGCGTGTGTATGCAGTTGTGGATCGAGTTCGCGGCTGGTGTCATGGCGGTACGAGGCAACCACCAAGTTTGCCGTTGACCGATTATCGTTTGCGCCGTCCAGGCGAACCCGCGTGGCAGCATGGCTCTCAGTCTCCGCAAGTGCTTCTCGGACAGCCTTGTCATGGGCTGCTATCAGACGCTCATCCCCACCGACGAGCGCTTGAACTGAAACCGACTTCGGTGCGGAAAAGGTTAGATCGTAGAGCGACCGTCCTTTGCTTTGTTCGCTTCCATCCTCGCCGATGCGGTCCGCGCTATGGCGAGGCCGGAGAAACTCACCCGTTTCCGGGTGCAGTCCCTCGCGCACAGCTTCGAACTGCTCCCGTTTTACTTCGCCGCGAAGCCCGAGCAACTCCGCTCCCCGCCCATGCCACTCGCCTTGCACACGACGATGCTCGTCATAGTAATCGTTGTGTTCGAGATGCCTCTGGGCATACCCAACACCGCCCGACATGGCCCGTATCGTCAGCACAACCCGACGCTAACCCTGTTCGAATTCCGAATGCAAGAGGCTTGTGCAGTGATGCCGTTCTGAGCAGGACTCAAGGAAGTGACGGGGATGACATGGCCAAATGCACCTCAGATCAAGTCATCCGGAGCAGCGGCAACGCGTTTGCTGATATGGGCCGGCCAGATTCGGCGGAACTCGACATTAAGGCCCGGCTCGGAGCTGCCCTGAATTTGATTGTCGAGCGCCAGCAACTCAGGCAGGAACAGCGACTACCAGCGACTGCGCTCGGTATCAATCAACTGAAGGTCTCCGCCCTGCTGCATTACAAGCTGGAAGACTTTTCCGTTGAGCGTCTGATGCTTTTTCTGGTGCGCTTGGGCAGGATGTGGAGATTGTCGTCAAACCCAAGCCGCACGCCCGTTTCGCTCGGATTGCCGTCAAAGCCGCCTGATTCTGCGAGCATCATTTCGTCAATGTGCTCTGAAAAGCCTTCTCGCTGCGCTCGTTCTGGAGATAGACACCATCCCTAAGCCTGACGGCTTAGGAGAAGGGGTGCACCAAGAAACACCAAACAATGCTCGTACACTTTTCGAATCGCGGCGGACAGCATTCGAAGTTGTTCGAGCATTGTTCGAATCATAATTCAGTTGCGTTCGATTGTGCTTTACGAGCTGCCGTCACTATCCGCAGCTAGGGAGAGAAATATCGCATCACAATATGGTGAGCGTAAGTTGCCCCCGCTGATTCATCCCGAGCGGAGCTATATCAAGCCGGATAGTAGAAAGGGCCACTCCACGTGCGTCGAATGACCCTCCCCGCAAATGGGCGAACCTCAATGCTATGGATTTTGCTCAATTGCGTTCAGAATAAAAGGATGGCAATCGTCCGCTCCGACGCAGTCCTCGCCACTTTGTTGAACGCTGTATGATCCCTTCTCCAATTGGGTCAGATCTCCTTTCTCTGGAGCAAAAATAATCTTGCGGGTACCATCGACAGAATCGACTACAAGAATGCTAGGGAGATCCAGCTTTGAACCGTCCGAAAGTATTATATCTCCTTTGGTATGGAGGTAACTTCGCATGGCAGTCATTGCAAAAGTGGAACCCGAATACGTGAGCGTACAGGGCGCGGAAACCATGACGGGGCGGAGCCGTTGGTCTTGGCGGAGAGACGCCTACGAAGGCAGGATTTCGAGCGTCAAGCTGGGCGCAAAGCTGCTCATCCCGATTGCAGAGATTCGGCGCGTGATCGCTGAGAACACCCGGCCCAGGGTGGGGAGCCAATCGTGAGCGCGCCGATTCCGCCCTTGCGGAGCGTGTGAATTCGATCTGCGCCTGGTGCGGGGCATTTGGGTGTGTCTCAACTCCGGGTGCCCGCTTTACGGGCAGGAGCAGCCTGTCTTTACTAAGTCCGACAAGCGACAAGGAGACCCGGAGGAATCAGAGTGATGAGCGCACCGGAAACGGCCTACCCTGAATTGACGCCCGAAACTGCGCGGTTGCTCCGTGCCTGCCGGGACTGGGTACGGCGCTATGTGGTGGTGAGCAACGAGCAGGCTATTGTGATGGCCGCGTGGATTTTGCACACCTGGACGATTCATGCAGCGGCTGTCACTCCGTACCTTCACGTATGTTCCGCAGAACTATCGTGCGGCAAATCGACGCTCTTGCAGGTGCTGCGGGTGGTCGTGCGAGAGCCGCGCTACACCGACAACATGAGTCCGGCTGCATTGGCGCGCATTGTCAGCACGATCCGGCCCACACTGCTAATTGACGAATTGGACGCGGTGCTGCAAGCCGACAGGGAACGCGCACAGGACCTGCGAGGCATCCTGAACGGCGGTTTTGAACAGCATGGAACCTATACCCGGTGCGTTGGCAGGGAATTCAAGGTGGAGGACTTTTCTACCTTTTGCCCCAAGGTTCTGAGTGGCATTGGCGAGCTATGGCCGACAGTCGCAAGCCGGGCAATCCGCATCGAACTGCGCCGCAAGCTCGCATCCGAGGGCGTGGACTCGTTTCGCATCAAGCGCGTTCACACCGAAGCGGAGCCGCTGCGCCGTGAACTGGAGGCATGGGCTGACCGCGCTGCTCCGGTGCTGCAAGGCATGAACGTACCGCCGGATGTTCCTGGCCTAGACAACGGCAGATGGACATAAGCGAGCCGCTGCTGTGCATTGCTTGCCTTGCCGGTACTGAATGGCCTCAACTCCTCACGGCGGCCTTGCAATCCATCTTCGGGGCTACCCGCACTGGCAACACCGAATCCACTGGCGTAATTCTGCTCCGCGACGTGCGCACCATTTTCGATGAGCTGAATGCAGACCGGCTTCCATCGGCAACCTTGGCCGAACGTCTTTGCGGAATCGAAGGCAGGCCGTGGGTGGACTGGAATCACGGGCAGGGATTGAACGCGAATGGGCTAGCCCGGCAATTGCAGAAGTACGGGATTCACCCGCAGACGATTCGCACGACGGCGGGCACTCCCAAGGGCTATCGGCGAGAGGATTTTGCTGACGTTTGGGCGCGTCTGTGCCCGTTACCCCCAACTCAAACCGCCACACCGCCACAACCCGCGTCATTATTGACTGAAGCCGCATTTTCAAAGCGCAACACGAATTCCCATGTTGCGGATGTAGAAAGTGGCTCACACGCGCGCCAATCCAGCATTGTGGCGGCTGTTGCGGTTTCAAAGCGGGTAGACAGGGATTTGGGTACAGAAGCAGTTGCGGCCAGCGGTTCAGGCGAATACATGGAGGGAGCGTTATGACGGCGCGTGAGGCGGTTGACACCATCATAAGGTCCGGCGGAGTTTTGGCTGTTGAGGGAGACCGCATCCGGTATAAGTTGCCACCAGAAGTTTGGCACCTTACGAGCGTGCTCGCGGCCTGCAAGATTGAAGTGTTGGACGTGCTGCGACGGCAGGGTGGGCGCGCTGCAAACTTTCCACACTGCCCGGCGTGCGCGTCCTATGCGCTCTACAGAGACGGCGACAGCTTCGAGTGTCAGACGTGCGGCATGAGAGCTATATCGGAAGCTCAGGCCCGGCAAGTCATGTAATCGGCGGAATTTTGCCAGACGGATCGTGCGCGCGCGTGAGCGTGGAGGCGGACCGTTTTGCTGTGCGGTGATCCGTGAGCGCGAAATCTGGCGCATATGGCATGGCCTCAATTGTTCGAATGCAGGGTAACTAGAAAATTAACTGAGGCAATCCAAAAGCGCAGGAGAGGGTATTTCGAGACCGGTACGCGCGGGCGCGCGTGAGCGCAGACTGGGAACCGCGTTACTGCCTTTGGCTGCATGAACCGCAAGGGTTCAAGCAGCCACAATATCCACCCGCACACGTCGGCCAATCGCCGTGGCGATATTCACCAGCGCATCGAGCGAGAAACGGGAAATGCGACCCCGCAGAAGATCGTTCATGCGCGGCTGCGTAATTCCGCACTGCCGGGCGGCTTCGGCTTGCGTCCAGCCGCTTTCCTTCACGATCTCGGTAATCTGGCGCATGAGGTCCGCCCGCGCCTTGAGGTTGGCGGCTTCGGCGGGAGTGTCGGCAAGCGCATCCCAAACGCTGGCGTACTTTGTCGGCTTCTTCATCGGCGTTTCCTCTCAAGCTGCTGGAATCTCTGCTTTGCCAGGTCCAGATCGCGCTTGGACGTGGCCTGTGTCTTCTTCTGGAAAGCATGGAGAACATAAACCGCATCCGCCATGCGCGCCGTGTAGATGACTCGATACGCGCCGGAGTCATCCCGCACCCTGATTTCTTCTACTCCCCGGCCAATCGACGGCATGGGCTTGAAGTCCTCCGGCTGCTCCCCGTCTTGCACCAGTTCCAACTGATAACCGGCGTCCTGCTGCACGTCCTTCGGAAACTCCCGTAGTCTTTCGAGCGAATCTCCGAGGAAATAGCAGGGCTTCATGGAAGGATTATATCCGAATGGATATGTGAGCGGGGGAAATAGTTAAGTCCCGCCTGAACCCGGAATTGCACCCCGGCGGAACGGGAGATGAGGGGTTTTGAAAGGAGTACGCGCGGGCGCGCGTGAGCGTAGCCGGGGATAGGCGCGCATGAGTTTGCCGAGGACTACGCGCGCGCGAGGGACAGGCGGATAACAGCCGGAAACCCGCGTCAAATACGGGCGGAAAAACCGTGACGCTATCGTGACAATTTGGCCGGTAAACCCTGCCACCGGGACGCAAACCTTGCACCGGGAGAAAGCAACGAATCTCCGCGCCAGCATTGACGATTTCCGAATCTTGCTCCATGCAGCCAAACCCTGCAATTTGGCCCCGGACCCGCTTTCACGGCGATAACACGGGTTCAAATCCCGTCGGGGACGCCAAATAAATCAACAACTTAGACGAATCAAACCGAATTCAAGTGAAAGTAAAGTGAAACTGGAGCACTCAGGGCCGCACTGTGCGGTTTCACTTTGGACTTTCACTCGCCGGGACGGAATTGATTGCCTTACCGCATGTTCCGTGATTCACTCCCGGCAATGGGAGGTAACGCCATGACGCAACCGAAGATGATTCGCTGCGAGGGCAGCGGGCAGGTAGTGTACGGACCGGATGAGCCTACAGGCACAGTCCAGTGTTTCAAGTGCGGCAACAGCGCCCTGCCAATGAAGACAACCGTTGTTGATGGCAAAGAGCACTATTCCGTGCCAGAGCACAAGCGCCGCGTCAATCCGCCCCGCCCCAAGGGAGTGAAGAGAGCGCCGCGCTACCAGAGAACATCCCGGCGTGATTCAGGCCGGAGACGGTAGCGAATAAGCAACGGGAGACTTCAATAGACCTGAATAGCCTTTGGAACTTCATAGGGATGGAACAGAAAGATTCGGTCAAAAACTTTTGGGGCAGTTCTCAACTTCTGTTTGACCTGTTCAGCTAATTGTGGGAACCCGTATCCAACGCTGTGAATTGGTGTGTTGTGCAACATCGCTTCATCACAGTAGAAGCACAACAAATCAAACTCATTCAGTGCGTGTTGGGAACGAATATCTGCATTTTGATATTTGTTAATCTTTTGATAAACGCGATCAACAACAGCTTGCATCATCCACTGCGCTGTATACGCACCACCGGGCAACTCGAACTCTATCCATTCAAC
This sequence comes from Acidobacteriota bacterium, assembly GCA_021805025.1. Lineage (GTDB taxonomy): Bacteria > Acidobacteriota > Terriglobia > Terriglobales > Acidobacteriaceae > Telmatobacter. The sequence goes on from JAJZGF010000006.1 coordinate 32,427, forward strand.
ATCTAAAAGCGACGGGTTGTTATTTAAGCGGGGATGTATCCAAATTTTCTCAAGGTACTTTTCGAGCAATGGATAGCCACTGAAATCATCTACGGGTGCGCCCTGCGGTGCATACCAGCTACGAACGGTTTTCCAGTAGTCCGCTGTGATTTGCAAATGGGGATGGAATTCCGGTAACGGTTTGGCGTTTTCAGCAGCAATGAACCTGTACAACTGATTCCGAAACTCTACTCTGTCAGCCTGTTCTATGCGCAACGACCTATCGTACAAAAGCACTTGCCTTATGTGATTTGGCCGTGGTTCCGTCTCACTGGAAATAATCTTTAGGTAGCTCTTTTCCAGTCGTTCTCTGCCAGCGCCAGCAGTCACCTGATTGTGTTCTACCCATTTGGTGAGTTCAACGCCAATTGCCTTGCTAGGTATACCGGAACACAAAACATCGGGCGGGTCTGGACCATCGGACCAACTCGCTATTGCTTCATCCGCGAATAGTGGCGCGACGGCTAGGAACCCTGTCCATGCCGTCTTTTCATCTGACCGTAGCATCACCTTGATTGTATTCCGTTTCAATAAGGCGGGGCTGACTGTCCGGCTCTTGCAACAGCATTAAAAATGATTTCCACAACTTTATTTCTGGCGCATCTGCCGCAACAGCAGATGCGCTCAGGCTCTCAACTGCGGGAACCATCGCAGCGTCAGAACTACAGCCTGAAATTTGTGTTCGTTTTGAGTACCTACCGCGATTTCATTCCCGTTGCAACAGTGGCCGCGTTGTCTGCTTCAACAGGAAAGGGTGGAATGAGCGATGTTCACAAAGGGACAGCAAAAAAGTGTTGGCCCGCGCACAGATAATGGACGAGCAGACAAGGGAAGCATTGATTCGACGGCTACACGAGCTTGAGTCAATACCTGAATACTCGAAACAGAGAATTGAATTCGTTAAACGGCAGAGCCTTCCCGGCGAACTGGGCGAGTCGAGTGCGCTGGACTGGATTCAGTCTCGCCCGATCTACTTTGTCAGCTTGTCCAGGGCCATGTTGAGGTCCAGCACATTGACGCGAGGCTCTCCGAGCAGGCCGAGTTGCCTGCCGGTGATGTGCTGCTGGATAAGTTGCCGGACGCGGTCCTGACTAAGGTCACGGGCTCTGGCGATGCGGGGCGCCTGGAAGAACGCGGCGTCCGGAGTGATGTCAGGGTCGAGGCCGGAGCCGGAGGCGGTGACCAGGTCGATGGGCACAGGCGTGCCGGGATTCTCGGCAGAGAGTTTGTCGATTGAGCCCTGGATGCGCTCAACAAGCGCCTTGTTGGACTGGGCGAGGTTCGAGCCGCCGGAGTTGGTTGCGTCGTATCCGTTGCCCGCGGCCGAGGGGCGCGGATGAAAGTAGCGATCGGCAGTGAAGCTTTGAGCCAGCAGTTCCGAGCCAATGACCCGCCCATCTTTCAGGATGAGGCTGCCGGCCGCTTTGCGTGGAAACAGCGCGCGTGCTATGCCGGTGACCGCAAGCGGGTATCCCAGGCCCAGCAGAAGCGTTGTGACGATCGTAAAGCGAATTGAAGTCTTCCAAACTGAATGCATGAACAATCTCCCCAGGGCGCATGGTCCCGCAAATCAAGCCAGGTGCAGAGCCATCAAGAACATGTCGATAGCCTTGATGCCGATGAAGGGTACGAGGACGCCGCCGACGCCGTAGATGAGAAGGTTGCGGCGCAGTAAAGCCTCGGCTGGCCTGGGTTCATATTTCACGCCCTTGAGGGCCAGCGGGATAAGGGCGACGATGATGACCGCGTTGAAGATGACGGCTGAGAGAATGGCCGACTGCGGCGTGGCGAGGTGCATGATGTTGAGTGCGTTGAGCACCGGAAAGACGCCTGCGAACATGGCGGGAATGATGGCGAAGTATTTGGCCACGTCGTTGGCGATGCTGAAGGTGGTGAGCGCGCCGCGGGTCATGAGGAGTTGCTTGCCGATTTCGACAATCTCAATCAGCTTGGTGGGGTTGGAGTCGAGGTCAACCATGTTGCCGGCTTCCTTCGCAGCTTGTGTGCCGGAGTTCATGGCTACGCCTACGTCGGCCTGGGCGAGGGCGGGTGCGTCGTTGGTGCCGTCTCCGGTCATGGCGACCAGCTTACCCTTGCCCTGCTCGCGCTTGATCAGGTCCATCTTGTCCTTGGGCTTCGCCTCGGCCAGGAAGTCGTCGACACCGGCCTCGCGGGCGATGACTGCGGCGGTGAGCGGGTTGTCACCGGTGATCATGATGGTGCGGATGCCCATGGCGCGGAGGCGGGCGAGGCGCTCCTTGAGTCCGCCCTTGACGATGTCTTTGAGATGGATGACGCCGAGCGCAGTTGCATTCTCGGCAACCACGAGCGGTGTGCCGCCCATGCGGGCAACCTCTTCCACATGTTCGCGCACCTTCTGCGGAAGGTGTACCCCCTGCTCCTCAAGGAAGCGGGAGATGGCGTCGACGGAGCCTTTGCGGATGCGGGTTCCGGGCAGGTCGATACCGCTCATGCGGGTCTGGGCGGTAAAAGGCACAAACTCCGCGTGAGTGCCGCCAAGGTCGCGACCGCGCAGGCCGTACTTTTCCTTGGCCAGGATCACGATTGATCGGCCCTCGGGGGTTTCATCGGAAAGAGACGAGAGCTGCGCGGCGTTGGCCAGGCGCTCATGGCTCACGTCGGGGGCGGGCAGGAATTCCGTGGCCTGGCGATTGCCCAGGGTAATGGTTCCGGTCTTGTCGAGGAGCAGCGTGTTCACGTCTCCGGCGGCTTCAACGGCGCGCCCGCTCATGGCGAGCACGTTGTATTGGACCAGCCGATCCATGCCGGCGATGCCGATGGCCGACAGCAGGCCGCCGATGGTGGTGGGAATGAGGCAGACCAGCAGCGAAACCAGCACGAAGACGGTTTGCGGAGCCTTGGAGTAGATGGCGAAGGGCTGCAGCGTAACCACGGCGAGGAGAAAGACGATGGTGAGCCCGGAGAGCAGAATGCTGAGCGCAATCTCGTTGGGGGTCTTTTGGCGGGTGGCGCCTTCCACCAGCGCAATCATGCGATCGAGGAAGGTCTCGCCGGGGTTGGAGGTGATGCGCACCTTGATCCAGTCCGATAAAACTTTAGTCCCGCCAGTGACGGCAGATCGGTCTCCGCCGGCTTCGCGAATCACGGGCGCCGATTCGCCGGTAATGGCTGACTCATCCACTGAAGCCACTCCTTCAATCACCTCGCCGTCGCCGGCAATGTATTTGCCGGCGGGGACGTAAATGATGTCTCCGGCGCGGAGCAGACCGCTGGCAGTGTCTTCAAAGCGGCCGTCGGCGGTGTAGCGCTGGGCAATGGTCTCGCCCTTGGCTTTGCGCAGGGTATCGGCCTGGGCCTTGCCGCGGCCTTCGGCCATGGCCTCGGCAAAGTTGGCGAACAGCACTGTGAACCACAGCCAGAGGGTGATCTGCAGGTTGAAGCCGAAGCCGGGGCGATGATGGACAGTGTCGTCGATCAGCAGCGCCGTGGTAAGGACGCTGCCCACTTCGACCACGAACATCACCGGGTTCTTGACCATGCCGCGCGGATCGAGCTTGCGCACTGAATCCAGCAGCGCCTGGGCCATGATTTCCGTATTCCAAAGGCTCTTCATTTCAAGCATGACAGTCCGTTCCGTCTTGTGCTGATGCGGTTAGAAAACCTGACCGGCCTTGAGCAGCAGGTGCTCCAGTATGGGCCCCAGGCTCAACGCCGGGAAGAAGGTGAGCGCGCCGAGAATCAGAATCACGCCCACCAGCAGCAAGGTGAACAGCGATGTGTTTACCGGGAATGTGCCGGGCGAGGGCGGAACACTCTTCTTCATGGCGAGGTTGCCCGCCAGAGCGAAGACGGGGATAGCCATCAGGAACCGTCCGCCGAGCATGGCCCAGCCCATAACCACGTCGTACCACCACAGGGTGGTTGGATTCACGGCCGCATTCAGTCCGGCAAAGGCCGATCCGTTATTTCCCACAGCCGAGGTAAAGGCGTAGAGGATTTCTGTCAGCCCATGCGGCCCCTGGTTGGTCAGGGCGGGCAAGCCGATGGTGGGAGAGAGCAGGAAGGCGGCGGTCAGCGTGAGGATGATGAGCGGAAAGATGAGTACGTAAAGCATCGACATCTTGACGTCGTACGATTCAATCTTCTTGCCCAGGTATTCAGGTGTGCGGCCCACCATGAGGCCGGCGATGAAAACGGACAGGACGACGAAGATGAGAATGCCGTAGAGGCCTGCGCCCACGCCGCCGAAGACGACCTCACCGAGCATGATGTTCGTGAGGACCACCATGCCACCCAGCGGGGTAAAGCTGTCGTGCATGGCGTTGACCGCGCCGCAACTGGCATCGGTGGTGATAGTGGCGAAGAGAGCCGATTCGGCGATGCCGTTGCGAACCTCTTTACCCTCCATGTTGCCGCCCGGCGCGGTAAGAGTGCGGGACTGGGCTGCGCCGTGGATCAACGGGTGCGGCTGCGACTCAGCCCAGTAGATGGCTGTGAATCCAGCAGCAAAGAGAATGAACATGGCGGCCAGCACAGCCCAACCGTGACCCGGTGAGCCGGTCATGCGCCCCAGCGTGTAAGTGAACCCTGCGGGGATGATGAAGATAGACAGTATCTGAAGGAAATTGGAGAAGGGCGTGGGATTCTCAAAGGGGTGGGCGCTGTTGGCATTGAAGAATCCGCCGCCGTTCGTGCCCAGCATCTTGATCGCTTCCTGCGAGGCCACCGGCCCTTGCGCAATGGTCTGCGTCTGCGCGGGCGCTTCAAGAGGGTGCGCAGTGGTGTATGCGTGCAGGTTTTGCGGAACCCCCTGGGCGACCAACAGCAGCGCGTAAACCAAAGAGGCCGGAAGGAGCACGTAAAGCAAGGTCCGCGTTGTGTCCACCCAGAAGTTGCCGATAGTGGCGGAAGCGGTGCGCTTGATGCCGCGGATCAACGCCAATGCGGTTACCATGCCCACCGCAGCGGAGAAAAAGTTGTGGGTGGCCAGACCGGCCATCTCGGTGAGATAGCTCATCGTCGTTTCAGGCGTGTAGAACTGCCAGTTGGTGTTGGTGGTAAAACTGGCGGCGGTGTTCCAGGCCAGATCGGGTCCGACGGCGGCGATGCCTTGCGGGTTGAAAGGCAGATGCGCCTGGAGCCGCTCGATCAGATAGGTGACGAACAGGCTGACGGCGGAGAAGCCGAGCATCGCAAAGGCGTACTCGCGCCAGTTCATCTCCTCGCTCGCATTCACGCCGGAGAGCCTGTAGATGAGACGTTCGATGGGACGCAGCACCGGATCGAGCCAGGTGCGTTCTCCCTCAAAAACTCGAGCGAGATAAGCGCCCACCGGGCGAACCGTCGCCAGCAGGACGAGGCAGTAGAGGCCGAACTGCAGCCAGCCATTGGCGGACATGTCAGAATTTCTCCGGGAAGAGCAGGGTGAGTGCCAGGTAGCCCAGCAAAAGAACAGACAGAAGCAAAGCGATAGCGGTGATGAAATCAGTGTGCATGGGCGCTACCTCAACTTCTGGCAGGCCTTGACGTACAAAAACGCCAGGGCGAAGAAGACAACCGTGAACAAAAGCATCGTTGCATCTTGCATCGAGGTCTCTCACATTTCAGGGCATATTGCCGGTCCGCCGCATTGTGCGCGTGCCTGACTCCATGCTCAAGAACGATTTTGGATTGGGGCGCGTTGGGGCGGCGGAAGGGATTTCTAAAGAATACGTAAGGATGGCCCGAACCGGGTAAGGCTCGGGCCGCTCCGGTCTAGGATTCCGAGCTTCCTATCCATCCTTCGGGGACAAAACGGTAGCCGACCCATGGCTCGGTCTGGATATATTGCTTCCCGGTCTGGGCTTCCAGCTTCTTGCGCAGTTGGCCGACAAAGACGCGCAGATTCTCCGGTTGATGCACGGACTGCGCACCCCAAACTGCGGTCAACAAGGCGCGGTGGGTCATCACCTTGCCGGGATTGCGCGCCAGATGGAGAAGCAGGTCAAACTCTTTCGGCGTCAGGTGCATGGGCTTGCCGTTCGCGGTGATGGCGTGCGCCTCCGGGTCCACAACAAAGTCACCGGTCTCGATAGCTTTGGCGGTGCGCTCGGGTGCGCGGCGCAGGTGAGCGCGCACGCGGGCCAGCAACTCCTGAATGCCGAAGGGCTTGGTCACGTAGTCGTCGGCCCCGGCGTCGAGCGCTTCCACCTTCGATCGCTCATGGCTGCGCACAGAAAGCACCAGGATCGGTGTTGATGAAGCGGTGCGCACGGCCCGGCACACTTCCACCCCGGTCATGCCGGGCATCATCAGGTCAGTGATGAGCAGGTCCGGCGGCCATTCGCGAAAGAGGCGAATGCCTTCCTCGGGATCGTTGGCGGTCCTGACATCAAAACCCTGCGCAGAGAGCGACGCGCGCAGCACACGCGTGATCTGCGGTTCGTCATCGATCACTAGAATTCTCGCCGGCATCGAGGGCTTCTTTCACGTGAAGATTACATCATCGTGCAGGACCGGTATCATTCCGGTGGGGAGATCGATGACACTGCGCGGCCATTCGCGGGAAGCTTTTCGCTGGTTGGTCGGTACGCTTGCCGCGGCGCTGACGACGGCTCTGCTGGCCGGGCTCGGCGTCAATGCGACCACCGCCGGCATGGTCTTTCTGGTGCTGGTTGTCTGGTGCGCCACACAGGCAGGCATCGCCCTTTCGCTCTACATCGCGGCTCTTTGCGCCGGTTCGTTCGATTATTTTTTTCTGCCTCCCTATCACACCTTTGCTCTGGCCGGGCCGCAGGAGTGGGTTGCCATGTTCTCGTTTCTGGCCACTTCCGTGGCGGCCGGCCGCGTGGCCGAGCGCGCGCTCCATCAAGCCCAGCAGGCGGGGCAGCGTCGCGAAGACGTAGAGCGCCTGTACACGCTGAGCCAAGAGATGATGCTCCACCAGGACGCCGACGGCCTGATGCGCGACCTGCCGCGGCTCATCCAACGCATCTTTGCCCTGGATGATGTTGTGCTTTATCTCCGCGATCAGGACCGGTTCGTCTCATCCATGGGCGAGCCGGCGGAGTCTCTGAAAATTCGCCTTCGCAATCTGAATGGAGACGAGACTCCAACCCTGGTTGAGGAGGAAGGGTACTCGGCTCTGGCGCTGATGCTCGGACTCGGACCGGTTGGCGCACTGGGCTGGCGCCCCTCCGTGCTCACCCGGGAGGTCGCTACCGCCGTTGCGGCACAGGTAGCCATTGCGCTCACGCGAGCCGTCGCCCTCGAGGCCACAGCACGCATGGAAGCTGTCAGGGAGAACGAACGACTGCGCACCGCGATTCTTGACTCGCTAACGCACGAACTCCGCACTCCGCTCACGTCGATCCGCGCCGCCGCCACCACACTTTTGCAGGGCGAAGGGCTCGACGATGCCAGCCGACAAGACTTGACCGCCATTGTCGATGAGGAGAGTGCGCGGCTTGACGCGCTGATTGGCGAGGCCGTGGAGATGGCTGAGATCGATGCTCACATTGTTCGAGTGCGAGTCGTACTTCAGCATGCCCGCGCCTTTCTCGAGCATGTCGTGGAGGAATCGCGCGCCACGCTGGCCGGACATCCCGTCGTGATTGGCGTTGACGAGCCCGACATCCCCGTGTGGTTCGATCCGCACTTGCTGGGCCGCGTCTTCCGGCATTTGCTGGAGAATTCAGCCCGCTATTCCCCTCCGGGAAGCAGAATCGTGCTGCGCAGCCGATGTACCGAGGAGCAATTGGAGTTCAGCGTTGAAGACAACGGCCCAGGCATCAGCCCCACGGATCTTCCCCTGATCTTCGAGAAGTTCTATCGAGGGCAGCAAGGCACAACCAGCCGAAAGGGCTCAGGGATGGGTCTGGCAATCGCTCGCGCCATTGTTATCGCGCACGGCGGGTCCATCGAGGCGTCAAGTTCATTGGGAAAGGGAGCCAGTTTCAGGTTCCGGGTGCCGCTTGCAAAATGAATAAGCGATCAATGCCGGTCCAGGCAGAGGTGCACTCACTCCGGTTCGACGGCGAAGGCTGCGGCAGGCGACAGTGGACGACACTCGACACGAGCAGTCGTGCACTCAGCCCCCAGTGGCCGGGCCATTTTGGGGCTAGGTCCTTGTGGATGAGAACGCGGCGACGCACGCGCACGCAAATGCAGGGTGGTGCCCGAATCAGCGGCCAGGGGTGCTGAGCGGAGCCAGGTGCTTGGTGTTTTGGTAGGTATAGGTGATGCGGTGAATGACCGTGATGGTGGAGAGCACGGCCAGGATCCACAGCACGGGCGCCATCACGCCCCAGTGGTTGAAGAGGGCGCCTAAAATGATCAGCACGATACGCTCGGGGCGTTCCATGAAGCCCACCTTGCATTGGCCGATGAGGGCTTCAGCCCGCGCGCGCGTATAGCTGACCATGAGCGAAGTGACCATGACGAAGGCCACCAGCACGACGTATCTGAATCGATTGATGCGGCCGTAGTAGACCAGCAGGCCGAAGAAGAGGACTACGTCAGAGTAGCGATCGATGACGGAATCGAAAAACGACCCGAAGACCGTGACCTGATTGTTGCGCCGGGCCACGCGGCCATCCACCATGTCAAAGATGCCGGCTCCGAAGATGACCATGCCGGCGTAGAAGAACATGCGCCCGGCATTGGAGGCATTGGCATGACCAAAGAGGAATGCAGCGGCGATGTTGATGACCAGGCCGATGAAGGTGAGGAAATTCGGGGAGATGCGGGTGAGCGCCAAGCCGTGCACAATGCGGTCAAGAAGCCAGCCGCAACCGCGGCCAAACGCGCTGGTCCAGGTCATGCCAATCGTCCTAGTTACTTCTCGGGGCCGTCGTCAGCGTCTTCGCCGGCTTCGTCGTGAATGGTGGTGAGCTTGAGCACTTCCAGCTCGCGCTTTCCGTTTGGCGTGACGATAGAGGCCACGTCGCCTACTTGTTTTCCTACCAGGCCGCGCCCGATCGGCGAAGTCGTCGAGATGAGCCCCTTGGTTACGTCCGACTCCTCGCTTGTTACCAGCCGGTAGATGATCTCTTCTTCTTTCGTGGAGTCGTAGACCACCACGGTGGAGCCGAAGCCCGCCTTGTCTCTGGGAATGTTGGCCAGGTTGACCAGCGAGAGCTCGGCCATGCGCTTTTTGAGCTGTCCGAGACGCGCGTTCACAAAGTCCTGGCGCTGTTTTGCCATGTGATACTCGGCATTTTCCGACAGATCGCCCATTGCCACTGCCTTCTTGATCTCAGCCGGCAACTCGTGGGCAAGCTCATGCTCAAGGAGATGAATCTCTTTGAGAAGCTGCTTTTTAATGTGGTCAGGCATCCATGTTCCGTGGCGGGGAGCAATCGGGCTCAAACCGCGAGAGATAGACGAGCTAGCCCTTTAATTATACGCGGGCGCCTTGCAGCGAGATGAGGCGCGATCAGCCGCCCTGACCGGTTGCTTGCTTGTCCAGGCTTGCATCCTTCCGACTGTCAAGGAAGGACTGCAGGATGAGGGTGGCAGCCACCTGATCGACCACGCGGCGATGTTGCTGCCGGGGATGGCCGGCCTCATAGAGAATCCGATGCGCCTCGCGAGTGGTAAGCCGCTCGTCCCACAAGTGGATGGGCAGGCCGGTGAGCGCGCCGAGGTCTGCGGCCAGGGCGTGCGTTTTGGCGGTGCGCGGGCTAAGGTCGCCGGAGAGATGCAGAGGATTGCCGACTACGATGGCTGCCACGCTGAAGCGCTGCGCCAGACGCGCCAGAGAACGCAGGTCGTCCCTTGGGTTGCGCTTTCGCTCCAGCGTGAGGACGGGTTGTGCCGTCAGGCCGAGTTCGTCCGACACCGCGACGCCGATGCGCTTTGCACCAACGTCGAGGGCGAGATAGCGGGGTTGCCGGGTGGAGTTCAGCGGAGCGCTCCTGGTCTCTAGGTTAAACGGACGGAAAAACTCCGGGAGGTGAATCTCGCCCGCTACAATAAAGAGTTACATGAATTCCGGGGGATGGCCCTGCATCTAAACGGGACGAGGTTTTGCGGCAAGAGATGGCTGGGCGCCGGGGCAAAAGCAGTAAGAGAAATGGGTTAGCTGCGACAGCGACGCTGCTGCTGTTGCTGTTGGCGGCGCTCTGCGCAGCCGGCGCGTGGCTTGCTTTGACTCCTTTTGGACCCGCCACCGAGACCTTTGTCGAAATTGCGCCAGGGACATCCACGGTGCGCATCGGGCAGCAACTGGAGCAGTCGGGGGTGGTGCACAGCCAGTTTGCCTTCGACCTGGTTCACTGGCTAAAGAGGGGACGGCTGAAGGCGGGCGAGTACAGGTTTGACCATCCGGCCACGGTGATCGAGGTCTACTCGCGCATTGTGCGAGGGGATGTTTACACCAGGACCATAACCGTGCCGGAGGGCGCAAGCATCTTTGAGATTGCCGCGCGGCTTGAGCAGGCGGGCTTTGGAGCGCGGCAGGATTTTCTGGTCGAGCAGGCAAGGCAGACAAAGCTGGTGGCCGATCTGGACCCCGGCGCAAAGAGCCTGGAAGGGTATCTTTTCCCTGATACCTACCGCTTTGCGCGAAAGGCGACGACAGCGCAGATTTGCGCCACCATGGTGCGGCGTTTTCGGCAGGAGGCAGCGCAACTGGGATTGAAGGAGAATGTGCACGACGTGGTGACGATGGCCTCGCTGGTGGAGAGAGAGACGGCAGTGGACGGTGAGCGTCCGCTGGTGGCCAGCGTGTTTGCCAACCGGCTGGCGCATCACATGCCGCTGATGACGGACCCCTCGGTGATTTACGGTCTTGAACTGGACGGGCAGTGGCGGGGTGCCATCTACGCGAGCGACCTGAAGCGGGATACGCCCTACAACACGTATGTGCATGTGGGCCTGCCGCCGGGGCCGATTGCGAATCCGGGCCTGCGGTCGCTGCGGGCGGCGATGGAGCCGGCGAAGACGGACTATCTCTACTTTGTTGCGGCGGGCGATGATCCGCAGGGGCATTCGGTGTTTTCATCCACACTGGAGCAGCATGCGCGCGATGTGGCCGAGTACCGGCACGCGCTGAAGAAGGCAGGTGAGCGGTGAAGGGCCTTCTTCGATTTGCTTCCGTGGCGGGCCTGATGCTTCCGCTGGCGTTGCTTTCGGGTTGCCTGTTTACGACGCGCAGGCTGCCGGTACCGAAGCCACCGCAGACGGTGCAGACACTGACGCCGGATCAACTGGTGGCGAAGCTGAATGAGCGCTGGGATGCGCTGAAGACGCTGAACGCGACGGTGGAGATCCAGGCCAGCGTGCTGAACAGCAAAGAAGGCGTGGCGAAGGACTACACGACGTTCCGCGGGCATATCCTGATCCGCAAGCCGGGGATGCTGCGCGTGCTGGGCCAGGTGCCGGTGCTGGGCATGACGATGTTTGACATGGCGAGCGACGGCAAGACATTCAACCTGTATATCCCCTCGCGGAAGAAGGTTGTGAAGGGCGAGAACACGCTGAAGAAGAAGTCGATTCACCAGGTGGAGAATCTGCGGCCGGGGACCTTCTTCGATGCGATGGTGGTGCGCGGACTGGAGCCGGATAATCTCTACTCCGTCACCGCCGATACGGACACCATGGTGGATGCCTCGAAGAAGCACCTGCTGCTGATTCCGGAGTATGTGCTGAGCGTGATGCGGAGAAAGGCCGACAGCAATGAGCTCGCGCCGGTGCGTGTGATCGTGTTTCACCGGGAGGATCTGCTGCCCTATAAGCAAGACCTGTATGACGGGAACGGCAACCTGGAGACCGAAGTGACGTATGGCCGGTACGCGGATTATGGCGGAGGGCTGTATCCCTCGGTGGTGACGATTCGCCGGCCGCTGGAGGAGTACCAGGTGATTCTGCACGTGGAGAAGGTCGTTGAGAACATGGATCTGACCGAAGACCAGTTCCGCATCAAGGTGCCGGACGGCACGGAAGTGCAGCAGCTCGAATAATCCAGATATGCAAAGGACAAGACCGGCGCAAGGCGAGCGCCCCGCGCCGGTTTGATGTGTTCGGCTATTGCGCGCTGCCGTGCATGAGGATGGCGTAGCGGCGCGCATACTCGGCTTTGTAGTCGTCCACGGTTTTCTGGTAGCTCATCTTCGGCGCATCGGCTCGCATGGACCAGTGCAGGCGCACAGTTTTAGTGTCGGCGGGAAGGATGAGCTGTCCATCGGTTGCGTGGATGGAGTGGCCGTTGGCCTCGGCGCTCTGGACCTGCATGAACCAGGGCAGATGCACGACGATGGCCGAGGGCGCATCGGTGGAGTTCGTGGCGAAGTGCGTGGTGAGGGCGAGGTCCGCTTCATCGGCGGAGGGCTGCGTGAGCTGGAAGTCGACGCTGCCGAAGTATGTGGGGGCCTGGGTGACGGAGATGGTCTTTCCCTGCCCGATCCAGTCGGGCGAGATGACGCTGAGCAGGTGGAGCTGATTGCCGTCTTCGCGGACGAGCATGGTGCGCAATAGGGTGCGGTACTCGGCGGCGAACCAGCCGTGGGGCGCGAGGTTGTCCTGAAAGTTGCGGTCGCCCCAGGGCAGAATGGCGAACTCGAAGCCGGCGTGGGTGGAGCTGGTGTGCTGGAGGAGCGCGTAGAACTCGCGCAGGGCCTGCTCCTGATCGCCGCGAATGGTTTCCGTCATGGTGTTTTTGATGGTGAGGTAGTGGTGCAGGAACTCGCCGTTGGCGTAGGTCATGATGCCCTCAGCGTATTTGGCCTGCGTGGCCTTGAGCGTGGCGGCGACGCGGGGATCGCGTGAGCTGAGCGTGGGCTCGGGCACGACGGCGAGCAGGTTGCCCCAGTCGAAGCCGCCTTTCTGGCCGTCGAGCGCGGGCGGGATGTAGCCGTTCTCTTCTTTGGTGCGCTGGTCGAGGACCTTGAGGAATGCCTGGCGGTAGTCGTTGTACTCGGCCTGCCATGCGGATGCGAGATCGGGGTGGCCGGTCTGCTGCGCCATGGGGATGGCGAGGCTGAGACCGGAGAGGGCGAGGAAGTTGTAACCGGTGAGGTGGCCGGGGACGAACTCGTTGTCGCGCACGTCGCTGGCGGGCATGATGTGGAGCGGGTCGGCGGCGCGGGCCTGTTTGAGCCACTGGACGGCGCGGTCAATCTGCGGGATGGCCCACTCGGCGAAGGCTTTGTCGTGCGTGATGCGATAGTGCTGCGAGTAGCCCCAGACGGCCTCGCCCCATCCGTCATACTGTTGCGGCTGCGAGAGGAAGTTGCCGTCGGGCCTTTGTGATTTGGCGAAGAAGGCGAGGTCCTGTGCGGCGATCTGCGGATAGCCGGTGACGTCGTAGCTGTGCACGATGTCGGCGCCGTCGCGCAGATAGAACTCGTGATAGTGGAGCTTGTTGACGGTCTGGATATAGTCGGGGCCGATGTGGTCGCGGGCGATGAGGTCGTAAACGAGGTTGGTGTAGAAGGTGTCGACGGGCTTCTGCTCGGGCAGACTGATCTGCATGCCTTCGGCGAGGATGCGATTCCAGAAGGCGACGACCTGCGGGTGCGCGGCGTCGAAGCTGGCGGCGTCAAGAGCGGCTGTGTCGGATGCGGGGACGACCGGCATCTTGAAGTCGAGCGTGTATTCTTCGGCGGGCTGAAGCAGGCGCGAGTAGGTGACGATGCCGACGGGGACGGTGGGGTCCACGTTGAGCTTTTCAGGCTTCGCGATGTCCTGCGGATAGTTGTACCGCCCGTGCAGAGTCCAGCCGCGGGTGACAAAGCCGGCCGGGAAGGTGTAGAGCAGGCGGTTGTCGCGCAGGAATCCGTCCTGGGTAAAAGAGCAGACCCAGTCGGGACTGAACTTCTCGCCGATCTGGCGGTAGTCGCCGGGGAACCGGCCCTGGCGGGGGCGATCGAAGCGATTGTCGCCGTGGGCTGCGCCCGTGTTGTTGGGCGCGTCATAACGCATTCCTGTCGCGAGGATGGCGCGGTTCGGCTTCTCGTCCTCGTTCTTCATCGTGATGCGGATGAAATTGACGAGCGTGCCTTCAGGTTTGCCGTCGAGCGTGGCGGCGAAGAGGGTAAAGCGGTAGGCGACGCCATTCTGCGAGAACTGGTAGTGCATGATGGGCAGGTGGCCATCTTCCAGGGTGCGAATGCGGACGTGGGTGGGACGGAGCTCGGGGCCGGAGAAGAACATGAGCTCGCCGAAACCGGTGCGGAGGTAGCCCTCGGGGGTGACCTCGGTGGCGGCCTCGGCATCCATCATGCCGATCTCGTCTGTGGGCGCGGAAAAATATGAGAATGGTTGACCGGGCGCGTCGATGGAGGGCGAAACCATCTGGGCGCGGGCAAGCGGGGCAAACAGGGCCGTGCCGAGCAGACCGGCAAAGATCAAGGCAGAGCTGCAAGTGTTCTTCATGGCAGGTCAAGCCTACCGTATTTCAGGCAGGAAGCGCAGTGCTCTGCTGCTTTGAAGACAGGCAAAGCCTCATCCCATACCGGACGTGGCATCAACTGGCGCCGCTGCGGAAAAGCGCGCGCAGGTCGGAGTGCTCCACGCCGGAGGCGTAATAGGCTGCCCAGTAATAGGGATGCCTGTAGCGCGAATCGCGGCTGAGCGTCTGGCGAGCCGCGGTTAGGGCCTGGGGAACGTTCTGCCCATCGGCCAGGCCGCGATAGAACGAGCTCATGAGGGAGACGGCCGAGGCGGAGTCGATCTGCCAGCGTGTGGCAACCACCTCAGGCACGCCGAGCGACGCGAGCGTGTCCACAATGTCGCCCATGCCGTGGTTCCAGCCAGCTTCGCTCTTCCCCGTCGAGCAGGCAGAGAAGACCACAAGGCGGGCATCGCGCGGGGGATCTTTGCGCAGGATGCCGGTATCAAGGTAAGGCTTGTCGTCCGGTGCGCGAGCGGGCGCCAGCAGCAGCCGCGTGGCTCCGTCGAACTGGGCCGCATGGCCGGCGAAGTGGACCAGCGAAGCCGAGGGCAGGCGCGCGGCCACCTGCCGTTCAGTGGCTTGGCCGGCCAACAGCAGGTCCGCGTGCGGATCAAGACGAGCGACTGCGCGGGCTTCTTCCAGGACCTCGGGCAGCAGGGTTTGCAGGCCAGCGCCAATCGATGCTCCGACAATGAGCGGCCTTGCGGGAGACGCATCCAGTGAGGTCGGCGCAAAAGCCTGCTCATGCAGGAGCAGGGAGGGTGCTTCTTCCAGGTTGAACCGGAGACCAATGGGTCCATCGGCGGCTTCCACCGCAGGCCAGGGTAGATTGCCCAGCAACGGGTCGGGCTCGATGAGCAAGAGGCTGTCGGGCGTGTTCGGCGCGTGCAGCGGGTCCAGGAGCAGCTGGCCCAGGCGGCGTGCAGCCTGGTGGACCGAGGCAAGCGATGTGGCTGGAGAACCGACCTCCTGCTCCAGCAAGGCTTCGGCAGAGAGCAGGTCGTCCGCGCGGATGCGCAGCTGAGTCCAGACCACGCCGTGGCTATCGGCGCGATAGAGCAGGACGCGATCCGGGAGCACAACTTCGCCCAACATCTGGCTCTTCCCTGCTGGCGCAAGCTGGCTGGCGAGTGCGCGATCGAGGGGAGGCCTGAGGCAGTCAAGCCCGCGATCGATGCAGTTGGGCACGGGTTGGCCGAGGATGCGCAGCCGATACCGCTCCCACAGGGCAAGGATGTCGATGCCGGGCCTGCCCTCGGCCATCCAGATGCCGGCGAGTGTTGCGTAAAGAGCGCGATTGTTGCGGGCAAAGATGATATTGCCGGCGCCTGCGCGGCGTCCCTGGCTCTCCTCTGCCAGGATTGCCTCGCGTAGCGCGCCCTCAGCCGCCGCGGGCTGGCCGCGAGCCAACTGCAACTGACCGCGCGCCGCGGCGTAGGCGCTGCGCTCCGCATCATCATCCAAGCCCCGGAAGTGTTCACGGCTACTTTCAAGAAGCGCATCCGCCTGAGTCAGATCCTCATGCGAGAGGTAAAGGTTGGCCATTGCAATCTCGCTATCGGCCAGGAAACCTCGGATCGACCTTCCGCCGCCCTGCTGCGTCAACTCGCGACGCACCTTGAGAAGCTGCTGCTGCGCCTCAGGGATATAGCCCGCACGAATGGCGGCGATCGCCAGGTCGTAGCGCTGGGATGGAATCAGTTGTCGGCTTGGAGTGAGTTCGAGCATGCTGAGCAGTTCGCGCTGGAGCAGCAGTTCAAGGTGGAGTCTCGGCGTATCCTTTTCCACCTCGGCCAGGCCGGACAGAATCGTGTAGGCGCGAAAGGGCGGATAGTCTCCTGCGTAGAACTGCCGGAGCGTCTCCCGGAAGATGCGCCAGGTATCTTCCGCGTCTCCGGATTCTACCGCCGCACCGCCGAGCTGATTCTGTATCCGCATCGTCAGCAGGCTGAATTGGTGGGTCTGCGCAATCGATGCGGCACGCACGTATAACGGGCTGACCTGGGTCGCGGCGCCCGGGCGATGGTCACAGATGCCTGCCTCGGTAAGGCTGCTCGATTGAATCCACGCGTACTGCGGATGACTCCCGATGAGGGAGTGTGCGGCGAGATAGCAGGTTTTCATCCGGCCAAGGCGCTGCAGGTCGTATGCATTCTCAAGCCATGCGCGGTCAGCGCCGGCGGCGTTGCCCAGCAGAAGAAAGTGCCGGTGGCCTGCGAGCGCCCATTTTCGGCTCAGCAAGGAATCGCCCGCGCTGTCTGCGTCAAGCGCCCGCGCCAGTTCCTGAGCGGCCTGTGCAAATTGTGCGGCAGGGGGTGTGGTTGCGGAGGGAAGAAGTTGATGGAGCCACGGATCCCGATGATGTCGATCGAGGGAAGCAGCCAGTGCGGTCAGCAAGGTGCGGGCGGATCGGCAGCGATCGTCGCAGGGCGAACCGCGGGAGCGATCGGCGGGAAGCGGGAAAGCCGCATCCAGCAGGCGCGGGAGCATGGTTGTAGAAAGCTCCTCGTCAAGGCTTGCGAGCGTGGCGGGGTCCGCAGCCAGAACGCGCATTGCGGCCGGCGAGGCCAGGTGCTGTTCCATGCGGCTCTGATGCGACTTGAGTTTGTCCAGTTTCGTTTCCAGGTTTTGCAGGCGTTGCCGGCCCTCGGCCAGCCATTGGGGATCCCGCTCGAATTTCAGATAGCGGTTCCATGTCTCGATGGCATTCATCAGCTGGGCGCGGTCTTCCATCACCAGCGCTTCGTTGAACAGAACGACAGGATCGTCCGGCGCGATTTCGTCGGCGCGACGCAGATAGTCGAGAGCCGTGGCGCGATCATTCTCGCTGCCTGTCGCTGTGCCACGCTCGAAGTAGGCGGACGCGTCATCGACGAGGAGGCTTGCGGAGACGGGGCCGGAGCCAAGCAGCCGGTCGAGCACATCGATGGCTGGGTCATAATCCTCTTCCATCAGCTGCGCACGCGCACGGAGTTGTAGCCAATGCGGATCGGTCGGGGCCGTCTCCAACTTGCGCTCAATCGAGGCGCGCGCACTGAGCAGCGATGCTGTCTCCCGGTGCGTCGCATTGCCGCGAAGATGATCGGCATTCGCGACTGGAGCGAAACCTGCTCCAGCCATGCGTAAGTCAAAGATCCGATCCCGCGTATAGGCCTGCGCGAGAAGTCTCTCGGGAGATGTCTGGTGCCTGTGCCAAAAGATCAGTGCTAAGACCGCCAGGGCAATCGTCACGGGAACAAGACCGAGGGAGACACGTTGCCATCCGGTCCAGCGCGATGGCGTTGTGCGTGGTGTACCCGCAAGTTGGCAAGCAAGGCGATGCTGCCACTCTACCGAAGCAGAAACGAGGCCGAGCATCATTGCCGCTTCTTCCGGCTCTGCTGCGCCGCGCAGGACATGTCTGCACTGCGTCCATTTTTCCAGACACGGTCTGCAGGTGGCCGCGTGGGTGAGCAGCGCGTCGGCTTCGGCTGCTGTGAGTTCCCAGCTGACCATGCGCAGCCAGAAATCGATCTCCGGACATTCACCGGAGTCCGCACCCGTTCCGACCGGTACATCGGACGCCGCGCGGTCTCTCCCCTCACCTGATTCTGGGCCCATACCCTACCACTCCTGGGAAATCTGTCTCATCGTCGAACACAACGCGACCGGCTGTTGTTCTGTCGTCAGCACATTCTCAACGGCTTTCTCCTAAGAAACCGCAGAATGACGGGACTTTCCTTGGCTGCTTTTCAGATTATTTAACCTGATTCGCTGATCGGCTTTGCGTCGGCCTCCTTGGAATCCTGTCCGAGCTGGCTGCTGAGCCATCGGCCAACGCGGCGCAGGACGCTTTCCACGCCCTTGGCGGACAACTTGACCGCTGGCAGGTCGGCAATCTCTTCCGCAGTCAGTCCCTGCCGATAATAGAGCCAGAAGATCGCCCGATCCCGTGCGGTAACAATGTTCGGGTTGACCCGCATCCTTTCGTCCATCTCGGCGTAGAGCATGGTCTTGTGCAGCTTCTCGCTGTTCTGCGGGCTTATGGGGTTGGTGAGCGGCAGTAACTCGTCCAGGGGCACAGTGATGGTGCGGCCACCGCGCTTGGCGGAAGACTGCCGGCGGAAGTGGTCATTGGCCACCGAAGTTGAGACGATACGCAGCAGACCCAGAAAGGAGCCATCGGCCCTGGGTACAAAGTCTCTCAGGATTCTCCGCTGCCGTTCGCATAGCTTAAGAAATACTTCCTGAACGATGTCATCCACCACAGCGGCGGTGACGCCGCCGGTCCACAAGCGGCCCACCCGCGCCGCGACAAGAGATACCACCGGCGCACAACGGCGCACAAACTCTTCCCAATCTTCCGCCTTATCGGAGTGGGCGCACGCTTTGGCGAGCCTGTTCACCGTGTTTCCAGAAGTTTCTATCACGAGGGAGTCTAGTTTACTCCCAAAACGGCAGGATTCTCCCTGATGTTTTCACCGTCCATGGCGGACCCAGGTAGCGGCCGTCAAACTGCCAGTTCCAAGGTGTGCTAGTATCCCGGAAAGTGCCCGACACGCCTTCGGAGACTTAGTTATGCATCGTGATCTGCGGCCACTTACACTGGGCGAGATTCTGGACCACACGGCACAGCTCTACCGGTCGCACTTCCTTCTTTTTGCAGGCATCTCTGCAATTTACTCCGGTCTCTTGCTCGCAATGAGCCTCTTGGAGATCGGATTGGAGACGGTACTGCGATCGATGCACCTTGCGCAGGCCGTGCTGTGGACAGCATGGACGTCCACCGGGCTGTCTTTGCTGTTGGCGTTTATCGCAGCCGGTACGGCGATTGCGGCGAACAACCGCGCCGTTGGCTGGCTGAGCCTCGGCATGCCGGCAACCATTCGCAGTGCCTACGCCAGTATTCTGCCGCGCCTGGGGCGCTATCTGTGGCTCATGGCCATCACTGCTGTTCTCGTGTGGCTTCCGCTTGCGCTGCTCTACGGGGGCTATCTGGCGTTTATTTTCGCAAATGTGCGCCCCGGAGGCATCATCGGGCAGCCCGGAGTTGCGCCGCAAGCCACGATGGGCCTGGTGATCGCCTCCGGAATCTTTGGATTATTGCTGATACCTGCCGGCGTCTACACCATCCTCATGGCACTGCGATATGCGCTCGCAGTCCCTGCCTGCGTGATGGAGGATCTGAAGGCACGCCAGGCCATCCGGCGCAGTGTTTCCCTGAGCAAGGGAACGCGAGGCAGGCTTTTTGTTCTTGGCCTGCTCGCGATTACCATCCAGCTGGGTTTGCTGTTGCTTACGCAATCATTTTTTGTGATTACCGAGATGCGGCACCACGGCGAGGCCTCGCCCGGCTTGCGCGTGATGCAGCAGATTGTAGCTTTTTTCACCAACACGTTTGTGGGTCCGATTTATGCGACCGGCCTCACCCTCTTTTACTTTGACCAGCGGGTCCGCAAGGAGGGCTACGACATTGAAAGGATGATGGAGGCCGCGGGATTCATTCCCGGCCCGGCGGAGCCGCTGCAAACAACCAGAGAGACAGAGGCTTGATTCTGCAGGATCGACGAATGCGCGTCCCCGCGTGCATCGCAGGTGCGGTGTGGTTCGTCGCTTTGTGTCCTTTGCCCGGCGGGGCTGCCGCATCTTCTGCTGAGAGGGACGCCGCACCGCGGCCCGCCCGCTGGCGCAGCGCTTCAATGGACGAATACCGCGAGCATCTTGGTGCGCTGATGCTGTTAGTGGAGGCTTGCGCCAAAGGACGTGACCTTCAATCCTGTGATCCCTTAAAGGTTGGCCTCGATGACCGCGTTCCAGTTGGCGGAGCGGCCCTGGACGGCCGGAGGCTGGTGCGTTACGGCTGGCTGCGCGTTTTGCTCTCACGGGCCGAGGATCCGGATGCGCCCCCGGCTCAGACCGATGCAAGGTCGCGGCACACACAGCCACCCGATGCCGCCTCGCAGCCGGATGAGCCTGCGACGAGCCAGTTGCTTGAAGATGCGCGGATACGGCTGGCATTCGACCTTGCCGAAGCCGGTACTGGCACAGCCCCGCTGCCGCAGCATGGACAGGAACACGCAACGATGCAGCAGGTTCTGGCTGGACGCGACTTTGAGGGCCTGACGCAACCCTCGGCAACGGACTCGTTGAAGGAAAAGATTGTTGCCTGGCTGAACAAGATCTTTCAAAATGCATCGTTGTTGCGCGCGGGGTCAGCTTGGGTGGGGCGGCTTGCCGTATGGGGATTCATTCTGGTCCTCTGTGCCGGGCTTGTGTTGGGATTACTCCGCCTGGAGCGGCGCTGGCGCGTGCGCCTGACGCTGGAGCGCGCGCTTCCATCCGTGGACGGCGCCCCACCCCGCGACTGGCAACTGTGGCTGGAGGAAGCGCGCAAGGCGGCGGGGGGGGGCGCATGGAGACAGGCCATTCACTCGGCCTATTGGGCGGCGATTGCGCGCCTGGAGGGCCGCAGACTGTGGCCTCCGGATCGGGCGCGTACGCCCCGCGAGTATCTTGCCCAGGTTGCTTTCGACGATCCGCGCAGGGCCGGCCTGGCCGAGCTCACACGCAGCTTTGAGAGCACATGGTATGGCGGCAGTCCGGTAAGTGAGCGCGACTATCGCATGGTTGAGGAAGTTGCATCCTCCCTGATTGCCGGCGATTCGGGTGCAGGCAATAACACCGGGGGTGTGCGATGAAGATGGGCGGCAGCCTGGACGCAGGGGACCGCAGACTCCTGCTGGGAGTGGTAGGCCTCGCGCTGGCGATGGGGGCAGCGATTGGACTGCTCACGCCCAACGCAAATGGCAACGACAATCCGCTCCCCTCGACCTACCTTGCCGGACAGCACGGGGCGCGCGCCGCCTATGAGACGCTGCTGCGCTCCGGTTACCCGATCGAGCGCTGGGAGCGGCCGCTGAGCGAGCTGGCCGCGACGGCGGGTCCGGAAACAGTGGTGATCTTTGCGGAGCCATTCAGCCGGGAGGCCAGTGACATCAAGGCCGTGCACCAGATTGTGGAGCGCGGCGGGCGGGTGCTCTCCACGGGCTTCTGGGGCGGGTTTCTTCTGCCGGGCGGCGAACCGGATACGCCCAGGGAGTTCAACTTTGCGGCGTGCCAACTGGAGCCTGAGGGGATGGATGCGCTGGCCGGCTCCGGCCAGGTGTGGATGGTGCCGGAGGCGACCTGGCAGGTCGGCAATCCCATGCAGCGCACGCAGTACGGTTGCGCCGGGCAGCCTGCGGTGGTGGAGTACGACTACGGCAAGGGCCATGTGGTGTGGTGGGCGAGCGCGACGCCGTTGGAGAACGGCTCGCTGGCGCGCGCCGACGATCTTGACCTGCTGCTGAATTCGCTTGGGCCGCGCGCGGGGCATCGGTTCTATTGGGACGAGTCGCTGCACGGGGACGTGCGATCGGCGTGGAGCTATGCCGCGGGGCCGGCGCTGAGCCTGCTGCGGATTGGGCTGGCAGCGCTGGGGCTGCTGATCGTCTTCAGCTTCAGCCGGCGCAGTGGGCCATTGCGTGATGCGCCGGCGCCGCAGCGGGCCGCTCCCGTTGAGTTTATTGAGGCGCTGGGCTCGCTCTACCGCAATGCGGGCGCGCAATCGACGGCCGTGTCCGCGGCAATGGAGCGGTTCCGGCGCTTCAGCCTGCTGCTCTGCGGGCTGCGCCCCGGGCCGATCGGCGCGGTCGAGCTGGCGGCGACGATTCGGAGGCGCTTTCCCAGGGCCGACCCGAGCCTCGAGGCCGATCTTGCCGCCTGCGAAGAGGCTGCCGGAAACGACACGCTCGACCCCGGCGCGGCTCTGAGACTGGTGCAGGCGCTGCACCGGCATCGCGAGAAACTGGCCGAAGCCGCAAACCCGCTCGCCCATGCCGCGGCAATCGGCGAGAATGATTCAAGTGCGCAGGAAAGGGCTTCATGAGCCAGCAACCGATGCCGGAACCGATACAGGACACAAGCCGCGGCCTGCACGCCACCAGCCAGCTGATTGCGCACGCGCGCAGCGAGCTGGGACGCGTCATCTCCGGCCAGGGAGAGGCCATTGAAGAGGTGCTGATGGCCCTTATGTGCCAGGGACACGCCCTGCTGGAGGGCGTGCCGGGCATTGCCAAGACGCTGATGGTGAAGGCGACGGGGCGGCTGCTGGGGCTTGGCTTCCAGCGTGTGCAGGCCACGCCGGACCTGATGCCCGCAGACATTCTGGGCACCACGCTGCTGCGCCCCGGCGTGGATGGATTTACCTTTCATCCCGGCCCCGTCTTTACCGATTTGCTGCTGGTGGACGAGATCAACCGTATGCCGCCCCGCACGCAGGCCGCGCTGCTGGAGTGCATGGAAGAGCGGCAGGTGACCACCGATGGCGCGCGCCGTCCGCTGCCGCCGTGGTTCACCGTCTTTGCCACGCAGAACCCGGTGGACTTTGAGGGCACTTATCCCTTGCCCGAAGCGCAGTTGGACCGTTTTCTGTTGAAGATTCGCGTCGCCTATCCCACAGAGGCCGAGGAACTGCAGATTCTGGAGCGGCACCATGCCGGATCCGGTGCAGGACCGCTGGAAGAGGCAGCGATTGCGCCGATTCCCGCGGGCATGCTGGCCGCGGCGCGGGCTGAGGTGCGGTCCATTCGCATTGAGCCGGAGCTGTACGGATACATTCTGGCGGTGGCGCGGCGGACGCGCGAGTGGCCAATGCTGCTGCTGGGAGCCAGCCCTCGCGCGGCGCTGAACCTGATGCGCGTGGCGCAGGCAACGGCGGCCTTTGACGGGCGCAATTATCTTGTTCCGGATGACGTGAAGCGCGCCGTGCCGCCCGTGCTGCGCCATCGCATGCTGCTCAAGCCGGAGGCCGAGCTGGAGGGTTTTGACGCCGACCGCGTGCTGGCCGATGTGGTGGCGGCCGTGCCGGTGCCGCGGCAATGATTACTCCCACGCTCCATCCGGTGCCGGTGCGCGCAGCGTGCGAGCCCCGGCGCAGGTGGGGCTTTGGGCTGACGCCGCGGACGATCGGTCTGCTGACCGCCGGCTTCCTGTGGCTGATTCCGGGTTTCTGGCAGGGAAGCCTCAGTTATGCGATGGTCGCCTGGGATGGGCTGGTGCTGCTGGCCGCGCTCCTGGACGGCAGGCGGTTGCCGCGCGCCGGTGAGCTGTCGTTGAGTCGTTCCTGGGCCAGTGCGCCCGCGCTCGACAGCGAGACGGAGATTGAACTCACAGTCGAAAACAGGGGCCGCTTGGTGGTCGAGTGCCGCCTGGTGGACGACCTGCCCCCGGCGCTTTGCCCGCAGCCGGAGACGTTGCGGGTGACTGCGTTTCCGCGCGTGGCCGCCACGGCGCGCTATCGCGTGGAGCCGCAGGAGCGCGGCGACTGCGATACGGGCTGGGTCTATGTGCGCTATCGCTCACCGCTGGGGCTGCTTGAGCGCTGGGCAAAGGCGCGCCTGGTGCAGCGTGTGCGCGTCTATCCGGCGTTGCGCAAAGGCGAGGAGCAGCAGATATTTCTGGCGCGCAGCCGGCAGATGGACCTGCAACTGCGCCGTGCGCAGCAGCGTGGACTGGGGCGCGACTTCGAGAGTCTGCGCGAGTATCGCGAGGGAGACGACCTGCGCGATATCTGCTGGACGGCCACGGCGCGGCGCGGCAGCCCGATTGCCCGCCAATACCAGACGGAGCGCAGCCAGGCGGTGTGGCTCGTGCTCGACTGCGGGCGCCTCATGCGCTCGCGCGTGGCGGCGGTGCCGTCGCGCCTGTCTGCTCTGCCCTTGACCGGAGAGAAGCCACGCATCCATTCCAAGCTTGACTTTGCCTGCACCACCGCCGTGTCGCTGGCTCAACTTGCCCTTTACTCCGGCGACCGCGTGGGGCTGCTGGCCTATGGGCAAGGCATGCAGCAGCGCCTGCTGCCGGGGCGCGGCGCGGCCCACCTGCGGCAGTTGATCGAGTCACTGGCCCAGGTCCATGCCGAGAGCGGCGAGGCCGACCACCTGCGCGCCACAGCGGCCTTGAACCGCTGGCAGCCGCGCCGCGCGCTGATCCTGTGGGTTACGGATCTGGCGGAGACGGCCATGCGCCCCGAGGTGATTGACAGCGCCATGCAACTGCTGCGGCGGCATGTGCTGCTGTTTGTCGCAATGGCGCAGCCGGAGGTGGAGCGGATTGCGCAAAGGCCGCCGGAAGATGTGGAGCAGATGTTCCTGGCCGCCGCCGCGCAACAGATGGAAAGCCGCCGCGAGCTGCTGCTGGCGCGGCTGCACGAGCAGGGCGCGCTGACCCTGGACCTGAACCCCGAGGCACTGACCTCGCGCGTGCTGAACCAATATCTGAGCGTGAAAGAGCGCGCGATGGTGTAAGGACAGTTCGGGTTGGCGACGATCCACCCGGCATGCGAAGCGGACTCGACAGGCCGGCGTGCAGACTTCCCTCAAGCCTTCTTTTGCAATCTCCGCACGCTTCCCTTGCATCGCCACGGGAAGATTGTCATCATGGATGCATGCAGACTGTGTACGAGGCGGCGGGTGGTATCGACGGCCTGCGCCGTCTTGCAGACGCATGGCACCGTCGCGTGATGGCCGATGACGTGGTCGCCCATGCGTTCAGCCACGGCTTCCACCCCCAGCATGTCGAGCGGCTCGCCGCGTACTGGGCTGAGGCACTCGGCGGCCCGACCATGTATTCCGATTCCTATGGTGATGAGACGACCGTCGTCAAGATGCACAGCGGGAAGGGAGAGCATGATGAAATGGACCGCCGCGCGATCGCCTGCTTCGACCAGGCTCTGGCCGATGTTGGACTGGCCAACGACGGCGCGTTGCGGCAAGTGCTGCACGACTACTTTGCCTGGGCGACCACGACAACGATGGCTCGCTACCACCAGTCCGCCGATGACGTGCCGAACGGCCTAAGCATCCCGCGATGGTCGTGGGACGGACTTCAGGCGTAAGGGCCGCCGCTAGGGTGGGATAGCAGGAACTTTTCCCGGCCCGAGCTTGTACCCTCCCGCCCAAGGGGAGCTTGGACGGGGCACCCCAATTGGTGAGAAGTGCATGTCGCGAGTATCTAGGGCGGGCCACCCGCCCGAAGCTAATGCAGAGATTTCTGAACACTCGCCGACATATGAGTACCTATCAGTTCGTAAGTGAGTGGCTCGACGAGTAAATGTAAATCGAGAAGCACTCTATGCGGCATCGGCGCTTTCCGAAAACGGTCCAGCGCGGAGACAGAAACAGGAGCGACATGGCGCGCTTACGCTTGCAGAACTTCAGCCGGTGCGAAGGTGAGCGTGAGGACGGTAATGTCGTCTTCCTGTCCAAAGCGCTGGGCGGTAGCGGCAATTTCGTCGGCAGACTGCGTGCTGATTGCGCAGGTGCGCTCGAAGCCGAAGAGCTCTCCTTGAGAGTTGCGCGCTTCGACTACACCGTCCGATAGGAAGGTTAAGGTATCTCCCGGGTCCATGGTGAAGGAACGCTCTTCGTAGTCCTCCGTGAAGGCGACGATTCCGAGTGGCAAGCCGGGCTGTACAGAGACCTCCCGGCCACCGCGGTAGGGAGAGAGGTGCCCCGCGTTGGCCAACGTGACCACGCCGCCTGAGAAATCTGCGCACAGGCAGGTGGCGAAGCCACCCACGCCAGTTCTTCGCAATACACGGTTCAGATGAGCCAGAAGCTTTCCCGGGGAGTCGCTGTCGCGTTCCTCCGCGCCACCGATCAACAGCGCAGCGGCCATGGCAGCGGCCGTTCCCTTGCCACTTACATCGCCAACGACGAGTCGCTGGCGGTTGTCGGGAAGAATGCTACAAAGATAAAAATCGCCACCCACCTCGCGCATGGGGCGGAAAGCGACATCGATGTGCAGCCCAGGCGCCGAATCGATAACGGCAGGCGCCAACATGCGCTGAATCTCGCTGGCGGCGCGTAACTCGCCAGCCATCTCGGCGCGCTCCTCGGCGATGCGACGCTGCTCGCGAAACAGCAGACCCAGCAGGCCGGCCACCACGCAGAGCGTCGTAATGGCCTGAGCCATCGCCGATTTGCTGTCCCACGCGGGATAGAGGTTCGGCACACCCGGCAAATACTGGCTCACGAGAACGATGTAGAACAGAGCCAGCACCGTCCCCCATACCATGCACAGTCCGGCAAGCCAGCGCATTCGAGGGGCAATGCGCGAGTACGGCCAAAAAGCAACAAAAGGCGCAGCGCAGGCCACGAGCTGGGCCATGTTGCCCACGGGCCTGGTCAGGTGATTGCGAAACACATCAAGCCACAGCGCCTGCTGCGCGGGAAGAAGACTCTCAATCTCCCAGAGGATATGGTCGTGGATTCCGACACCAATCAGGATCCAGAAGAGAACAGGGACACGGCGTCGCGCCAGCGCAAAGAAGAACCAGGTTCGCGCTGTACCAACCATCAGCCTCGCAGCATTGCCGATGGCAAGCGAGGCCATCGCGGAATAATTCACCAGCGCCGCGTTACAGGCGGAGTCTAAATTGTTCGCCGCTGCACCGATGCAGGCGATGCTCAGCAGCAGAAGGTCCCGCCGGCTCGGATCGTAGAAAAAGAGTCCGAGGAGCACAAATCCGATGACTCCAGTCGCGCCGAAGCAGAGAATGGGGCCCAGATGGTCGAAACTCTGCACCAGCACGACGCCTGCACGCCGGTCGCGCAGCGCGCTCTCCTCTCCGGCATAAAGCTTCAAGCCGGCCAGCGCACGCGGTTCCCGGCGAGTTACTTCGAGCACGATCGTGGCTGCCAGCGGCAGTGGTTTGGGCAGCGGGAAGGAACGGATCGTATTCACTCTGAACTGGCCGCTGCGCAGGTCGCCTGAGGCGCCCATCGGCTTGCCGTTGATGAACACCTGGTATGCGGCGACTAGGGTCACCTGAATCGCGGGATGCACCACACCGCGTAGGAACGACAGGTCCCCGTGGCAGCGCACCCACGCGTGCGCATCACCGGGCTGGAGATTCAATTGAGCATAAGGTCGCCAGCTGCTCTCGTCCAGGTTCGGCGCGGCCCACCGCAAGTCGTCCCCGGCGTGCCACACACATTGCTGCGCAGGAACTTCGACGATAACCTCTCCGAAGGCTGCCAGAGGAGACAGAATCAGGAGCAACAAGGCAAGCTTACACATGGGGAACTCCTGTGCCTGCAATGGCAGGAGTGAACGCGCAGAAGACGCTCTTGCTGTCCGAATACCTGAGCGCTAGGCCAAAAAAACGCACAAAACAACACCCGTGGGTCCCTGAGGCTGCTCAGGGGAGTTGCGAGCATGTGACAAGCATACCCGCAGTTCGGCCGGAGCATGCGCAAAATCATGGAGATAGCAGCTGTTCAACCCGCTTACACTGCAAATGCTTCCTTACCCGTGAGAGCGGGAATTCGAATAGCCCCATGCCGTGAATCCGGATCTTTCAAAATAGGTAACAGTGAACGCCGATAGTGCCAGGATTCCGCGCTCCCGGCGGTTGACCGCAAACCTGAAGTTGCGGCTGAGCGCGCTCTTGGGGGTGGTAGAGCTGGAGAGTGCTGAAAATCGAGGCGTGGGAGCCGGGCGTCAGGCTTCTACTTCTGCGGGCCGCAACCGTTTTGCCAAGGCCCACTTGAGATCTTCGACGCCTTCGCCGGCGACGGCGGAGATGGCGTGGAACTCGAGCTTGCGGCGCTTGGCGTGCGCGGAGAGCTTCTTCAGCTTGTCAGGATTGGCGGAATCGATCTTGGTGGCGACGACGATCATGGGCTTGTCTTCCAGGCCGTGGCCGAAGCCGGCCAGTTCCTGGTTGATGACCTTGAAGTCTTCCACCGAGTCGGGACGGCCCGAGGCATCCGAGACGTCGACCAGATGAACCAGTAGCCGGGTGCGCTCGATGTGGCGGAGGAACTGGACGCCAAGGCCCTGACCCAGATGCGCGCCCTCGATGAGGCCGGGCATGTCCGCGACGACGAAGGATTCCCGCTCCGGCTCCTCGCCAACGCTGACCACGCCAAGGTTGGGCTCGAGTGTGGTGAAGGGATAGTCGGCGATTTTGGGCTTGGCGGCGGAGATGCGCGAGATGAGAGTGGACTTGCCCGCGTTGGGATAGCCGACGAGGCCCACATCGGCCAGCAGCTTCAACTCCAGGCGAAGCTGGCGCTCCTCGCCGGGGCGGCCCAGCTCGTGCTCGCGCGGAGCCTGGTGGGTGCTGGTGGCGAAGTGCTGGTTGCCGCGCCCGCCGCGCCCGCCTTTGGCGATGATGACGCGCTCGTCGGGCGTGGAGAAGTCATGCACCAGCTCGCCGGTCTCCTGGTCATAGACCGCGGTGCCAACGGGCACCTGCAGGATGATGGAGTTCCCGTCGAGGCCGGTGCAGTTGGAACCCATGCCGTGCTCGCCGCGCTGGGCTTTGTGCTCGGGGTTGTAACGGAAATGGATGAGCGTGTTGTGGCGCTGGGAAGAAACCATGACCACGTCTCCGCCGCGTCCGCCGTCGCCGCCGGAGGGACCGCCGCGGGGGACGAATTTTTCGCGACGGAAGGCCATGCAGCCGTTGCCGCCGTCGCCGGCCTTGACGCGAATTCGAGCTTCATCGATGAACATGGGCACCCGCTGTCCGGTGTGTCGCAGGAGACGGGCCAAAGCGCGGCACGCCTAACCGCCCTGACATCACTGGAACCTCTTTCCAGTGTAACGAATGAGGCTGGAATCGATGCGGAAGGCGCGATCCCACGGAGGTAACCTAAAAATCCTCTCAGACGGCGCAGGGTTCATTAGAATCCCTTAAAATCCCAGGTAACTTCACTGTACGGACACACAGACACGCCAAACAGGGGGAGATTCTCGTCTTCCGGCGCAGATTGAGTGGATAGTCCAATCGGAACCCGCCGGAAGAGCGGGCCGCGCAGGGAGAGTGTGCATTTCCCAGGGTCTGCCGCGAGACGGTTGCTCGATGGCAGGACGGAGTTGGTTGAAGTCCGTGGCAGTGGCCGCGCTGATGACGATGCTCAGCGCGGGCGGGGCTTTACCCGCACAAACCGCGCCCAGCACGCTCACGGGACGGTTGACAGACCTTTATTCCAGACCATTGAGCGGCGTGACGGTGATCGTCCGCAACGAAGCGACGGGCGCGGAGGCGCGCACCACCACATCCAAAAGCGGGGTCTACCGATTCCCTGCACTGGCGCCCGGCGAGTACACGCTTGACGCGGAGAGCAGGCAACTGGGCCGCGGGCATGTGGAGGGCATCGTCGTGGCGGCGGGCCACGAGGCCCGCGTGCAGGCCGCTCTCGCCCTGGAGAAAACTGCGCCGCCGGAATCGTCCGTGCGGGCCGCCGTGCCGGTCGAACCGCTCGCGACAGGCCCGGCTGCAGTTGTGCCGATCGCGGTTAAGGCGGAGACGCCGGCTTTGCCCGTGCCCTTCCATCCAGGATCGCCGCAGTTGATTCCCCAGGTTGTCGCACCGGCCGTGAGCGTCGCGCTTGCAGAAGAAAGCATGGGAGCGCTGCCCTTGCGCGGGCAGGCGAGCGCGTATGGTATGGCTGCGGCTCCGCGCCCTTCGGCGCAAACGCCGCATGTTGCAGAGGGCGCAAAGGCGCCGCAGCCGCCGAACGCCGCAGCGGGAATGCAGGCGGCGACTCCGTCCGCGAACTCGACCGCGATTGCGCGGGGCACGACGTTGACCGCGGCGCAATTGCAGGCTCTGCCGCTGGCGGGGCGCAATTGGCAGAACTTTGTGCTGGATACGCCTCCGGCGGCCAGCACGTCGAACGGCGAGGTCCAGTCGTCTCCGCGCGGCGGCGAAGAGCCGGCGGCCAACACGGTGGATGGAGCCAGCATCCGGCTGGCCTTTGGCGGTTCCGGAGTGGGCCGGATGCATGGGCGCAGTGCGGCGCTGATTGGTCCCGGCGCGAATGAGGCGGCGATTCGCGAGGTGCAGTCGGTGGCGAGCGCCACGGGCGCGGAAGGCAGCCATGCAGCCGGCCGGGGCGCGAACGAGCAGACCGAGCGCGGCACCAACCGGCTGCACGGCCAGGCCTTTGTCTTTGACCGTGACAACCTGTGGGGCGCGCAGAATCCATTTACCCAGTGGGTACAGCAGACCGCGCCGGCGGGCCTGGCCACGATTCCCACGTTTACTCCGGACCCGTACACGCCGCGCGACCGGGCGATTACGTGGGGCTTTGGCGCGGGCGGGCGCTTTCGGCGCAGGCGGCTCTTCTGGTTTGCGGCCTTGGACAGCTACCATCGCAACGATGCGGGCGTCTCCATGGTGCGCCACCCGGAGAACTTTTTTGCGCAGCCGGCGAACGACCAGATGCAGGTGTTGAGCGCGCGCCTGGGCCTGAGCAGCGCGGACCCGGTGTCAGCAGGCGTGGCGGCCTTCACGCCGATGCTGCAAACGCTGGCTGGCCTGCTTGGGCCGGCGCCGCGCACCTCCGCACAGTGGACTGGCTTTGCCCGTGCCGACTGGCAGGCGACGGAGCGGCACCGCTTTACGCTGGAAGGCACCGGCGCCGAGCGGGATGCGCCGGGCGGCGGCATGACGCGCACCTCCGAAATGTTCGGCAATCGCAGCTATGGGTCGAGCTATGCCGTGGAGCAGTGGGTGCTGGGCCGCTGGGAGGCCTTCGTCACGCCCAACCTGCTGGCCGTGACGCAGGGTTCGTTTGGACACCAGAACCTGACCATGCCGCCGGAGAGCCCATCCGCCTTTGAGAAGACGCTGGACATCAATGCGTGGGGTCAGTTGCCGCAGATCCGCGTGGACTCCCGTTACGGCTTCACCATCGGTAACCCCTCCCGCTTCGGCGCAGGCAGTTATCCAGACGAGCATCTCTACCAGGCACAGGAGCAACTGGATTGGGCGCATGGCCCGCTGATGATCAAAGGCGGCTTTGAGGTGAACCACAACACGGACGCGACCAGCCTGTTGCGCAATCGAACCGGAACCTACGACTACTACAGCCTGGACAACTTTGCGTCCGACGCGCTGGCCTTTGCGGCCTTTGGCATCGGCGGGCAGTTGAACCCGATGGACCAGCACAACTGCGATGAGACGGGCCGAGCGTGGCGGGACTCGGCGGGCACGCTGCGCGGGCTGGGTTATCTGCCCTGTTACACGTATTACTCGCAGACCATGGGCCCAAGCAACTGGCGGCTCAGCACCAATGACTGGGCCAGCTATGGGACGGCGCAATGGCAGCCGCGGAAGCAGTTCGCGCTTACGGTGGCCATGCGCTGGGAGCGGCAGCAGATGCCGCCGCCCATCGCCCGGCTCAAGAATCCGGACCTGCCGCTGACGGAGACTGTGCCGAGCCTCGGCAACCAGTGGGGCCCGCGCGCGAGCCTGGCTTGGGGCACGGAAAAAAGCCGCTGGCCGGTGCTGCGTCTCGGCTACGGCATGTTTTTTGGCCGCACGCCCAACCTGACGATTGAAAACACTCTCACGCAGACCGGCTCACTGAAGGGCGACCTTTACTTCTTCATGCGGCCCACCGACAATCTCGCAGCGGGCGGCGCTCCTCCTTTCCCCTATGTGCTTTCAGGAGAGCCGTCCACGGTGGTGATGCCGGGGGCGGTCGAGTTCTCGCCCAACTTCCGCAACGGGCAGGTGCATCAGGCGCAGGCCACCGTCGAGGAAAATCTTCCCGGCCGCGTGCTGGTAGATGCAAGCGCGGAGATGAGTCTTGCGCGCCATCTTCCGGTCACGATGGACGCCAACATCGATCCTGCCGTGAATCCCGGGACGATCACCTATGCCGTGGTGGATGGCAACGGCTCCGGGCCGCTGAAGACCGCGCAGATCACAGTGCCGTTCTTCGCTTCATGGCCCTCGGCCACGTCGCCCACCGGTTTGAGCGGGCGTCTGAATCCCCACTACCAGCAGGTGACGGAAATCTTCAGTCGCGCCAACTCGACCTATGAGGCAGCCACGCTGCGCGTCACGCGCTACGGGCTCTACGGACTGGCGCTGCATGGGCGCTACGACTATGCGCACGCCATGGACTGGAACCCCAGTGAAAGCGTGTGGAACTACGGCAGCAGCGTCTTTGATCCCACCGACTTTCGTGCGGAGTATGGCAACAGCAGCCTGGATGTACGCCACACCGCATCTGTCTCCGTGGTGTGGGAGCCGCGCTGGAAGCTGCGGCATCGCGCGGCGCAGTTTGGCAATGGATGGATGCTTTCGGGGATCGGCTACATTCACAGCGGACTGCCTTACTCGATGCGGACCGCGGGCTCGCTGGCCAAAGAGTTCGACATTTCCGGCACAGCCATCGTAGGGCTGGCGCAGGGCATGAACGGCTACGGCGGCGACAATCGCGTCTATGGCGTGGGGCGCAACACCTTCCGCTACCCCGCCGCGTGGAAGGCAGACATGCACCTCAGCAAGCGCTTCAACCTGGGTGAGATGCGCCAACTGGAGTTGCTGGCCGAGACCTTCAACCTCTTCAACCATCAAAACGTGACGGAGTTGGAAACCGTCGGCTACACGATTCGGTCAGGCACGGCAACCGGCGGGCTGCCTTCGCTCAACTTTCTTACCGGCCTCAAGACCGGGCAGACCGAGTTCGGCCAGCCGCTGAACATCAATGCGACGAACTTCTATCGTGAGCGGCAGATTCAGTTTGGGATGAGGATGCGTTTCTAAACAGACCGCTGCGGCCGGTTCGCCTGCGCACCCTCGTGGTAGATTGGGCAGGAGCGAATGGAAGGCCGGGACGGCTGCGGCTTACGAGCCATCTCACTCCTCGCCGTTTTCCCGGAAGCAACGCGTGGAGCGGCGCTGCCCGGCGGAAGGCAATGCTATGTATCGCGCAGTTGTGTTGTCGTGTTGGTTTCTCTTTCCGGCGTTGGCCGGGGCGCAGCAGGCAGCCTCTGCAAGGCCTGCCATCACAGGCATCTCCCATGTCACTTTCTACGCAGATAATCTGGAGAAGTCGCAGCAGTTTTACGGTGTGCTGATTGGTTGGCAGCAGGTTCCGGCAGGCACGCCAGCCTCGGGTGTACGCTTCTACGCGAACCATTCGCAATACATCCAGCTTCTCTCCCCGCCAAGCCCAGGGCTTGAAGATCGACTGGTCAGCGTCGGCCTTGCCACCGCGAATGCGGAATCCATGCGCAGATTTCTTGCCGCGCATGCGGTCGAGGTTCCTTCGTCCGTTACTGCAGGGCCGGGTGGAAGCGCAACCTTTCGGGTGAAGGATCCGGAGGGCCACACCATTGAGTTCACGCAGCAGGGTCCCCATGACGCGGGCGTACCCCGGCCTCTATCCACTCCTGTCAGTAACCAAATCGTCCATGCCGGCTTCGTCGTCCGCGACCGCGCCGCAATGGATCGCTTCTACAAAGACCTGCTCGGATTTCATCTCTACTGGCAGGGGGGTTCGAGCGCCGGCCGCACCGATTGGGTCATGATGCAGGTGCCCAACGGCACAGACTGGGTGGAGTACATGCTCAATCTGCCGCGGACGCCCTCCCGGAGCCAGCTCGGCAGTGCAAACCACTTCTCGCCCGACGTGGTGAGCGTAGCTGCGTTGCAGAAAGATCTGAAGCATCGCGGATGGGTTCCCACCGCAGAGGACCGCCCGCCCGTGCTCGGCGTGGATGGCAAATGGCAGTTGGACCTGCTTGACCCCGACGGCACCAGAGTGGAGTTTATGGAGTTCAAAGAGGTCAAGCAACCCTGTTGTTCTCCGGTTCTTGGCACGCCGCCCACCCCATCGTCCGGCTGGTAAGCCAGGGCGAGATGGGTTCGTGCGGCATTCTATCGGCAAATATCTCCCGGCCCGCCGGCAGAGGAATTTACGGCGGTTGCTGCCAGGCGCAGTCAGGCTTGGCGATCGTAGTCTTTCCGTTGAGCAGGAAGCATACCGCACCGCCGATGTCGGTGGAGAAGGTGAGGACTCTGGCTGCCTGCAGCTCGGCGAGCACTTCTTCACGCGGATGGCCGTAGCGGTTGTGCAGGCCGCAGGAGATGACGGCCCACTCGGGCGCAACGCGGGCCAGAAATTCCGGGCGCGTGGAAGTGACGCTGCCGTGGTGTCCCACCTTGAGCAGCGTGCTCCGCAAGCCGGGTTCAGTGAGCATCGCCTCCTCGATCGGCGCCTCCGCATCGCCTTCCAGCAGCACCGAAGTTCCGCCGTAGGCCACATGCAGCACGAGGGAATCGTTGTTGGCTGGCTCGGCGCCGGGCTCGTAGTTGCGAAAAGGCGCCAACACGGGGATGCCTGTGTCGCCGAGGGCAAGCGCTTCGCCGGCACGCAGAGTGCGTACGCGGATCCCAAGCTGGGCCGCTTCGTCGAGCACCGCGTTGTAGGCCGCGACCCGAGGATTGTTGCCCACCCATAGCTCCGCGGGATGAAAGTTGCGGAGAATTGCCGGCAGGCCACCCATGTGGTCGGAGTGCGCATGACTGAGCGCCACCACATCCAGATGGCGAATGCCGCGCGCCCACAGCGCGGGCGCAACCACCTCTTCGCCAATGTCGAAGGCTTGCGTCGACTGGCGCGGACCTCCGCCAAATCCACCGGCATCGACAAGCATCGTTTTGCCGTCGTGCGTGATGAGGAGAAGCGAGTCGCCCTGGCCCACATCGATGGCCTCGACCAGCAGGGCATCGCGCGGATGATCGACAGGCCGAGGCACAACGGATGCAATGGCGGCCAGCAACAGGGCCGCCCATGCAGCGCGACGAAGCCAACCAACCTGAGATACATTCGCGCGAAGTGCAAGTGCAATGGCCGTGGCCCCCAATGCACAGAAGGCCGCCGACTGCCACCCCTGCGGTGCGGGAATGCGGAGATCGCCCACCGCGAGCGAGCCGAACAGACGCACCAGGCCCACGCCCAGATGAAGCAGCATCGCCGTGAGGATCGCCGGAATAAACGCCGCCGCGGGCCACACCAGCAGTACCAGCAGCGTGACGAGGGCAGCGGGCAGCAGCAGCGCGAGCAGCGGCAGAATAAGCATGTTCACCGGCAGCGCGAAGGCCGTGATGCGATGGAAGTAGAGAGCCATGGGAAGCGTCATGGCCAGCTCAACCACACAGCAGACAACCAGTGCTTCTGCCACGCGCAATGTGCACTGCACCGTGAGCGGAGAGATGCGCCACGCAATGCGGAAAGAGGCAGCCCGCTGCAGGCGCATGGCAATCATGCGCAGCGTCACGCGGAACTGCGCGCTGCGCGGCGGTAGCTTCACGTCGTGGGCCACGGTGCGCAGGTCGCGCGCAGCGAGCAGATAGGGATGAACGGTGCCTTGCAGCAAAGGCGCGGCGATGCCGGCAATCGAAACCACCGCCAGCAAAGTCATTTGCAGGCCGGCGTCGAAGAGGCTGCGCGGGCTTACCGCCAGCAGGCACAGCACGGCAAAGCCGATTGTGTTGAGCGCGCTGCGCTCGCGGTAGAGGACGCGGTAGAGGAGACGGCCCACCATGTAGAGCGTGACCATCCAGAGCGAGCGCTGCACGGGCGTGGCGAATCCGGTGAGCAGCGCGTACCCAAATGAGGCCGCAAGGGTGACCAGCGTGGCCGGTACGCGCGGCATGTGCAGGCGGCGCATCAGCCAGAAAAGGCATCCGGCGACGACGGCGAGATGCAGGCCGGAGACCACGAGCATGTGGAAGGAGCCGGTGCGCTCAAAGCCCACGCGGAGCGCGTGCGTGAGGTAGGTGCGGTCGCCGGTGGTCATGGCGGCCAGCATGATCGCGTCTTCGCCGCTGAGACGCAGCGGGCGCGGCAGGCTGCGCATGGCGGCGGGCAGGGCCGTCATGCGGGCGCTCAGGGTGTGTTGCAACGCAGCAATGCGACAGGGCAGGAAGAGCCCCGGCGTCTGGCCCAGCGATTCAATGGACTCGGCGTTGACCGATGCGGTAGAAGTGATGCCCTGGTCGAGAAGATAATCCGTACGGCTCCAAACGTCGGGATCGCGATAGACTTCCGGCGGCAGCAGGCGGGCCACGGCGCGCACGCGCTGGCCGCAGGAGAAGGTTGGCAGACTGGTCCGGTCCGCGGGTTCCTCAGGCCAACGCACCGTGAGCCGCACGCCGCCGTCCATGGAAGTTTGCTCGTCTTCCGCATCGGTGACCACCTCGATGCTGGAAACGCGCAGGTCGATGCGCCGCGTGCGCTCAGCGCTGGCGGGCTCGTCCACATTGTCGAGCGTATCTTCGCGCACTGGACCGGCATCCACAACAACGCCTTCCACCGTGCGCAGCAGACCGTCAGAGAGTGCGGCTACGGCAGGCGCAGGCGCTGGCTGCGGCTGCATCTCCGCGCACCATGCACCCAGCATGCACCACAACACCGCAAGCGGAAGCCAGGCGATGCGCGGTGCGCGAAAGGTCGCAACACAGCAGAGGAACACAAGCAGGACAAGCGCGATCAGCAGAAAAGTGGGCCGCAGCCAGGTGAAGTGAGCGAGAACGACACCTGCCGCAAAGAGCCAGGCTGCATGAAAGAGTGGCACAAAACTGATGCCCGTCGCCGCACGGCTTGGTGGTGTGGGCTCGGGGGTGGTTATCTCCGCAGTCATTCCGCTCGTGTGCTTTGTGGCGATTGGGGCAAGCCTATCAGGATCGATGCAGATGAACCACCGTCTCCATATGGAAGGTCTGCGGAAAGAGATCAGCAAGCGTGACGGACTGGATCTGGTAGCCCGCGCCGGTGAGCGCATGCAGATCGCGGGCCAGCGTGGCCGGATCGCAGGAGACATAGACAATCTCAGGCGCTGCGATGGTGGCCAGCAGTGCGTTGGCCTCCGCGCCCAGTCCAGTGCGCGGCGGATCGACGACGATCAGGTCGGGGTTTGCATTCTTCGCATGACGCCGTAGAAACGCAAGCGTCTCCGTCCGCACGGGCTCGGCAGCGGTGCCGCGCAGATTATGCGCAAGCGCTGTAGTGGACGCAGGCGCGGACTCGACTGCGACCACATGCGCAAAGCTCTGCGTGAGTCGGCACGCAAACAGGCCGACACCGGCAAACAGATCCCAGGCAACGGCGCCGTGCCGGCCTGCGGTGACTTGTTCAACCAGTGCATCCACAAGCCGGCGGTTGACCTGGAAGAACGCGCCGTGGTCCACGCGATAGTCGATGCCCGCAGCGCGGTAGGTGAGCGAGGTTTCGCCCCACTGCGCCGCTCTGTGTGGCGGCTGGCCGGTACGTTCCTGCACTGCCAGATCCACGCCCTTGAGCGCCGGCACGCGCTCGGCCACGGTGCGCGCAAGTTCGTCACAGCGAACCTTTGTACGTTTCGCAGTTACGATGCTGGCCAGCAGCGCGGTCTCGTCTGCATTGCAGAAGAGGGCGATTTCCGCGGGGCGCAGTGTTGGCGTCACGCGATGAATCGCGTCGGCGAAGGCCATTGCGGCATCTATCAGCAAAGGCGCGGCGATGGGGCACGCATCGATTGGAATCACCGCATGAGAGCGCCTGCCGCGATAGCCGGGTTTGCCCTGCGCATCGAAGGCCAGACGCACGCGATTGCGATAGCCCCACGGCTCGGCGGCCAACATCGCAATCTCCGGAGGCGCAGGAACGCCGCCGCGCGCCAGCGTTTCGCGCAGGATAGCCTGCTTCCACCTGAGCTGCATGTCATAGCTGGTGTGCTGATAGCTGCAACCGCCGCAAGGGCCAAAGTGCGCACAGGGCGGCGCGATGCGCTGGGGCGAGGCAACGACAACCTCCTCGATCTCTGCTGTCGCATAGCCGCGCCTGTCCTGGGCAATGCGCACGCGCACCTGCTCGCCGGGCAGAGTAAGCGGCACAAAGACGGCCTTGCCCTGCGCGCGAGCCAGAAATGCGCCGCCGTAAACGGGCTTCTCAATCTCCACGAGCTGCGCCTCGGCAGGCTTGGACGGTATGGATTGGCGGGCGGGCGGTCTCATTGCTGGCTCATGTAAAAGAGGCTGAGGCGCGGCAGGTCGTAATGCGCCAGCAATTGCTTCTGCGCAAACTGCCGCTCTACCTGGCGTAGTTGCATAGCGCCCATGCGGCTGCGATAAGTCGCAAGCTCGCGCGCGGCGTGCTCCTTCAGCGCCACCAGCAACTCCTCCGGCGCGGCTGCCGTCAATGCGGAAAAGAGTTTCTCTTCGAGTACGGTGAGCGTGCGCTCCAGCGCCTCCAGATCCTGCGAAGGGGTTGTTGCGGAAGGTTCCAACCGAAGCTCGTCGGCTAGTGCGCGCAGACGGGCAGCGGTCGCCGCGCAGGCATCGGGAGCAATCGCGGCAGCCTCCAGCGATCCGGCGGCAGACTCAAGATGCGCGGCGACACGCTCGTGCTCGAAGCCCGAGTCGCGCGCTTCAGCGGATGCGGAGGCCGTTCCGGTCGCTGCCTCGCGTAACTCGTCCGCTGCCTGCATCACCGCTTGTGCGCACCATGCCAGGCCGTTCACGCGGCGCATGCGTCCTCGCTTTTGGCGCGCCTCATATTTGTCAAAGGCGGCGTCGATACCGCGCAGCACCGCTTCCAGCGGAATGCCGGCTTCCTGCCAGGTCTCGATCAGCGCCCAGTCCAGCGTGGAGAGCAGCAGAAGTGCGCCGCGCCGCTGCTGAAAGCGCTCTTCGATCTCCGTGAAGTAGTTAAAGTAGTTACTGCGCACTGGACGCTCTCAGTGTGCGCGGCTGCGCGGATGCGCCGTGCGATTGCGCTCAAAGAGGATGCGCAGCCCTTCGAGCGTGAGCAGGTCGTCGATGGTCTTGATGTAGCGCGAATCTGCGGCGATCATGCGCGCCAGCCCGCCCGTAGCAATCACCTGGGGCTGCGTGCCGAGTTCGGCAAAGATGCGCTCCAGGATGCCGTCCACCAGGCCGATGTAGCCGTAATAAAGCCCGCTCTGCAGGTGTGTGACGGTGTTGGTGCCGATGACCTTGGCGGGCCGCTTGATGTCTACGCGGCTCAGCCGCGCCGCGCGCGAGAAGAGCGCATCGGCGCTGAGGCCGAGGCCGGGCGCGATGGCGCCGCCTAGGTACTCGCCGCGCGCGGAGATGACTTCGAATTTGGTCGCCGTGCCAAAGTCCACCACGATGCACGGACCGCCGTAGCGCTCATAGGCGGCGATGCAATCGGCGATGCGATCTGCGCCGAGCTCGGTGGGATTGTCGATGAGCATGGGCATGCCGGTTTTGATGCCGGGCTCAACAAACATTGGCTCGACGTGAAAGTAGGCTTCGCAGACCTGGCGCAGCGTGGACTCGACCGGCGGCACCACCGACGAGATCATGATGTGCGTGACCTGCTTGGACGACATGCCGTGCATCTCAAAAAGATTCACGAAGAGAACGCCGTATTCATCCACGGTCTGTGTGCGATGGGTGGTCACACGCCAGTGCGCTGCGAGTTCGGGCTTTTCGCCATCCAGACGATAGAGGCCGAGCACCGTATTCGTGTTACCGACATCGAGAGCCAGGAGCATTGTCTTCAGTCCATCTCCGGGGCGCGAATTCCGCCCGTTTGCACGGTGACGAGGCCATGCGCTGTCTGCACGCGCAGGAACCCATTCTGATCAAGGCCCGCAGTCATCCCCTTGCATGCCTGTGGACCATGCACCACAACCTGCCTGCCGCTCACCCACGTCGAGCGCTCCGCAACGCGTGCAGCGAGCTTCTTTGCAGCTTCGCCATCAAGCAGCGCCAAAGCCTCGCGCTCCAGCGATTCTAGCAGGGCTGCGAGCAGCCGCTGGCGTGAAACGGCGCGGCCCGCTTCCAGATCAATCGAGGTTCCGGGCGTACTCAGTGCCGGATCAAAGCTGCGCTGATGCACATTGATGCCGATGCCGATGACGGCGAATGCAGCCGCGCCGTCTTCAATCTTTGACTCCACCAGGATGCCGCCGGTTTTGCGTTCGCCGATCAACAGATCGTTGGGCCAGCGCAGATCGATGGTTGTGCCGGTGACGGCGTGGATGGCATCGGCCGCGGCAAGGCCCGCAGCGAGCGGCAGCAGGGAGAGAGGCGCGGCAGCAAGCGGGAGACGCAGGAGCACGCTGACGTAGAGGCCCGCGCCGGACTCGGACTCCCAGCGATGATCGCCGCGGCCGCGGCCGGCAGTCTGCTCATCGGCAAAGTAGACCGAGCCATGGGGCGCGCCGGCGCGCGCCGCTGCCATCGCCTGTGTGTTGGTCGAGTCGATGGTCGTAAAGAAGTGGAGCTTGCCGGAGTAGATGGTTCCCGCCAGCGCGGACTGCAACGCATCCGGGTCGTACATGAGCTACGCGGGCTCCGCGATGCGCATGGAGATGTCTGCGGCCTTGGCGGAGTGAGTGAGCGCGCCGACGCTGATGAAGTCCACGCCCGCCTCGGCGTAGGCGCGGATGTTCTCGATCACGATGCCGCCCGAGGCCTCGGTGGGAATCCAGCGCTTTTCGATGCGGATGCGATCGACGGCTTCTTTCACCTGCGCGGGCGTCATGTTGTCGAGCAGGATGGCCTCCGCGCCGCATTCCAGCGCCTCGTTCAACTCGGCCATGGTGCGCACCTCAATCTGGACGCGCTGGCCGGGCTTGCGGCGTTCAAGAGCGTGCGTCAGCGCGGCGCGCAGTCCGCCGCCGAGCGCGATGTGGTTGTTCTTGATGAGAATGCCGGAGGCGAGATCGAGGCGATGATTGGTGCCGCCGCCGCAGAGCACGGCGTACTTTTCCAGCGCGCGCATGCCGGGCACGG
Organism: Acidobacteriota bacterium; assembly: GCA_021805025.1. Lineage (GTDB taxonomy): Bacteria > Acidobacteriota > Terriglobia > Terriglobales > Acidobacteriaceae > Telmatobacter. The sequence goes on from JAJZGF010000006.1 coordinate 73,424, forward strand.
TTTTGCGCGTGTCGAGCACGTGGGCCTTGGTGCCCTCAATCGCGTCGACGTACTGGCGCGTGAGGGTGGCGATGCCGCTGAGGTGCTGCATCAGATTGAGGATGACGCGCTCGCAGCTCAAGAGCACGCGGGCGTTGTGGCGGATGACGGCCAGCACCTGGCCATCGCGCACGCGGACGCCGTCAAAGATCTCCGGGTGGCTGACGACATCGAAGCGGTTGTGTGCCTGTGGATGCGGATCGAGGCGGCCGAAGATCTCAAGAAAACGCGGCACCGCGCCCAGACCTGCCACGACCATGTCTTGCCGCGCGACGATGGACGCCGAGGCGCGCAGGGCGGGGTCGATGGTGAGGTTGGTGGTGGCGTCACTGGTGGCCTTGTCCTCGACGAGGGCCTGTTCCAGCAAGGCGTCAATTCTGTGGCTCTTCCATTCCATTTTTCTTCAGCCTTTGGAGTCGGTCTGTGGCAGGGCCGACAGTGCAGCCTGTGCTTTCTCGAGCAGCAGCCGGGTCTCCGCCTCCTGTTTTTTGAGCCCTTCGACGATGTGCGCGGGCGCCTTGGCGACGAAGCCCTCGTTGCCTAACTGGCGCTCGGCAGCAGCCAAGCCTTTTTCGTATCTGGCGATGTCCTTTGTCAAGCGGTCGCGTTC
>JAJZGF010000229.1 GCA_021805025.1 Acidobacteriota bacterium
TGCGCGCCGATTGCGGCAACTGCGCGGGCGCGAGATCGCGATGATCTTTCAGGAGCCGATGACGGCGCTGAATCCAGTGATGACGATTGGGCGTCAGGTGGCCGAGTGCGCGCTGGCGCATGACGGGCACTGCACGCGGAGGGAGGCGCGGAGGCGGGCGATTGCGGCGCTCGAGTCGGTCTCAATTCCGGAGCCGGAGCGGCGGTACGGAGAGTATCCGCATCAATTTTCCGGCGGGCAGCGACAGAGGATTCTGATTGCCATGGCGCTGATGCATCGACCGCGCCTGATGATTGCCGATGAGCCGACGACGGCGCTGGATGTTACGGTGCAGGCGCAGATTGTGGAGCTGTTGATGCGGCTGCAGCGCGAGCACGGGATGGCGATGCTGTTCATCTCACACGATCTTGCGGTGGTGGGCCAGGTGGCGAATCGCATCGCAGTGCTGCGTAACGGCGAAGTTGTGGAGACGGGTGCGACCGGAAGCGTGCTGACTGCGCCGCAACACGCGTACACGCAGAGCCTGCTGGCGGCTGTGCCCACGCTCCGCACGGATCGCAAGCGGCCGCTGGCTACGCTGGCCTGACGGCGGCGGCCGGATGGACCCGGCCGCGCCGGCAAAGGTGCGGCGTTTACGGCCTGGCTGCCGCTCGTTGGGGCACGCCCCAGTGGTAGACGAGTTCAACATATCCGTAATTCATGTTGTGGTCAGTGGGATAGATGGCCGCGACGACTCTCTTGCCCTGTGCGTAGGCATAGTAGAAGTTCAGCGCCAGCGTCTTCGTCGCCTGCCAGTCCGCGCTGATATCGGGCACGGACGCGAAGGACGACGCACCGTTTGCGGGCCGCCCCACATAGCCGAAGACCTTGTTGTCGAATGCGCCGCCGCCCTGATACCAAAGATCGTTCGCGGAGGTCAGCTTGAGCCAGTGCAGGTCAGCGCGCCAAACTTGTATCCGCCTTCTACGGCGGCCGCATTGGCGCTGTGGTCCTGCGGGCCCCATTTGCCATTCTGGACCGCGCCCCAGAACATGAAATCCAGTGTGCCCGGTCCGGCGGGGATGGCGGCCAGCAGGTCGCCGCCATACGTGCCGATGCGAATGTTCCGATGATCCGCGGACCGTACTGTCAGGGGCGATTGTCCGTTTTTGTCAGACCTTTGCGTCCGTCGCGATAGCCGATGGCGGACGCCCGCCACAGCAGGCGCTGCTTCCACTGCGAGTGCGTCAGCGCCAGATACTGGAAGTCCACGTGCCGTAGTTACCTTCTATGCCATCGACGCTACGCTGTGCGTTGGCAAATCCGAAGTTGGCGATCAGGCGCTGGGCCACGCGATTGGTCTGCAGCCAGGCGAGAGTCTCGTTCTCCTGCTCGCTCTCCTGGCCCTCAAAAAACTCGAAGCGGCCCAGGCGCAGGCTCTTCTGCGGCGCGCCGAAGTGATAGCGGAGATAGCCCTGCTTGAAGAGCGCCGCGGCGGGATAGTCGTTGTTGCCGTTCGATGCGTAATAGGTGCCGCCGAGGCCGAGTTGTCCCTGCGCGGCCACGGTGGAGACTGCATCAGTGGGCGCGTGGAGGATGGAGGGCTGCGCCATCTCGAGTTGCCAGTCCCAGCGCTTGATCTTCTGCATCATGGTCAGACGCAGGAGCGACTCCACATACGCATAGGTCTCTGACTGCGGAGGCGCAGCAAGCCACTGCCATGTGTCCAGGCGCGTGCGGTCATACACCGAGATGCCCACAGGGGAGTTGCCCGTCGCCTGGGCGTACGTGTGGCCCTGGGCCAGCGTGGTGAAAGCAAACAGAGCGGCAATCGATGCCGCAACGCGGTTCAATCTGCGCATTGAATCTCCTTGAAATATTCAGTAGTTGTAAGAGCCTGCACCACGCATGTCGGCTTGAAGACACACGTTGGGAAAGGTGCAGGCGGCCTCCGGAAAGACGGACAGTAGCAGTTGCCGGTGGGGCTCCATATCCTTCCGAAGGTGGAAGCGGGAACCTTCGGCGCCTGGGCAGCCATCGCCAGCGCTTCCGCCTATTCGTTCCGCACGGCAGGCACACGCGGTTCAGGCGTGCGCAATCCGGGCCTGCGAAGACGGGTTCAGTGGTTGGGATAGCTCGACATGGAGCGGGGAGTTGCCGGATGAATCGAGCAGCATGCACGGCCTGGTGCCTGCTGAGAGTTCTATTAGGGCCTGGTAGTGTGAACAGACCCTAAAAGCAGTAGCACACGCCTCGTGTTTTTTCAAAAGGGGAAAGACATCCTGCGTCTCGATACGCAGACGTCCATCACGAGCCCCTGATTCCATGCGCCTTTCGCGGGCCGCGCAAAATCTGACCGAGCGCTCCAGCGGGATTAGAGAAGCGCCGGCCCGGAATCACACATGCGAGCGGCATGGGCCCCTGGGCCGCACCTGCAGGCGCACGACCACGCGGCCGTGGTTAGGGACGAATCGGCTTGGAGGTCATCGGGATGGGCGGTGGTGTCATGGCGCCGGGCTGCTGCGGCGGTTGCGGAGTTGTGTCAGGGGCGCGATCGAGATCCTTGAGGTGCACGCTGGCCTGCACCTCGGGCACAACGCCGTCGTTCATCTCGATTTGAGTGGGCTTGCCCATCAGCAACATGCGATGGACGGCCTTACCGCGGGCGGGAATAAAGACGCGATCGGTAACGGTGGTTTTGCCTGCGCGTGCGGTGACGGGAACCTCAGCCGCGGCGAAGCCCGCATTGGCGAGGTTGACGGCGACGAGCCATGTGCCGGACTGCGCGGGCTCTGAGAAGACGTCCTCGATGGTGAGGTCAGGCAGGCCCTTGTCGGCATCGATCCAATCGGCGAAGAACCAGCTTCGATCTTTGCCGGCGACGCTGGCGGCTTTGAGCAGAAGATCTTCAAGCTGGCCTGCGCCGGGCATTGCGCCCGGACCGACGACCGGGGCCGTGTCCTGCGAGGGCGCGTAGTCGCGGAAGACCTGACTGAGGGCGTCGTCGCCGATGAGGTCGCGGAGCATCCAGAAGAGATAAGCGGCCTTGGTGCGGTAATAGACAGGTGCGATGGCCTGGGCGATGGGCTGGCCGGGACTTTCGCCGGGACTGGGCGGTTCTTCAAGCGCGAGCGCGGCGCGGGATGCCTCAAGAACGCCGAGTGCGCTGTCGCGGCCGTGCCGTTTCTCGACCCAGAGCGTGCCCATGAAGGTGGCCACGCCCTCGTTAACCCAGGCTCGGGGTGAGGGCATCCAGGCGTGGGTGAGCGCGTGGACCATGGCGCCGTTGAGGCTTTCGGCGCTGGACTCATGCAGGCTGGCCGCGAGCAGGATGCCGGTTTCAAACGGCGCGTCGTCGGGGTCGGGCAGGTCAAGCAGGGTGAGCTGAGCGCGCGGAGTTCTGCCGAGCCAGTCCGCGAGGAAGGGCGTGACGGCGTTGGCCGCGCTGATCCATGCCTGGATGGCGACCTCGTTGTCGGGCAATGTCCAGGCGGTGAAGTTGGGCCCTGCGTGGGCCTTGCGCTGGGCGACAAAGAGGCTCGGCGCCTCAAAGCCAATCTCAGGGCGATCGAGCGTTGCGGTGGCTACACCGTCGGCAGCGGGATCAAATGCGCCCTGGGAAGCGATCGCGAGGGGCACGGCGATGCCGTCGATGACGGCGACAGTGGGCGCGTCTCCATAAGGAAACTCGACGGTGAGGCGCACGAGGAAATGCGCGCCGGAGAGGCGCAGCTTGTGCTCGCCCACCTCAGTGAACAAACGCGCGCCATCGCCCAGGATGACGGGCACACTGCTGACCGGATACCAGACGACGTTGCCAAACCCGCGCAATCCTGTGAAGGGAACCGAGATCTCATCCCAGTCCGAACGAACGGCGACCTCTTGCGGAGTGCCGAGCGCAATGAGACGCTGCGCCGAAGGAGCGATGACGCCGGAGTATGTGACGTCGAGGCGCACTGTCTTGCCGGGCGCGAGCGGCGCGGCGAGCGGCACCGCGGCCTCGTGGAGCTGGCCGGTGTGATCGGTGTCAGAGTTGAGGGTAGCCACGGAGACGGAGATGTCCTTGCCGTCGATGCGCACGCGCTCCCAGTTGAGCGCGGAAGAGATTTGCAGCGGAATGCGGGTGAGCGGCGCGGGGCCGTCATTGCGCACGGTGAGGAGCGCGCGCGCATCCAGCCGGCGTGCGGCGGTGCGCAGATGCACGTCGAGGTCCATGGCGGTAAAGGTGATGGCGCGGCGGTCGGAGTCTTCTGCCGTGGGTTCGCTGGCCATGTGAATCGCGGGGGCCTTTGCGGCTGACGCTGCCTGCGAGGTGGTGTCGCCATTTTCATCGCGGGAACGCGAGAAGATGACTTGTCCGCCGGACGACTGTTTCTGCTGCGGCTGTTGCGCGGCGCTGGACTGCGGCGTTGGGGCTGCATTCTGCGCGGCGCACGAGAGCGCAACCAGGAGCGCCGCGCGCGTGGAAGCGAGCGCGACCTGCCTGACGATTGGAAACTTCATGAACCGAGGCCTTTCTGCTGCTTTGGTTTGGACGCTGAGGTTGCCGATGGGCGAGCCTGGCCGCGAAGGGCGGCGCGGCGCTGGCGGGCTGCTTCGTACAGTACGACGGCGCCGGCGGCGGAGACGTTGAGCGAGCTGACGCCGCCCGCCATGGGAATGCGTAGCAGGTGATCGCAGGTGCGGCGGACGAGGTCGTGCAGGCCTGCGCCTTCGCGGCCGAGGACGAGGACGCAGTCGCCGGTGAGGTCGAACTCGTCGTAATTCTGCGTCCCGCGCTCATCGAGACCGACGACCCAGAGATTGTGTTCCTTCAACTCTTCGAGGGCGCGGACGAGGTTGACGACGCGGGCGATGCGGAGATGCTCGGATGCGCCGGCGCTGGCCTTGACGGCGACGGGGCTGAGCGGGGCGGCGCGGCGCTCGGTGAGGACGATGCCATCGACGCCTGCGCCATCGGCGACGCGCAGCAGCGCGCCGAGATTCTGCGGGTCGTCGACACCGTCGAGCGCGAGGACGAGGCGCGCGCGGCCG
>JAJZGF010000058.1 GCA_021805025.1 Acidobacteriota bacterium
TCCCGTTGCTGCCATTGCCCCTCCTTGTGTTTCGTTTCTTCGCTGCCTGCCATCTGTCCATGGCGCTTGCGCCTTTGTCGCTGCCGCTCATGCCATTACCGATACATAGGTTCCTCCGCCAGCCGCAAACCCGGCTTGTGTTTCCAGTCTGGAACCCGTCTGCGATCGAGGTGCGCTCACGGCTCCACCCACCGCATGCGGCGGAGCGGTCGCGACGGATTCCCGTTCCGCGTAAACGTTCTGATTGGACTGCTGTCGGGGAGACTGCCCGTGCGACTCGCCGCCGCTCTGGCTCATCGCCTGTCCCGCTCCCTGTCCGGTTCCCTGCCCACCCCAGTGGTTCTCCGGCGGCGCCACGTGCAAGGACTCGACCTGCGTCTGCCGCTCACTCAGATAGGCATTCAGTCCGGCCAGGTGTCCACTCAGCGACTGCGCCGCATCCGCCGAACCCGGCACCAGTGCGGCATGAATCCCGTCCATATTTGACTGCGCCCGTACACTCACCCAGCCCAGCGCTGGATCCTGATACCCCGCCTCCGCCTGACGCGAACTGGCGCGGGTCCAGGAGACTCCCGCGGCCCCGGCGCCCTGATCGAGCGCAGCAAACATCTCATGCACCGAAGGCGGCGCAACGCTGCCTGAAGTTACCGTCGCACCAGTACCCCTGCCCGTTTCCAGGGTCAGCGTCATCGGCCCGTGGCCCATCGGACTTGCGGTTGCGGCTGCTGCAACCGGCCCCACGGAATGGGCCGTGGCAACCGCGGGCTCCTGGGATGCGGCGGAGTTGGGTCGCCGAGATTTCAGGACTGGCGCAACGGTGCCACCGCTCTTTCTGCCCGTGGCGTAGTTTGCTGGATCTTTCGTGAAATCTCCGGTAGTGAGCACTTGGCTGCCACCGGCAGCGTTCTGCCATGCGGTGGTCGCCGGCGAGATTTCTGTCTGGTCCGCTGCCGTCTTTGTTCCCTGCGCAATCCAGGGTGAGGCCGGCAATTGATCCTCGCGGCCCAGCAGAGCGGCCGAAGCCGCGGGTGCTTGTTGAGGCGGCGCGAGCACCGGCCGCACACCCTCTCCAGCGGGCGAGCCTTCAACTCCAGGCGCTTCCGCACTTGCGCCAGTCTTCCCCGTTGCAACCGGAGAACGCATCGGTGCGGGTCCAGGGTCTAGGGGCAAAGCGAAATGACCTGTGCCCGGTAGAACGGCTTCCCGACGTCCGACAGTCCCTGAAGCCCAGGCGAGATGACCTGCGCCCGATGGGCCGATCCTTTCGTCTGACATCTCGTTTGGCATCGATAAACCTGCCGATAACTGCAGCCCCGCCGATGAATGACAGGCTTCGCCCTTTGCTGACAGGCCGACCGTCGCCGGTAGTGGTAGACCTGAGCTCACAACGGGCATGGCCGGCGGGGCAACGGCCAGTGTCATCTCCTGTGGATGCGCAACCGCGACCGCTGTGGATGCTCGGTCTATAGGCTTTTTCTCATGCCCGCGGACCCGCTGCTTGTCCCGCTTTGCATGCTTGCTGACGCCGCGGTCCACCTGGACGCGCTGCGCATCGGCCTCCGCGCTGCTCCTTATCACTGCTACTGGGTCTGCTACTCCGCTGGAGGCGTGCTGTAGATTGGCTTCCAGCGCGCTCCGTGCCGGCATAGATGCGTCGGCTCCCACTGGAGAGCGCAAAGCCGGGTCGGGCCCCGTGCTTACACCGGCCGACGCCAGCATGGAACGCCATCGCTCCTGCGGCGTGACGGCGCACCCCTGCGGCCCCTGAACTCGGTCCGATCCCTGCGCCCCCTGCGCTGCAATTCCTCGCTGGCCCGATGCCGGCACTGAGACCGACGGCAGGCCCGCGGTTGTCAGGCTCGCTCCGATCGTCGCGCCGGGAATGGATGGGGCAACAGTCATGCGACAGAACCCTGCAGGAGATGTGCCAAAAGGAGGGGAGGAAGGTTGGAGAGTTTTCAGGTAAGAGGTCGCTTCCCGGTCCGCACTGCTCGCGCATGACCTGGCACCCTCGGTGCTTTTTAAGAATCGCCACTCAGTCAGGGGATCCGTTGCCCGCTGGCTTTCGGCGGGTGCGATGCCAGTCGTCCAATCCCTGTTGAGCCGTTCTCTCCGATTCGATCGCGTCGCGTGTCTCCACGGCGTCGATCAGGGTCTCGACCTGCCGCCGCTCCGTCTTGCTGGCCAGGAACTCCTCTCGTTGTGCCTCCACCTCGCTCTCGGCGGCAGGCCTGCGTCCCGCCAGCCACTCCGCCGCGCGGGCTGCCGCGCATGCCTCTGCCAGGCCCGCCAGCCGGTCGGCCAGTTCCCCCGTCTCCACACTGGCCGCCATCAGTTGCCGCCCCAGTCTTCCGCGCTCCGCCGAGCCGTGGAGCGCCCTTTCCAGCTCGCGCAGCTCGCCCAGTGCCGACTCCAGCGCAAGACGGCTCTGCTCTTCCTCAAGTTCACGAATTCGAAGCAATCGCTTCAGCGCGCGCGAAACCGCCATCGCTCAGATCTCCTCGGCCAGCATGGCCAACCTTTTCCTGGTCTCAGCCAGCGTGGCACTTTCCTCCGCGCTCTGCGTCATAAAGGCGCGCATGGCCCCGCGTGCCTGCAGCGCCCGATCCAGATCCGGGTCTGCTCCAGATTTGTACGCTCCAATTCTCACCAGGTCCTCCGAGCGCGCATAGACGGCCAGCATCCGGCGCACCAGCGCAGCCTGCTCGCGATGGCCGGTGTCGGCCACGGCCGGCATCAACCGGCTAATCGAATCCAGCACCTCGACCGGTGGATACCATCCCTCCGACGCCAGCGCGCGGGAGAGCACAATGTGGCCGTCCAACAGCGACCGCACCGCATCCACCAGCGGATCCTGCTGGTCGTCGCCCTCCATCAGCACGGTGTAAAACGCGGTAATCGATCCCGCCTGAAACTGCCCCGTCCGCTCCACCAGCCGCGCCAGCCGGGTAAAGACCGACGGAGTATAGCCCTTGGCCGTCGGCGGCTCGCCGGCAGCCAGTCCGATCTCACGCGCCGCCATGGCAAAGCGCGTCAGCGAATCCAGAACCAAAAGTACATGCCTGCCCTGCGCGGCAAAGTATTCAGCCACTGTCGTGGCCGCCAGGGCCGCCCGCATGCGCAGCAGGGGCGACTGGTCCGAGGTTGAAACCAGCACCACCGAGCGCGCACGCCCCTCTTCGCCGAGGGAGTCCTCAAGAAACTCGCCTACCTCTCGGCCGCGCTCGCCGACCAGGCCCACCACAGTTACGTCCGCTTCGGTGTTACGGGTCATCATGCCGATCAGCGTGCTCTTGCCCACGCCCGATCCGCCGAAGATCCCCACGCGTTGGCCGCGCCCCACCGTCAGCAGACCATCGAGCACACGAATTCCCGTGCCCAGCGCGGTGCGAATCGGCACCCGGTCCAGCGGCGAGCGCACCGCGCCGTCCAGCGGCAGAGACGCCGTCAGCGAAGGAGGCCGTCCGCCATCAATCGGCGCGCCCTCGGCGTTCAGAACCCGGCCCATGAGCGCCGGTCCAACCTCGATCTCGGGATGAACTCCGAGGGCCACGACCGCGTCACCGAAGCGCACCCCTTCGGTGCTCTCAACCGGCATCGACAGCAGATGCGCTCCTCGAAACCCGATGACTTCAGCGGCGTGTGCGCGGCCGTCGCGATCGACAATCTCGCAACACTCGCCCACCGAGGCCAGCGGGCCGGCCGACTCCACGGTCTGTCCCACGGACTCCATCACATGTCCGCGCCAGCGCCAGGGCTGACTGCGATGCAATCGCGCAAAGTAGCGCCCCAGCAGCGCGCTCATGGACGAGTCTCCCGGGCCACGACGACCCCTGAGCTGGCCACCGACTCCGGGCCGGTATCCCGCCTCCCGGCGCGATCGAAGAACCCGCGCTCGATCTCGCCCAGTTGGGAGCGCACTCCCAAATCCACAGACCCCAGCGCGGTCTCCATCTGGCACTCTCCCGTCCTCATCTCGGCCATCGGAACCACCGTGGGCTTGACGACAAGGTTCGGCAGATGCCCCATTGCTTCGGTCCACAGGTCCAGCTCCGTGGACGGCACCTTCAGCCGTACCTCGGTCGATTGCGAAAGCTGTCCCAGGGCCACGCGCACCGCACCGGTCAGCAGCAGGGGGTCCATCTGGGCCTCTCGCCGCAGGATGCGCGCCGCCACGGCCAGGGCCAGCTCCACCACTTCATGCTCCACAGCCTGCTGATAGCTCTCCCGCTCGCGATCAAACTGCGCAACCAGCCCCGCCATCTGGCTGCCGCGCAGCTTCTCCTCGTTCCTCCGCACCGCCAAATGCGCCTCGTGCTCGGCCGCACGACCCTCTTCGATGCCGCGCGCGCGTCCCGCCTCGAAGCTGTGTCGCACCTCCTCCGCCAGGCGCTGTTCGGACTGCGCGGAAGGGCCGTCCACGGGCGCATCCTCTGGCACAGGGGATCCGCTCCCGCGGAATGCAACGGCCTCCGCCAGACCCTCCCATGTCGGCGGGGGCTCCGGTCCTGCCGGATACTCGAAGACCTCAATCCATCTTTGCTGTCCGCTCTGCATTGCGCGCCCCCGCCTCACCCATTCCCGTCCCGCATCCTGCGTGGATTCAAGCCAGCATCTCGTCGCCGGTCTCGAGCTTCAGAACCACCTTGCCCTCGGCCTCCAGCCGGCGCGCCAGGTTCAGAATCTCCTGCTGCGCCTGGGCCACCTCGCGTGAGCGCACCGGCCCCAGCACCTCCATGTCCTCCTTCAACATCTCCACGGCGCGCGAACTCATGGCCTTGAAGATCTGTGCGCGCAGCTCCTCGTTCGCGCCGCGCATGGCCATCGCCAGTTGCCGCTTGTCCACACCGCCAACGATCTCGCGAATCGTCGCCGGCGGCACCGTTACCAGATCCTCAAACGTAAACATCAGGTTGCGAATGCTGAGCGCCAGCTCCGGCTGACCCTCCTCGATCGTCTCCAGAATCTTCTTCGACTCTTCGGCAGGCAGCCGGTTCAACAGATCTGCCACCGCTCTGAACCCCGAGTAGCTCTTGCGCGCCGTATCGCCAACGCTCTCCAGGCGGCGGTGCAGAATGTGCGCCACCTTCTGCGCCATCTCCGGCGAGAACTGCCGCATCTCGGCGAGCCGCTGGATCGACACAACTTTGTGTTCTTCGCTCAGATTGTCCAGCACCTGCGAGGCCCGCTTCGGGTCCAGGTGCGCCAGCACCAGAGCGATCGTCTGCGGATGCTCGGCGTCGAGCAGCTTGCCCAGTTGCTGCGGGTCAGTACGCTGCAGCTTGGCAAGGTTACCCTGCGCGGCTTCCTGCGAGCGCCGGACCAGCATCAGCAGGTCGTCGGCGCGCTCTCTGCCGAAGGTCTCCACCAGCAGGCGGCTGGCATAGTCCAGTCCGCCGTGCACCATGAAGTTCTGGGTTTCGAGCATCTGCCAGAACTCTTCGAGAACCTGGCTGGAAAGCTCCGGCGTCACGCCGCGCAGATCGGCCAGCTCCTCGGTCAGCCGCTGCACGTCCGCTTCGGGCAAGTCGCGCAGAATTTCCTTGGCCAGTTCTTCGCCGACGGCCACCAGCAGCACCGCAGCTTTGCGCACCCCGTTCAGGCTGGCCGAGATCCGCTTCCCTGCTGTATCGAGTTCGGTTCCTTCTTCCGCCATCCTGTCCATCCTTCCCCAGCTGTGCCCCTGAAGCAGCTACTCGGAATGAATCCAGCTCTGCAACAGCCGCGAGCTCTGCGTCGGTTCGCGCTTCAAATGCCCGGTCACCTGGTCGAAGATCTCCTGTGCGCGTAATCGCTCCGGGTCCGGGGTAGAAGAAACGGGCGGGTTCAATCCCGCAGGTTCCGTCGGCTGTCCATGAAGCTCATGCACCTTTGCCTTGCCTCCGCGGGCGCTTCCCTCCGCCAACTCGCCATGGGCCAGGCGCAGCGCAGGTCTCACTCCGAACGCCACGACCGCCAGCAGCCCCAGCAAAAGTGCGATGTACTTGACCAGCACCGGCGAGCTCTCCACCGTCGCCAGGATCTTTTGCGGAGCGGAGACGGTCTGCGTCGAGCGATTCTCCTCAAACGCCAGATCCTGCACCGTCAGCAGATCGCCGCGCGCGGCATCAAAGCCCACAGCGGCCTGGGCCAGCGCCGTCAGGTTTCTCAGGTCGGCTGCCGGCCAGGGCTGCCACTGCGCCGCCGTACCCCTGGCTGCCGGCCGCATCAATTTGTCGTTTACCACAATCGCTGCGGTCAGCCTGCGGACCCGTCCGGAATTCTCGACCAGATGCCGAACCGTCTTCGACACGCCATACGTTCCAGACTCCGTAGTCGAGCTCTCGGGCGGCGCGGTCTGCTTGGGATAGACCGGCAGAGCCTGCGTGTTGGGCGCATTCGAGGCCGCGCCCGGAACTCCCGCCGCAACCGTCTGCCCGCCGCTGGTCTGCTGCGTTCTCTGCATCGAGAGCGTGGCCGTCTGGCTGGGGTCATAGATCTCCCTCGTCTCCTCGGTCGCATCCGGGTCATAGTCCAGTGTCACAGAGGCGCGCACGTTGCCGGCCCCGGTGACCGGCTCCAGGGTTGAGATCAGCTTCTCTTCAAGCGCCTGCTCGGCGCTCAGCCGGAGAGACTCGGGGGTCTTCGGCCCCAGCGGCAGGTGCCCTGCCGCATCCACCAGCACCACGCGGTCCGGCGTCAGTCCGTCCACCGCCGAGGCCACCAGATTGCGAATCGACTCGGCTTCGCCATCGGCCAGCGTGGCGTGTCGCAGATGCAGTACCACGGAGGCCTTGGCCGGCCGTTCCTCCTCGCGGAAGAGCGAGTCATGCGGCAACACCAGATGCACCCGCGCCGATTCGACATCGGCCAGCGTGCTCACCGTGTGTTCCAGCTCGCCCTCCATCGCGCGCTGGTAGTTCACCTGCTCATCAAACTCCGAACCCACCCAGTTGGGCTTGTCGAAAAGCTCAAATCCCATCCGGCCGCTCTTCGCTCCGCCCTTGGCCGCCGTTGCCAGGCGCGCCTTGTCCAACTGCGGCGCGGGAACCAGAATCGCCGTCCCGCTGGCCGCCACATCATAGGGAATCTGCGCCTGCGTCAGCGTAAGCCCGGTCTGCCGCGCATCGTCCGGATCCATGCCCGCGTACAGGGTGCGCCAGTCCGTGCGCAGACCATACCAGGCGATCCCGCCCAGCAGCGCGCCCAGCAGCAGTGCTGCGAGGATCGACCCGTTCCGCTGCCCGCTCGACATCGCGGCCCATTGCACGCGGGCGCGTGTCCACAGCGTCGACAGACGGGCCGTCATCTGCCCGTCCGCTCCACCGCCCGGCTGATTCTTCGTGATCTGTGCTCCCGTCGTCGCCATGGTTTTCTTACCCTGTCCGGCTCAAGCTCTAGAACTGCATCCCCATGACCTGCTGGTAGGCCTGCACTGCCTTGTTACGAACCGAGAGAGCCAGCTCAAAGGCCATCTCCGACTTCTGCGTGGCGATCATGGCCTGGTGCACGTCCACACCCGCGCCGGTCATCAGCCCCTCCACGGCGCTGTGCGCTTGCGCCTCCAGCGAATTCACCTGACCGACAGCATCGGTCAGCAGACTGCTGAAGGGCGTGTCGGCCGAGCCTGCGCTCTTCGGACTGGTTCCCGGCGTCGAATCCACCATCCTGCTTGCGGTGGACGTCACGGCATTCACTGCGTTCATGGCTGTCAGCATCTTTCCTTCTCCCCGGTTTCTGTCTCTCGTTTCCCGTCTCAAGCGCGCGCCATGCGCCCTATCCTTTGGCAATCTCCAGCGCCGCGGTAATCATTCCCTTCTCCGCCTGTACCGCCGATCCGTTCAATCCGTAGGCACGGGTCGCCCCCATCAGGTCCACCATCTCCGTCAGAGGATTAATGTCCGGATAGGCCACATACCCATCCGGCCCTGCGTCGGGATGCCCCGGATCGTAGCGTTTAAGCGGCGGCGCCGGGTCTTCGACAACCTGCGCCACATGCACGCCCGAGGCCACTGCATCCACGCCGCCGGGCTCGCGCAGCGAAGGTAGCGCCGAACCCATGGCACCCGAGGCGGCGGTCAAGCTGTTCAGGAAGCTCGACTCGCCGGGATTGGCGGCGAAGACCACCATCTGACGGTGATACGGCTCGCCTGAGGCCGTGCGCGTAGTCTCGGCATTGGCCATGTTCGCCGCCACCACCTCGGCCCGCATTCGCTCGGCTTGCATGGCTGAGCCGGAGGTCTCCATCAAACCAAAAAGATTCATCGTTCCTCGCTCCTTGTGCCCGCCCGCGGTTTACTTGTCGGCGTGAATCGCATCCATCACGCGTTGATACTCTTGGTGCAGCAGAGCCACGCCGGTCTTGAACTTCAATTGCGCTTCGGCAAGATTCAGGCTCTCCCGGTCCATTGAGACGTTATTGCCGTCGGGCCGTGCAATCAGGCCGTCCACCAGGTTGACCCGCACGGGGCCGGCGGCCTGCCCATGGTTCACTGCATCCAGAGCCGAGCGCATCTCCGCCGTAAAATTCATGCCGACGGTTCGGTAGCCGGGGGTGTCGATGTTGGCCATATTGGCCGCCGTCAGTTTGACCTCGCTCGCAGCCAGGTCCAGGTAGCGGGCTACCTGTTCGCTCATCCGGGTGTCAACTTCCATCGGGATCCTGCCTCCTTGCGGCCGTCCTGCCCCGCTAGTTCACCATCACGCCAAAATCGATCTCCTGAACGGTCAGCACCGATGCCTCTCCGGCCAGGATCGCGGCCCGCTCCAGCACGTGTTCGAGTTCGCGCACGTTGCCCGGCCAGTCGTGCGCGGCCAGCCTGGCCATGGCCGCCGGGGCAATCTGTTTCACCGGGGCCATGCGGCCCATCTTGTCGAGGAAGTGCTCGACCAGTTGCGGAAGATCCTCAAGGTGGCTGGTCAATGCTGGCGTCCGGATGAGAAAGACCGCGAGCCGGTAGTAAAGGTCAGCGCGAAAGCTGCCTTGCTGGGTATGCCGCACCAGCGGCCGATGTGTCGCCGCCACAATGCGCACGTCCACCTTCACCGTCTCGTTGTCGCCCACGCGCTGCAGTTCGCCGCTCTCCACAAAGCGCAGCAGCTTGGATTGCAGCGCCAGCGGCATCTCGCCGATCTCGTCGAGGAAGAGCGTTCCTCCATCGGCTGCTTCGATCCGCCCCACCCGGCCCTGGACCGCGCCGGTAAAGGCGCCACGAGTATGTCCGAAAAGCTCTGCCTCAAGCAAAGCTTCAGGAATCGCGGCGCAGTTAATGACAACAAATGGCTTACGGCTGCGCGTGGAGAGCCTGTGCAGGGCCTGCGCCACCAGCTCCTTGCCGGAACCGGTCGGACCCTCGATCAGAACTGGCGTCACACGCGGGGCTACCAGACGGACGCGGCGGCTCACCTCCAGCATGCACGGGGCGGTCCCCACCAGCTCCGGCAGGCGATCGACGCCCAGTGCAACTTTGGGTTGCGCGGTCTGGGCTGTACCGGTAAAGGCTGTTGCTTCCCTCTCCGGCACGATGCCCCGGATGTTTGAAACCTGCGCGCCGGGTCGAATGACTTCAGCCTCTGTCTGCTTTCGATCCAGCGCTGGGGCCGCGTGCCAGACTGCCGTGTCGTGATCCTGGCAGCTGCGCAGCGCGTAGAGAAGTTCCTGCCGGTGGGTGCCACGCGGCCCCTGCGGCTGTGCTGTCCCATCGGCGTTCACCAGGTCCACTGCAGGAAAGCAGGCGCGGAAATCCTTCACAAACTCAACCACTTCCAGATCGGGCAGCCACGCATCGACGATAAGAGCTTCAGGCAGCGGTCCGTCGGCCTCGGGCCAGGCCTCGGCTCCGCTGGCCGCCATTCGGACCTGCCAGCGGAGCCCGGTGAGAATCCCGCTCAGCCGTTCGCGGAAGCTGGCATCAGCGCTGGCGACAATGGCGGTACGGGCACGGGTAGTCCGCGGGCGCGCCATCGGCGCCATCGGGTTGGGAAGAACAGGAACGGGCAAGCCTAGCATCGGGTCACTCCTTTGAGCAGTTTGAGCAGTTTGGGCCTTTGGGAGGCGGTTAAACTTCCATTGCGCGGAGGATACCTGTCGCTCCGGCTTCGGCCAGTACCGGCTCGATCAGGACTACGCCGGAGCCGGCCAGGTCGGGTCGGGCCGGCGCGTCGTTGACGCCGGGGACCATATACCCCTGTCCCCGCACGGTGCGGATCAGCATTCCCGGCGGCGGATCCTTGAGCTTGCGGCGCAGGTAGTTCACATAGACATCGACAATGTTGGTCGTCTGGGCCGGCTCCATGTGCCAGACCGTGTCGAGCAGTTCCACGCGCGAAACGCAATGGCCGCGATGGAGCATCAGCTTCTCCAGCAGCGCAAACTCCTTGTTGGTCAGCTCAACCGGACAGCCCGCCCGCTGTGCCGTGTGGTCCAGCCGGTTTAACTCCAGATCGCCTGTCCGCAGCACCAGCCGCGCCTCCCGCCTGCGCCGCAACAGCGCCCTGCAGCGGGCGCGCAGCTCATACAAGCTGAAGGGCTTTACCATCAGGTCATCGGCGCCGCCATCCAGACAACGAACGCGGGTATCCACCTCCTGCCGGGCGGTCAGCACCAGTACCGGCAGGTCCGGGTCCAGGACGCGCAGCGCAACCAGCACCTGTTCACCGTCCATGATGGGCATGTTCAGATCGAGAATCGTCAGGTCGGGCATATCTTCGCGAAATGCCTCAAGGGCCGCAGCCCCATCCACGGCCACTCGCACCCGATGCCCGTCCGCTTCCAGGCCGCGTCTTAAGAAAGTACCGAGCGCCCGATCATCCTCTGCGATTAACAACCTCATAGGAACCTTTCTCGACGGCAGTTTCTGCGCTACTTCTAACCCTGGCCGTCATGCCTGACGCCCGGCTTAACGGGTACTAACCGTCGGCACCACTCCACCATGCGGCGGGCATGAAAGGAACTCAAGGCGGGGAAGAAGAAAGATGGAGCGACGATTCCGAGAATGGAATCTGAACAGGGGGAGTTTCAAAATGGGTCAACCCGGTGCCGGACGCTCGGGGGGCACAAATCCGCCCGGCAAGGAGAAACTCGTGGATACAGCCCGCAACGGAATGGAGGCGGGCCTGCTCTGAGGCCTGTTGACTCGGCAGCTTCCGGGTCAGAACAAAATGCGAAAGAATGCTCTTGCGGTTCGCTTTTTATTCGCTATAATGCGCCCATGGCTGTCACACGAAGGCAAAAAGAGGTTCTCGACTTTCTGGAGGCTTTTGTCAACCGCAACGGTTACTCCCCTTCGTTTGAGGAGATTGCCCGCGGCATGGGGCTCAAAAGCCTGGCCACCGTCCACAAGCACATTACCAACCTTGAGAAAAAGGGCCTGCTGGACCGGGTGCATAACCGGAGCCGCTCCATCGACGTGTTGCCGCCGGGCTCCCGTACGCGATCAAGTGAAAGGCTGCCTCTGGTGGGCCGCATCGCCGCCGGACTGCCGGTGGAGGCCTCGGAGACAGCCGAAACCATCTCGCTGCACGACGTGGTCGGCAGCCGCGATGTTTTTGCCCTGGAGGTGCGCGGCGATTCGATGCGCGACGAGCACATTATCAACGGAGACTATGTGCTGGTGGAGCGAACCCGTACCGCGCGGCAGGGAGAGATTGTGGTGGCGCTGGTGCGCGGCGCTGAAACCACCCTCAAGCGCTTTTACTCCGAGGGACAGATGGTGCGACTGCAGCCTGCGAACATGGAGATGGAGCCCATCTATGTGCCGGCCGGGCAAGTCGCCATCCAGGGGCGCGTGCTGGGTGTGCTGCGCAAGTACCGCTGAGGATGAAGGATGAACAAGCCGGAGGCCCGGCACCAAGCCGGGCCTCTGCTCATCCTTGTGATCCTGTCCGGTGATCGGATGGCGCGTTACGCCAGGAGGCGCTGCACCTTCTCTTCGATCACACTCTGCGGGACGTAGCCCACGACCTGATCCGCAACCATGCCGCCTTTGAAGAATAAGAGCGTAGGAATGCCGCGGATTCCGTAGCGTGACGGCGTGGCCCCGTTTTCATCCACGTTGACCTTGGCCACCTTCAGTTTGCCGGCGTAGCTTGCAGCCACACCTTCCACAATCGGCCCGATTGCCTTGCATGGGCCGCACCAGACGGCCCAGAAATCCACCAGGACCGGCTGCTCGCTGCGCAGCACCTCCTGCTCAAATGTTGCATCGCTTACTTCAAGAACTCCCAATCCAGCCATGTTCCTCCCTTTTTGTGTGCCCTCACCCTTGCGGTGCACCTCGCTCCAGTGTAATAGGATGCCCTTTAATAGGATGCGGCAGGGCGTCTAAAGTCGCAATCCGGAGCGTTGCCCCTGGGCGCAAGAATGCAGAATCCACCCCCAACGATGCGAATCTGTCTCGGAGCCGGTGGCGATTCAAGCGCCCGCAAAATTTAAAGCGCCCGGATCCATAGATGGACCGCGGGCGCTAGAGCAGCCCTCCCCCAGAACTGCCCACGCAGCGACTTTAGGAGTTATCGCCTGCAAATGCAAGAAAACTTCGGTACTCCTATCAGTAGTCACGAAAGGGGGATGGCAGCTGCTGATGCGGAAGAATCGGGTTGAGGAGCGAGGACAGCCAATCGGCAGGCTGACCATGAGACGGGCTGCCGGCAGGAGTGTCTCATCGGCTCATCTTTGCGATGGGCCGAGCGGCAGGCGTTCTGCCCCAGCGGCCTGGAAGCGGCAGAGTCTGACCTCCGGCGCCGGGTGCGACTGCAGCGCGTCCTCAATGGCCGCGGTTGCACGGCCGAGACTCGGCTCGCTCTCGACAATCACCAGCACGGCCGGCCCCGCGCCGCTGAGCGCAACGCCGAGAATGCCGTCGCGGCCAGCCAGTGAAAGCAGCGGCGGCAGCAGCGGGCACATGGGCGCACGATACGGCTGGTGGAAACGGTCGCGCATGGCGATGCGCAGCAACTCTCCCCTGCCCTGGGCAAAGGCCAGGCCGAGCAAAGAGGCGGCCTGTACATTGGCCACGGCGTCGGCGCGTGAGTACGCTTCCGGCAACACGGCCCGCGCTTTGCTTGTGGCAAGGGGATCGGCCGGCAACACCAGAATGGGACGCCATGCGGCGGGCGGAACAACGCGCGCATAATGCACCGCGCGGCCTTCCGCTGCGGCGGTGATGAAGCCGCCCAGCCAGCAGGAGGTGGCATTGTCCGGGTGGCCCTCCAGCGCGCAGGCTTCTTCCAGAATCTGTTCCGAAGTCCATCCAAGCTCGCCAAAATGCACGGCCAGCGCAATGGCGGCCAACCGGCCTGCGGCCGACGAACCGCATCCCATGCCGAGCGGAATCTCGTTTGACATGCGGATTGCCAGCGGCAGAATGGGCTTGCCATTCTCGCGCACCAGACGCTCGTAGATGCCTAGAATCAGATTTTCTTCGAGTCGCGCACAGCGGTCTGCATCACGCCCCGACGCTTCAATGGAAAACTGCGCGGCGGGGCTGGCCTCGACATCGAGAAAAAAGTCGAGCGCCACTGCGGCAGCGTCAAAGCCGGGGCCTAGATTGGCTGAAGTGGCGGGCAGCCTGAGGCGTAACGGATCGCTCATCCGGCGCTGCCCTCAAGCGCAGCCAGAACGGCTGCCGGCGTTGCATCGACCACGACGGCATTGCGCCGCAACTGGTCAAGCTCTGCCTCATGTCCGGCCTTCTCCTTGTCGGTCAGGAGGGTGCCGCGATGAAAATCGATTGTGTAGTCGGCGTCTTTCAGTGTGTGGCCTGTGAGCACCAGCACCACGCTTTCGCTGCCGGCAATTTTGTTTTCAGCACGCAGCTTTTTGAGTCCGGCAAGCGTTACGGCAGAGGCCGGCTCGCAGCCCAGTCCTTCTGCGCCGAGCTCGGCTTTGGCGATGGCGATCTCGGCCTCGGTTACGTCAAGGCACCAGCCGGCAGTGTCTTGAATGGTTTTGGCGGCTTTGCGCCAGGAGGCAGGGTTGCCGATGCGGATGGCCGTCGCGCGCGTATGCGCCTCGACGGGCTCCATCGCTTTGCCTTGATTCAGGCGGAAGCTGCGCGCTAGGGGATTGGCGCCCTCGGCCTGAATGACGGAGATGCGCGGCATGCGCGCCACAAGGCCCAGTTCATGCAGCTCGCGGAAACCCTTGCCCAGCGCGGAACTGTTGGCCAGGTTGCCGCCGGGGACGATGAGGTGGTCGGGCACCATCCAATCGAACGCCTCGGCAATTTCGAGCGCGGGCGTCTTCTGCCCTTCCAGCCGATAGGGATTGACGGAGTTGAGCAGGTAGATCGGGGCACGCTGCACAATCTCTGTCAGCACGCTCACGCACCCATCGAAGTCGGTCTTTAACTGGCAGGTCACGGCACCGTAGTCCATGGCCTGCGAGAGCTTGCCCCAGGCAATTTTCCCCTCTGGAATGAGCACCAGGCTGCGCAGCCCGGCGCGCGCCGCATAGGCCGCCATCGCTGCCGACGTATTTCCAGTAGACGCGCAGGCTACCCACTCGAAGCCCCGCTCGCGCGCCACACTCAAGGCAGCCGTCATCCCGGTATCTTTGAACGAGCCTGTCGGGTTCATGCCCTGATGCTTGGCAAAAAGCTGATCCATGCCAAGCGCCTTCGCCGTGCGCAGCAACGGATAGAGCGGCGTATTGCCCTCGCGCAGCGTGACGGCATTGCCAAAGCTGTCGAGGATGGGCAGCAGCTCACGGAAGCGCCAGACGCCGGACTGATCGAGCACCTCAGACGAGCTGCGCCGTTCGCGCCACAGCCACTTCAGTGCCCCCGCGTTGGGCCGGTCATGGCCCTTCCGCTGATTCCAGCCGGCGTACTCCACTTCAAACAGGTCGCCGCAATGGGCGCAGCGAAAGTCAGGCCGCGCGTTGGAGCCCGCAATGCGGTCGCCGCAGCCGAAACACCGTAACTGATGCAGATTGTCGTTCATGCCTGCAGTTAGGGTATCAGCCTGCGATGGCTTTTTGCGGGCCTGTTCCTTGTTCGTATCTTCGACGGGTTTGCCGGTCAGGGCTCGCGTGTATCGTGGGCTGTGAATCCCAGCAGCACCGGTTCCCTTTCGAGCGCAATGCCGAAGCGCTCCTCTACCGTTCCGGCGATTGTGCCCGCGAGCGCAAGAATCTCCGCAGCGGTCGCGCCGCGTCCGTCCTGTCCGCGATTGACCAGCGCCAGCGTGTGCCGCGATGAGATGCCTGCCGCGCCGAGACGATACCCCTTCGCAAAACCGGCCTGTTCAATGAGCCACGCCGCCGGGATTTTCAATGAGCCTGCCTCCTCAGCACCGGATCCGGCCGGAAAGCGGGGCGGATCCTTTCCTGCGATCGCGGCAATCTCTGCCACCCGTTCTGCAGAAACAATCGGATTCTTGAAGAAACTGCCCGCGCTGCGGCAGTCCGGATCGCCTTCGACAAGCAACATGCCTTTGCCCTGCCGTATGCGCCGCACTTCCGCTGCAACTTCGGCCAGTGTTGCCGTTGAACCTGCCGGAAAGGCTCGCTGCAGATCGGCATACCGCAACGTCGGAGCACCGTCTGGCGTGAGGCGGTAATCCACGCGGGTCACGATGTAGCGCCCCCGGTCAACCGAATTGAATCGGCTGCGGCGATACGCAAATCCGCAGGCGGTTGCGGCGAACTCAACAAAGTCGCGGCCCGTGATGTCAAAGGCCCGCACCCGCGCAATCGACGAGGCAACTTCTTCTCCATACGCGCCGACGTTCTGCACCGGCGTGCCGCCCACGGTGCCCGGAATCCCGGCCAGGCATTCGATCCCCGCGCACTGCTCCTCCACCGTGCGCTGAACAAAGCTGTCCCAGTCCTCGCCTGCTGCGGCCTCGTAGATTGTGTGGCCCGCATCCTCTGTCACGGCGATACCGAGCAGGCCTATATGCAGCACCAGCCCGTTAAATCCCGCATCGGAAACGAGCAGGTTGCTGCCGCCGCCCAGCACGAAGAGTGCGACCTTTCGATCTGCCGCCCAGGCGACCGCTTCAGCGATCTCGTCTTCACTTTCAGCGCGCACATACCAGCGCGCAGGCCCGCCGATGCTGAAGGTTGTGAATGAAGCAAGCGGCTTGTTTTCTTCAAGCAACACAGCAACAAGGCTACACCAGCGGGATTTAACGATAGAATAGGGCCAGGCAACTTTCCCTGCCGGAGGCGACAATGTATCCAGAACTGATGGTCATTCCCATGCGCGAGGAGCTGACGCGCGCTGGAATTGCGGAAGCTCGTACTGCCGAGGACGTTGATGCTACGTTGGCGAAGCCGGGCACAACGATGGTCGTGGTGAATTCAATCTGCGGTTGCGCGGCGGGCAAGATGCGCCCCGGCGTGCGGCTGGCGCTGACCAACGCCGCCAATCAGCCCGACCAGAAGATCACAGTCTTTGCCGGTCAGGATCGCGAGGCCACGGAGCGCGCGCGCAGCTACTTTGAAGGCAACCCGCCAACCTCTCCTGCCATTGCCATCCTGCGCGACGGCAAGCTGGTTTACCTGATGCAGCGCTTCGTGATTGAGCAGGCGACAGCGCAGCAGATTGCGGGCGAGTTGATTCGCGCCTTCGACGAGTTCTGCGCCAGGACGACGGCGTAAGTCTGCGGGCAGGGCAGGTTCAAAATAAGCAGAATGGCCTCCCATGCGGGAGGCCATTCTTATTTGCGGCAGGCGGCTCCTGCGTTCAGTCCGCTTCCCCGGCCGCTGGCAGCGCCTGCACTTTGCTGTGCTTGATGGAGTAGGTGAAATAAATCACGAGGCCGATCAGCAGCCAGCCAATCATCACCGCCCAGGTAATCATGGCAAGCCGCGTCATGAGGTAGAGCGCAGTGACCATGCCAAGGATCGGGACCAGGGGAACCAGCGGCGTCTTGAAGGGGCGCGCCATGTCCGGGTGACGCACGCGCAGCACCCAAACGCCCGCGCAGACAATGGTGAACGCAAGCAAGGTGCCGATGTTGACGAGTTGCGAGAGATTATCGATGGGCAGAAATGCAGGCATGATGGCTGCAAATGCGCCGAAAACGATGGTGGTAATCCACGGCGTGCGGAAGCGGGGATGAATGGCTGAAGCCCATTTGGGCAGCAGCCCATCGCGCGACATCGAATAAAAAACGCGCGACTGGCCCAGCAGCATCACCAGCATCACGGTCGCCAGCCCGAAGACTGCGCCAATCTTAACCAGCATTGAACCCCAACTGACGCCCGTTGCATCAATGGCCAGCGCGACCGGCGCCGCTACGTTCAGCGTCTTGTAGCTGACCAGGCCGGTGAGCACGAGCGACACAAGGATGTAGAGAATGGTGCAGACAACGAGCGAGCCCATGATTCCTATCGGCATGTCGCGCTGCGGATTCTTGGCCTCCTGAGCGGCTGTTGAAACCGCGTCAAATCCGATGTAGGCAAAGAAGATGGAGGCGGCGGCTGTGGGAATGCCGCCCCAGCCGAAGTTGCCGTGACCGTCTGACGGCGGAATGAAAGGATGCCAGTTGGTCTGCGCCACGGCTGGGTGACGAAGGAGAAAGTAGCCGCCTACGACGAGGAAGACACCCACGATGCCAAGCTTGACGATGACGATCGCTGAGTTGAAATTTGCCGACTCCTTGATGCCGATGACCAGGATGGTGGTGATCACCATGACGATCAGCACGGCGATCAAGTTGAAGGAGCCAGTTGCGTGGGGCAGGCCGATGCCGCTCACTCCCGGCGGTAGAGACATGAGCGGCAGCCATTGCTGCTGATAAAAAACCAGCGTGGTGCCCGTGGTGGCGGTGAGCTGCGGAGGAATGTATATGTGCAACTGCTGCAGCAGACTGTTGAAGTAGCCAGCCCAGCCTGACGCGACCGTGGCCGCGCCAAAGGCGTATTCCAGGCAGAGATCCCAGCCGATAATCCATGCGACGAGCTCACCCAGCGTGGCGTAGCCGTAGGTGTAGGCCGAGCCGGCAATGGGAATGATGGAGGCGAACTCGGCATAGCAAAGGCCGGCGAAGGCGCAGGTGAACCCTGCGAGCACGAAGCTCAAGGATACTGCGGGGCCGGCGTGGAGAGCCGCGGCCTGGCCGGTCAGCACAAAGATTCCCGCGCCAATCACGGCTCCAATGCCGAGGGTAATCAGGTTCAAGGCGCCAAGGGAGCGCTTCAGCGTGTGCTCGCCCTGCTCACCCGCCTCCATGGACAACATCGACATTGGTTTAATGCGAAGCAGCTTTGACATGAATACGGGAAATCCTCCTCAAATGTTGAGTTAGGAAACTGACTGCAGTCGATTTGCGGAACGCCGTGACCAGAAGAGATACACGGGAATGCCGAGCAGAACCAGCACAAGGCCGGGCCACGTGTACTGTGGCTTGTATCGCAATAATACGATACAAATCCAGGTGGCCATTGCGATATAGAGGGCGGGGAGCAACGGATAGCCGAGAGCTTTGTAGGGCCGCGGTACGTCAGGCTGCTTTACGCGCAGCACGAACAGGCCCGCAATGGTGAGGATGTAGAAGACCAGCACGGCAAAGATGATGTAGTCCAGCAACTGGCTGTAAGAGCCGGAGACGCAAAGCAGCGTGGCCCACGCCGCCTGCACCAGCAGGCCCGCAACGGGCGTCTTATAGCGTGGATGCAGCTTGCCGACGGACTTGAAGAAGAGCCCATCCTTGCTCATGGCGTAGTAGACACGCGCGCCTGCGAGCGACATGCCGTTTGCGCAGCCGAAGGTGGAGACGAGGATGGCCGCAGCCATGAGGTAAGCACCCGCGGAGTGAAAGACGACTTCGAGCGCAGCGGTAGCCACGCGATCCTCCGACGCGTGCTGCAGTCCCCGCGCCAGCGCCGTGACGCCGTTGGGGTCGCCATGCATGGGCAGCACCAGCAGATAGCCGAGCGAAACGAAGAAGTAGATGGTGAGGACGAATCCGACGCCAAGGATGAGCGAAAGCGGAATGTTGCGGCGCGGATTCTTGACTTCGCCTGCCGTAAAGGTGATGTTGTTCCACGCGTCGGAAGAGAAGAGCGAACCGACCTGCACGACGGCGATGATGACGAAGAGATGGACCAGCACGATGGGACCGCCGACGCCGACCTGCACAGGATGCAGCGTGCGCCAGCCGGCGTTGTGCCAGAAGGCGTCAAGGCCGGGGCCGAAGTTGGCATTCCATGCAGTTGCGTTGCGGCCCATGGTGCAGGTAACCAGCACCAGCGCAGCAAGCGAGAGCGCCTTCGCCGAGGTAAAGATATTCTGGATCAGCGCACCGAGGCTGACGCCGAAGATGTTGACGACAGCCAGAACAATGACCACGGCAATGCCTGCGAGGTTGGCGGTGTTAACGCCGATCTCCATGTTGCCGAGGACCATGGGGCCGATACGAATTGCCGGGACGTGGGCGATGTGCCAGAGCCAGTGTGTGGTGGAGACGCCGGGAAAGAAGACGCCGAGAAATTTGCCGAAGGCGACGCACACGGCGGCGATGGTACCGGTCTGGATGACGAGGAAGAGGGTCCAGCCGTAGAGGAAGCCCCAGAGCGGCCCGAGCGACTCGCGCAGATACACGTACTGGCCGCCGGCTCTCGGCATCATTGCGGCCAGTTCGCCGTAGCTCAACGCGCCGATCATGGTCATGACGCCGGTGACGATCCACGCAACCAGATAGAGCGCGGGCGAGTCAGTACCGCGCGCAATGTCGGCATCGACGAGAAAGATGCCGGAGCCGATCATGGAGCCGGCGACGATGGCGGTGGAGCTGAAGAGGCCTAGAGTCTGCACCATACCGCCGGAGTCGGCGGGGTCCTGTGTTGCGGTGGGAAACGGCGTGATCTTTGCGCTTGTCACTCAGGTTGTTTGTACTCGATACGCAATAAGGTTGTCGTGTGTTTTTTCGGGATGGCTGCGCCGAGTCAACTGAGGCGTGAGAGCCAGCGATGGACTTCGGCTGCCGGGCTTTGTGCGCGGAAGATGGCGGCGGAGACGGCGACCATGCTGGCTCCTGCTGCGAGGACGGCGGGCGCGGTGTCGAGGGTGATGCCTGCGGCGGCGCTGAGGATGACGTTGGGACCGGCTTCGGCGCGGAGCTCGCGGACGCCTTCGACGCCGATGGGCGGCTTGGTGGTGTGCTTGGTGGTGGTGGTGAAGACGGGACCGACCGCGAGGTAGTCGGCGGGCGCATCCAGGATACCGGGAAGGAGCGCATCGCTGCCGCCGAATGTGCCGAGGATGCGATCAGGGCCAATGAGCACACGAGCCTCCGCGGGTGTGAAGTCGCCGGCGTCGACATGGACGCCATCGAAGCCGACTGTTGCAACAAGGTCGGCTCGATCATCGAGGATGAGGCGGACCCGGTCTGCGGGCATGGCGGCGCGAAGAGCCGCGGCGTCGGCAAGGATCTCGGCATCGGAGCCGGTTTTGTTGCGGTATTCGAGAAGGGTGACGCCGGCGTCGGTGAGGGATGCGCCGAGGCGGGTGAGGAATTCGGTGCGCCCGTTTGCGGGCAGGATGGCGGAGTCAAGAATCGGATAGAGCTTTGGAAAGATGAAGGCCATGCATCAAGGGTAGATGCATGGCCCGGTGGTTGTCAGGCTGCGAGACGCACTCGATGGTGCGAGCGGGACGCCGGTGCGATGCTTCCCTGCTCCGGTTACATCTCGTCGGCGGAGGGGCCGTACATGCCGGGGACTTTGGCGCCGAGCAGACGCAGGTAAACGCTGAGCTGGGCGCGGTGATGGACCATGTGGTTGAGCACGTAGTCTCGAAAGACCTGGTGGCGGGGCGAGTCGATAAAGGTCTGGCCACCGAAGATGAACATCCAGTGCTGGTCCCACTTGGCAGGTGTCG
>JAJZGF010000007.1:0-71881 GCA_021805025.1 Acidobacteriota bacterium
CCGGGGCCAATTTCGACCACAGTACGTGCCGAGCAATCGCCCAGCGCGGTGACGATGCGCTGGATGGCGTTTGCGTCATGGAGGAAGTTCTGGCCGAGTCTGGATTTCGCGGTCATGGCTCCCCTGATGTTAATTGAGCTGTGGCTGGGGGCTGCGGCGGAGGTGTGTCTAGGCTTCGTTTTTGAGCACGGCCAGATGCAGTTTACGCCGCAGCGCGAAGCCCGCCGCCGCGTAGACGCGGATTGCGTCATCATTTTCGGCGAGCACATGCAGAAAAGGCGTCTTAGACCGCCGACAAATTGCGTCGAGCACGGTGGCGACGAGGGCTCGTGCATAGCCGCGGCCGCGCGCCTCCGGATGAGTGCAGACCGCGCTGACCTCAACGAACTGCGGCAACTGGAGGCGCTGGCCGGTCATCGCGAGGAGGCGGTCTTCCCGGAAGATGCCCCAAAAGGCGCCAAGCTCGATGGTGCGCTGCCTAAAGGGGCCCGGTTCAGTGAGCGAGGCGAGCTCGAGCATGGCTGGGACATCGGCAATTGTGAGGCGACGAAGGGTGGCTTTGGGCTCCAGTCGGATAGGTAGTGGAAGACCGGGGCCTTGAAAGATCATCTGGTCAAGCACGCCGGTGCGCGTGAGCGACCAGCCGGGGGGCGGCTCCGGCGGCGCCTCAAGAAATACGGCAAGCAGGCCGCCAGGACCGGCGAGGCCGCGCAATGCATCATAACTTGCAGATGTCTGATCGCACGTAGCGCTGAGCGGGCCAATTTCGGCCAGGTAGCGCATGGCCCTGGAGTTGCCGATCGCGAAGCGGCTGTGCTCTGTGTGCAGAGCGTTCCAGATGGGAGTGTCGAGTGGATTTACGGATGCCATTTGGTATGGATGAGTCTGCGAGGCTTGCAGATGCGGAAATGGCGTTCGGCGGTATCGAATTGAAGAACACAAATCAGCCGGGAGAGTGAATGATGCGGGTTGCGGTTGTTGCCTCAGAGTGCGTTCCTTTTGCTTCTACAGGTGGCCTTGGAGAGGTCGTGGGTGCACTGCCGCGCTACCTGGCGCGGTTGGGTCATCAGGTCACGGTCTATTTGCCGTTGTACGGCACAGTGCGGCAGCAGCTTGGACGCGACTGCAAAACGGTGATTTCCTCCATCACGATTCCATTTTCCCACTACAACCGCTTTTTGCGCGTTGTGGATGGAGGCAGGCGTGAAGACGTGCAGTACTACTTTATAGATTGTCCGGAACTGTTCGATCGGGAGGGTTTATATGCGAACCAGGGAGGCGATTACCAGGATAACTGGGAGCGGTTTGGGCTGTTTTGCCGTGGGGTACTGGAGGCCAGCAAGCAGCTTGGAGTGCCTGAGGTGTTCCATGTGCATGACTGGCAGGCGGCGCTGCTGCCGGTGTATTTGCGCACCCTGTATGCGGTGGACCCCGCCCTTCGCTCCACCGGCGCGGTGCTGACGGTTCACAACGCGGGCTACCAGGGATGGTTTCCGCCAGAGACGATCGAGCGATTGCTTTTCCCATGGGACATTTACACGCCTGACGGTGTGGAGCACTACGGTACGTTCAACTTCTTAAAAGGCGGATTGGTTTACAGCGACATGATTACGACGGTCAGTCGACGCTACGCCGAGGAGGTTCAGACGCCGGAATATGGAGCGAGCCTGGATGGGGTATTTCGCTGGCGTGCCCCGGAGATGCGGGGCATTCTGAACGGCGTGGACGATACGCACTGGGACCCGGCACGCGATGGGAACCTCGCTGCTCATTACTCACGCGAGAATCTCGCGGGCAAGGCTGATTGCAGGGCAGACCTGCTCCATGCCTTTGGCCTTCAGGAGCTGCCGGCAACGACGGCGGTAATTGGAATCGTTTCACGACTGGCGAATCAAAAGGGTTTTGACTTGCTTATGCAGGCTGCCGATGCACTTGCTGAACGGGATATGGCGATTGTGATTCTGGGCACTGGAGAGCCGCACTACGAAGGGCTGGTGAGGGAATGGGCGGTGCGGCGGCATGAACGAGTAAAGGCCCAGATTCGGTATGACGATGCTCTGGCGCACAAGGTGACGGCGGGCTCAGACATGGTTCTGATGCCTTCGCGCTACGAGCCCTGCGGAATGAACCAGATTTATGCCCTGCGCTATGGAACCGTTCCCATTGTGCGAGCGACAGGCGGGCTGGAAGACACTGTGCAAGAGTGGAATGCGGAAAGTGCGACAGGAACAGGATTCAAATTCCAGGACTACTCGGCGGAATCTATGTTGCAGGCGGTCGATCGAGCTCTCGATGCTTTCCGCGACAGAGACGCATGGCAAACGATGATGCGGAATGGGATGGCGCAGGATTTTGGCTGGGACAAGCCGGCGCGGGCCTATGCAGCAGTGTACGAGGATGTGGCGCGCCGAAGAGGTTGAGACGGGATCAGGGCGGGTCTCGACGGGGCGGATGAAATTTCGGTGCGGAGTTACGGGTGCATCTGTGAGCTATGTTTATGCGCTGCGAGCGGACTTCTTGTCTTGATACATGGCCATGTCGGCCTTTGCGATGAGGTCACGGAGAGATTCTGAGGAGTTACCACTAGCGATGGCATAGCCGATGCTGAAGCTAAGCGGGAAGCGGCGCTGCAACTCTGGGTTGCGCGCCGCGGTTACAGCGTGCAAGCGCTGAATGATCGCGGTGATTGCATCCAATGTGAACTGGCCGGCGGTGGCAAACTCATCGCCCCCGATCCTACCGATGATGTCGTTTTCTCTGAAGCTTGTGGCGAGGAGCTTTGCTGTCTCTTTTAGAGCGGCTGAGCCGATGTGGTGTCCATGGGTGTCGTTGATTTCCTTGAGCTTGTCAAGGTCGATGAACAGGACGGCGAAGGGCATCCGGGCCCGGCGTGCCGACAACAAGGCGCTCTCTCCCAGGAGATGGAAACCCTTCACGTTATAAAGGCCGGTGAGACCGTCGCGCAGAGTCAGGTCGCGGATTTCATTTTCCATGCGGTTAATGCGCCGGGCGATGACCCAAACGAGTGCAAAGAGCACCACCGTGGCAATGGAGGTCAGAACTGGAGTGACGAAGGACAATGGCCCTGTCGGGTTGAGAAGGATCCGCCCACGCACCACCTCCCGAAAACACTGGAGGAAGATGAGGACTGGGAGGAGCCAACGTGCCACTCGACTGCCGATGGATGATCCAAAATAAATGCGGAAGACACCGAGCTCCGATCCGGACAAAACGGCAACAAAACTCAGCAGCAGCAGACAGGCAAGCGTGGGAAGCGAGACCGGTTTGGCTTGCGAGAGGGGCACGGCACCGACGGCGGTTAATGTGAATTCCCAGAAGAGATTGACGACCAGAAGACAGATTGTGATCTTGAGGATGTTCCCAAGGCGTTGGAGGAAAGGCGTACCAGCGCGCACCAGAACCGTGACAATAGCCAGTAAAGCGAATGCGATCGCGGATTGCGCAGGGGCGCCGCCTTTGAAGCTGGGTATCGACCCGTCGATGGGAATGATAGGCACGATGTGAGAGAAAGTAGTGAGGAACCTGTCATTCCCGAAGGGGATGGAAGAGATCGAAAGCAGGAGGGTGATCCCGGCGAAGATCCAGGTGGGAAGTTGCGCGGTTGGAGAGCGATCCGGCTCCGCCAGGAAGAAGCCCAAAGAGCAGCAAAGGGCCGATAGAGCCTGTGGACCGCTGATCTGGAGCAACACAGATGGTAGTGAGTGCCGCAGGCCGGAAAAGAGCCAACCGAGCAGAGCCATGGCGGATATCTGAGCCGTCAAGCCCAGACAAACCTGCTCGATGAAAAACAGGGAATGCAGGAGGCTCGGACTTGGTTCGTCATACACCGGAGCTGCGTGGAGGTTGATCATCGTCGAGGAGCCGTCAGGGCCAGCAAGCGAACCACACTGTTTGCCAGCCTCACTCATCGTCCTCAAAAAGACGATTTGACGAAATGGTACAAAGGTTGCACTTTGCTCACAAGTAAAGGGATAGAGTGTGCCTCGTTTCAAGACGTTCGCCCAGCGGCCGGTGTGGAAACCTGCAGAGATGTGAGCGCATAAGCCGCTTGAATACTGGCTCTAGTGGCTTGTCGGCTCGACGCGACAAAGCCGCATTATGGTCAGAGATCTGCCGGCAGGCAAGGTCCGGGGAAGAACCGGGGACCCATCACGTTGGTAATGACTGGTACACTTTCGAGTGGTCACAACCCACTTTTTGGCAAGGACTTCAGACACTTCTCCTATGAATGCAAAGTTCGCACTTTCCACGATCAATGACCTTTTTTCCCATGTGTCAGCCGCTGGGAACCCTCGCGCAGTGCTTTGGCAAGACGAGAATGGGAAATGGCTCCCTATTTCGTCTGCCCAGATTTATCAACGCGTGCGCGCGCTTGCGTTAGCCCTGCAAAGCTGGGGTGTCGGGCGTGGTGATCGGGTTGCGCTGATCAGCGAAAACCGCTGGGAGTGGTCGGTTGCGGATTTTGCCATCCTCGCGATTGGCGCGGCGGATGTGCCGATTTATCCGACGTTGACAGGCGACCAGATTGCCGTACTGCTGCAAGATGCGGGGTGCAAGGTTGCGATTGTTTCGACGCGGCAGCAGTTTGACAAACTGCAAGCTGTGCGGAGCAGCATGTCGCTGGATCGGATTGTGTTGATGGATTCGGAGGCACGGCCCGCCGGGGCAATTCCGCTGAGAGAAGTGCTGGCGGGTGCGGACAAGAGAGGGAATGAGCGGGACGCCGGATTTGACGCATTGTTGCGGTCCGCTAAGCCGGAAGATCTGGCAACGCTGATTTATACCTCCGGCACGACGGGTGAGCCGAAGGGCGTGATGCTGACCCACGGCAACATTGCTGAGAACCAGAACGTGGCGGTTGCGGATTTTGCGATGGATGCGACCGATTCGTGCATCTCGTTTCTGCCGCTCTCGCATATCACGGCGCGTGCGCTGGACTACGTGCTGTTTGGCAAGGGCGCTCAAGTTGCATACTGCTCACAATTTGATCGACTGCCGCAGTCAATGAAAGAGCTGCGACCGACGGTGATTGTGGGCGTGCCGCGTGTTTACGAAAAGATTCGCCAGGAGGTGGAGCGTCGGGCTTCGCTTTCGCCGGTCAAGAAGCGCCTGTTGCAATGGGCGGTGAATGTGGGGGCGCGGCACAGCGATGCGGTGTATGCGGGCGAAAAGCCGGAGGTTCTGAACTGGAAACTGGCGGACAAGCTGATTTTCTCCAAGGTGCGCGAGGCGTTTGGCGGACAAGTAAAGCTGTTCCTGTCCGGCGGCGCGCCGCTCGGCCTTGATACGGCAAAGTGGTTTGCCTCAGTAGGCATCGCAGTGTGGGAGGGGTATGGGCTGACGGAGACTTCGCCCGTGATTGCTCTTAACTCGCCGAAAGCCCAGCGGATGGGCTCGGTGGGTAAACTGATGCCGAATGTGGAGTTGCGGTTTGCCGAGGACGGAGAACTTCTGGTGCGCGGGCCTTCGATCTTCAAGGGCTATTGGCAGAAGCCGACGGCCAACGCGGAGTGCTTTGATGCGGAGGGGTGGTTCCGGACGGGGGACATTGGGCGGCTGGATGCGGATGGGTTTCTTTACATCACCGATCGCAAAAAGGAACTGCTGAAGACGTCGGGCGGCAAGCTGGTCGCACCGCAGCCGATTGAAAACAGGCTGAAGGCGGATATTCTGGTCGGGCAGGCGGCGCTGGTGGGCGACAAGCACAAGTTTATTTCGGCAATCCTGTCGCCGAACTTTGCAGCGCTGGCAACATGGGCACAGCAGCAGGGTATTGAGGCGGCAGACCGGGCCGCACTGATCGCAGACGAGCGAGTGATCGCGCGCTACGAAGAAATTGTGCGGGCAGCGAATGCAGGGCTGGCCAACTTTGAGATGATCAAGCGATTCCGTCTGGTCGCCGAGGAGTGGTCGCAGGAGTCCGGCGAACTCACTCCATCGATGAAGCTGAAGCGGCGAGTGATTACGGAGCACTACGCGGGCGTGATCGCCGCACTCTACGCGGACGAAGCAACCGCACGCGGCGAATAGGCGCAACCACAACGCCCGGCTTGGGGCGGAACAGGCCGCGCTTGCTCCACATAAGCTGCAACCCGCGAAAGAAGGGCGCGCCCCATGCGCCCATGGCAAGGATGCTGCCGAAAAGGATGACTGCGTCAATACTGAGGCGACCGGTGCGGGACCAGTACGCGTCCGGTTCGAGGTTCAGCCAGAGGGCGAATTCGTCGAGGGTGAGCGCAGCGCCTACTCCGTAACTGACCGACATAAGCCGACTGAAAAAGATGGAAAGCGGCGAGTGCGATCGGCCCAGGTCGAGCAACCATCCGTAGCCGACGAGCAGAAGGATGAGAATTCCCCAGACCAGGTGATGGATGTGGAGCCCGCGCACGACAACCCAGTCAAAGGGGCCATGGTTGTGAATGACGAGGCTGACAAGCAGCCGCACCCCAAGGAAAGTGACGAAGAAGGAGACCGAGGCGATGAACATGCGCCTCCTCGGCCGGTCGGGGATGGTGGAACGGATGAGAAATCCCAGGCGGGTGAGCTGCAGCAGCACGAGCAGCACCACCACGACCAGGCTGGCGAAGGCCAGCAGTAAGAGCGCACCGGTTCCGGGCATATCCCATTGAATCACTTTGGCCGTGGATAGCAAGGCGCAAAAACATTTTGAAGGAGAAAACTGAATGAAGGTGATCTGTCTCACGATTTCTCTTTACAGCTGCGGGTTACACTAGTTAAGGCGTTGAGTTTTCTGCCTGTCTGCTGCCGGACGCGCAAACCCAGGGAATTGCTTCCGGCATAGTCTGATGCGGCTGTGTCAAATCGAAGAGGAGAATCTTCAAATGCGAGTTGCTTTGTTGACCGGTGGAGGGGACTGCCCCGGTTTGAATGCGGTGATCTATGCAGCCGTGCGAAAGGGCATCCAAACCTATGGTGACGAGTTCATCGGCTTTTTGAATGGCTGGCGCGGCGTGCTGGATAACAATTGGATTCCTCTCACACTGGAAAGCACCGATGGAATCCAACTGAAGGGCGGCACGATTCTTCACTCTTCGCGCACGAACGTGAAGAAGATCCCCGGCGGGATTGAAAAGGTGCAGGAGGTTCTGCGCATCAACAAGATTGACGCGCTGATTGCACTGGGCGGGGACGATACTCAGTCCGTGACGCTCTACTTGAGCGAAAACGGCGTGCCGAGTGTGGGAGTGCCGAAGACGATTGACAACGACATCAACGGCACGGATGCAACATTTGGCTACGACACGGCAGTGTCCATTGCGACCGAGGCGATTGATCGCATCCACACAACGGCGGACTCACACAACCGCGTGGTAGTGGTGGAAGTGATGGGCCGCGACGCGGGTTGGATCGCGTACGCCTCGGGTATTGCTGGCGGTGCGCATGTGGTGCTGGTGCCGGAGCAGGAGATTGACATCGATCATGTTTGCGCGCTGCTCAAGTACAACTACGACCACGGCAAGCACTATGGCGTGGTCGTTGTGGCGGAGGGATGCCACCTTCCTGAGGTCGGCCAGGTGATCGGTTCAGCAGAGGTGGACTCCTTTGGGCACGCTCGTCTCTCGGGCATTGGCGAAGCCTTGGCGGACCTGATTGAGAAGAAGACGGGTTTTGAAACGCGTTCCGTGAACCTGGGCCATACCCAGCGCGGCGGTGTGCCGACGGCCTATGACCGTCTGCTCGGGCAGCGCTATGGGTTGCACGCAATCGACATGGTGCATGCGAAGAAGTGGGGCCGGATTGCTGTGCTGCACGGAACGGAGATCACAGACATCACGATCAAGGAAGCGATCTCGACCAATCGCAGGCTCGACGAGCGGTTCTTCAGCGTGATTCGCGATCTGGAAGCAAAAGTCTAACCGGGCGCACGGACTGGCGCGACCGCAAAGGGTCATCCTCCTGACGGGGATGGCCCTTTGCATTGGGATTGCGTAAAGTGGAGTGATGCGGTATCGCCCTTACAGTCCGAGCGATTTTGAGGCTCTCTACGCGATTGAAATGATCTGCTTTGAGCCGCCGCTTCGCTTTCCGCGCAAGTACATGCAGCGCCTTACACAGTCGGACCAAGGGGTGACCTGGATTGCGGAGAACCAGAGGGAAATGGCTGGATTTGCGATCGTGGAATGGAGCAGGCAGCTAAGGGGACTGGTTGCCTATCTGGCGACGATCGAGGTGCAGCCCGGAGAGCGGCAACAGGGCGTTGGTAGTGAGTTGCTGCGCCGTGTGGAGCAGTCTGCGCTGGATGCAGAAGCCGGGCTCCTTTGGCTCCACGTGGATGCAGAAAACGAGGTGGCTCTGCGCCTTTACAGGAGGCACGGCTACGCGCAGGCGGGCCGTGTAGTGGATTATTACGGAGCGGGGCGGGCAGCCCTGGCTGTTTGGAAGCCGTTGCAGCGTGAGCCGTGAAGGAGTGGACCTCGTGGGCCGACGGCAGAGCGCAGTTGCGCACCGGGTGTAGGACTGCCAGAAAGCTCCTGCCATAGCAATTCGAAGCTGCCGAAGTCGCTGGGGCTTTGTGTTCACTCGCCCGCGAAGCCTTTTTCACGATGTACCGGTTGGCATCATGGCGCCGTTGAACAAGGTCAACGCGGTGCAGGCGGCGCGGTGAGCCCGATAAGCCAGAAGCGAGCGCGTCACTGCGTTTCGCGCGTTTCCACTTACTTGCCGAAGGGCTGTTTAGCGGTGATGCGCGGGCGATTCTCGGCCTGCAACTCTCTGCTCGCTTCCTCGACTTCACGAAAAACACGAAGCAGATTGCCGCCGAGGATTTTGCGGCAGTCTGCGGCGGAGTAGCCGCGCGCCATGAGGGCGGCGGTGATTTTGGGCAGGTCGGCGGGCGAGTCGATGCCCTGCGGAAGCTGTCCGTTGACGCCGTCGAAGTCGGACCCGAGGCCGACGTGATCAATGCCGGCGACTTTGGCGATGTGGTCGATCTGATCGATGAGGTCGGAGAGCGGCGGGCGCGGGATGCGGTCTGCGTATTGACGCTGGAGCTTGTCGATCTCGGCCTGTGGCGCTTCCTTGCCTTCTGCTTTGTACTTCTCTTTGAGCGCCTGCACGGCCTTGTTGGCCTCGGGCTCAACGGCTTTGAGCGCGTTGCGATAGGACTGGGAGACGAAGGCGGAGTAGAAGTTGACCTGGACGACGCCGCCTTTGGAGTCGGGGCCGCCGGAGTTGGCGATGGCGCGGAGCATGTCGTCGGTCATGTTGCGCGGCGAGTCACAGAGGGCGCGCGCGCCGGAGTGCGAGGCGATGACGGGCGCGCGGGTGATGACGAGGGTGCGGTAGAAGGTGCGGTCCGAGACGTGGGAGATGTCGACCATCATGCCGAGGCGATTCATCTCATAGACGACGTCTTTGCCAAATTCGTTGAGGCCCTCTTTGGTGTGCAGGACATTGGGATCGTCGATGTCGCCGGAGCTGTCGGCCCAGCCGTTGGAGTTGGCCCAGGTGAGGGTCATGTAGCGGACGCCGAGGGCGTAGTACTGGCGCAGAAGTGCAAGGGAGTCTTCAATGGAGTGGCCGCCCTCAATGCCCATGAGCGCGGCGAGCTTGTGCTCGCGATGGGCGCGTTCGATGTCGGCGGGCGAGGTAGCGAAGAGCATGGCGTCGGAGTGGCGGGCAACCTGCTGCTTGACGGAGTCAATGAGGATGAGGGTGCGGCGGGCGTAGTGGCCCCTGTTCGCCTCGGGCTCGACCCAGATGGAGAAGAACTCGGCGCCGAGGTTGCCTTTGCGGGCGGATTCGAGGTTGAAGTTGCCGCCGTTGAGCGGGTCGGAGAGGTCGTAGCCCTCATCGACGACGCGCTGGGGCGTGTCGGCGTGGGTGTCAATGACGATGGCGGAGCGCTGCACGTCTTCGGGAGTGAGGGTATGGGTCATTTTCGAGGAAGCCTTGGGCGTGGTTTGTGCGGTAGCCGACGAAGCAAAAGCAGAGAGCGTGAAAACGAGCGAGAGCGGCAACAGCAGAGCGGAGCGGGCGGTCTTAGGCATTGCGAAGAGTGTACAACGGAGCGGCGTGAACGGGGATGGCGCGGCAGTGATGCAGTTTCCGGATTGCGACAATCAGACCGGAACTCCTTAGCGAACGTGGAAAGGAATGTACTATGGCGCT
Source organism: Acidobacteriota bacterium (assembly GCA_021805025.1). Lineage (GTDB taxonomy): Bacteria > Acidobacteriota > Terriglobia > Terriglobales > Acidobacteriaceae > Telmatobacter. The sequence goes on from JAJZGF010000007.1 coordinate 10,153, forward strand.
AGTGGAATGCGGGGAGGGACTTTGTGCGTACTATGTTTGTGACTGCTGTGCTGTGTTGCCCAGTGATGGCGGTGGCGCAGATTGCTCCATCGTCAGGTTTGGTCTGCACAGTAAGCGTGCGGGGACCAATGGCCTGCATTGGACCACCTCTCATTCCGAAGGTTCCCAACAACAAGGCTGCAGAGACAGATCTCGCTAGGCTCGTCCTTACGGAGTTTAGGCTGGAGGCAGGAGCAGCGAGGAGCATTCGGAGTACCCTTTCTGATTACCTGATTGAAGGCATCAACGGAGGAACCCTGGTGAACGAGAAGACACCCTTCCGGTATGTATCCCTGGGTAAGGGTTCTGTGACTCTCCTGCCGAGAGGGAAGCCATTTCGATTGCGAAATAAGAGCTCAGTCACGGTTGAGTTTCGCGTGATTGAAATTCTACGGTGAAGACAACTTGCACCAAAGCAATGGCGTCGCGAAACCCTATCGACAGTTGCGGCGATTTACTCCAAACCAGAAGCTACGCCACTCCCGACGGCGCGCGCACACGCGAACCCGAGAAGAGGATGTCAGCCTACTGCTGCGGCGCAGGGGCTGCGGCAGGTGCTGCCGGTGGTGGTGGCGGCAGCGGCTGGCCTTCCGGGATGATGGTGACCTTGTTGAGATAGACCGGGGTGATGGGCTTGTCGTTCGAGTCGCGCTCGACGCGGGCAATAGTCTGGACCACGATCACGCTGGGCTCATCGCACTGGCCGAAGAGGGTGTAGTGCTGGTCGAGCGTTGGGTATGCCTGCTCGGTGATGAAGAACTGGCTGCCGTTGGTGTCCGGGCCGGAGTTGGCCATGGCGAGGCGTCCGGGGACGTCGAAGTTGAGGTTGGGGTCGAACTCATCGGGGAAGGTGTAGCCGGGGTCGCCCATGCCGGTGCCGGCAGGGTCGCCGCCCTGAATCATGAATTCTGGAATGACGCGATGGAAGGTGGTGCCGTCATAGAGCGGCTTGTTGTGCTGCTTCTTGTGGGTGACGGGGTCGGTCCAGTCCTTGGTTCCCTGCGCCAGTGCAATGAAGTTGGCGACGGCGTTGGGCGCCTGCTTCTGGAAGAACTGGCAAGTGATGCGACCCATGGAAGTATCCATGACAACGGTTGGCCCGTTGGGTTGCACCATTGCGGCGGCAGTGGCCTGGGGCGCGTCGGGTATCTGGTCGGCGGGCTTGGTGGTGTCCTGCGCGCGGAGGTTCCCGACCGTAAGCAGAGCTAAGGCAGATGCAAGACAAAAGTGCTGAAGTTTCATGCCAATCACGAGGGTACATCATCCCGCGTGGAGACTGCCAGCGCGGGTTTGGGATCGCGGCGCGATTTTCCTGCATGGAGAGAGGGCTACCAGAACCGCGGCGCAGAGGTTGCTCCATCCTTTCCGCAGAGCATCCGCGGAAAGGATGGAATTTCCTGCGCTGCCGTGAGGCCTACGTCAGGCGCAGGAACCGGTTGGGAGTGACCTCGGCGCCGGGGAAGACCAGGCCGAGATTGGTTGCCCCGAGGTTGTTGCTTACGACCTCGCCAAGAACCTGACGGTAGTCGGTGGTGAGAGCGAGGTCGCGGCCCTGGTTGAGTTGGTGATTTTCGAGGCCGGGCCAGCGGCCGTAGACTTTGCCGCCTTTGATCTGGCCGCCGAGTACAAACATCACGTTTGCATGTCCGTGGTCCGTGCCTCCGGTGCCGTTTTCGTGTGCGGTGCGCCCGAACTCGGACATGGTGACGAGGGTGATGTTCTCGGCGTCGTCGCCCATGTCGCGCCAGAAGGCAGCGATGGAGGCGGAAAAATCGTGGAGGCGGTTGGAGAGTTGACCGGTGATGCCGCCCTGATTCTGGTGCGTGTCCCAGCCGGTGACGTCGGTGAAGGCGGCTTCAACCCCGAGGTCGGCCTTGAGGAGCTGAGCGATCTGACGCATGTTATTGCCGAATTCAGACTTGGGATACTCGACGCCGGGAGCGGGCGCGTATTGTGCGGGATTGGCGGCGCGGAGCATCTGGACGGCGTCAAATGTCTCTTCGCCGGCGGCGTGGAAGATGCGGTCGCCGCTGCCGGCATACATGGCTTCAAATGCGCTGGCTGCGGGTGAAGGCGCAGGTCCGCGGGCGCCGACGGTGAAATTGTTGACGTTGTTGAGGGCAATCGCGGGAACTTTACCGGCCAGGGTGAGCGGGACGTCGGCCCCGAGGGCAACGGCGCGAAATTGCGAATGGTCGCAGTGACAGCGCAGGTTTTCAGCCTGCAAGGCGCGGTTGAGCCATCCGTCCTGGGTGCTTTTCACACCGGGCGTACCAGACTCCATGTAGTCCTGGGCGTCGAAGTGGGAGCGGGTCATGTCGGGCGAGCCGACGGCGTGAACCATGGCGAGATGGCCCTGGTCATAAAGCGGCTTGAAGGCGGCGAGCGACGGATGCAGGCCGAAGAATCCGTCGAGGTCGAGCACCTGGTTTTGCGGAATGGCGATGCTGGGGCGCATCGAGTAGTAGTTCTTCTCGCGCCAGGGCACGACGATGTTGAGGCCGTCGGCGGCGCCGCGCTGGAAGATGACGATGAGACGGCGCTTGGGTGTAACGGCGGTCTGGCCCAGGACAGAGCGAACCAGGAAGCTGGGGATGGCAGTTGTGCCGGCGAGAGCAAAGGCTCCGTTGCGAAGGAAAAATCGGCGGGATGTCGACATGGCGAGTCACCTCACTAGCGGCGCTGGAAGTCGGGCGATCCAAGTAGAAGCCCGGCAAGCAATTGATCCTGTCGCTGCAGGGCATTGGCTGCACGGGCGTTGTCTGCGGAGGTTGCAGAAATGGGATGTGGCGAGGCGCTCTGCTGTTGAAACTGCTGGAGCAGAGCCGTACGAGTGGAGACGCTGAGACCACCAGGAATGAGCATGGACTCGAGGCGTGCTTCCTCACTGGCGATGGGTTCGTTGGACTGGGCGTGGACGGATGGGGGCGCTTCGTCCTGGGGTTGAGGTGCCCAGTCTGCGTAGATGCCGGGCAGATGGTTGGCGGCGAGTGCCAGGGCGAAGTTCATGCGATCGACCAAAGAGCCCGTGCTGACCCAGTCGGAGGACTTCCAACTGTAGCCGGTGGGCGGGATGCAGCCGTAGAGCGGCATGCCCATCTGGCGGAGGGCATTGGCCACCGGGCGCAGGTTATCAACACCGGCGTCGCTGGCGCGCACGGTAGAGACGACGTACTCAATGGGTGTTTTGACCTTGGCGCGATAGACGCTGGTGGACCAGAACTCAGGGGAATGAAAGAGGGTCCTGAGTACCTGCGCTATATCTCCGCCGCTGGCCATGTAGGCTTTGGCCATGCGGTCCACGAGCGACTGCGGGGGGTCATCCGCAACGAAGCGCACCGCCATCTCGTGGCAGAGAAACTGCGCCGTGGCCGGGCGGGCGGCGAGGAAATGCAGGAGTTCGCGGCCTTCAAGCTCGCCCTGGTCCTTGAACTTCCGGCCCATGACTTTTTTTGTGCCGGGCTCGTGACGATTGGGGTTGAACTGGAAGCTGCCGCCGCGGACGGGCCGGTCCACCGTCCATCCGGTGAGGATGCGGGCCACCTGGGTCACGTCAGCTTGGGTGTAGCCACCATTCACGCCGAGAGTATGGAGCTCCATCAGCTCGCGGGCGTAATTCTCGTTCAGGCCCTCGGGGGCCCTGCGCTGGTTTCCGGGGTTGCGCCGGGCGGCTCGTTCGGCTCGCTGCGCGGCCAGCGAATCGGGACCTATGCTGGTGGCGTTGTCGAGATAGATCAGCATCGCGGGGCTGTGAGCTGTCGCTTCCAACAGATCTTCAAACTTTCCCATGGCCAGGGGGCGGATCGTGTCGCGCTCGTAGCTGACCAGGTAATAGGGCATCTGCTCGTTTTTGCGCAGATAGACATTGAAGTGATTGAACCAGAAGTCTGTCATCACCTCCTGCAATTGGGCGGTGGAGTAAATATCGCGAGTGAGGCGCTGGGCCATGAGCTCTTCGACGACGGTGCGCTCGGGGCCCTCCAGTGCGGCAACCGACTCCTTCTGCTCGGGTGTGAAGTCCGCGACGAGGGCTTTACGCTGCTGAGGCCGCAGGGCCTGGATGAAGCGGTCGAAGTCAGGCTGCGTCATATTCGCGAGTTTGGCGATGCGGTTCTGAGGGCTGAGGCCGACAAGAGACTGGAGCAGCGAGGCATCCGCAGGCAGTGGTGCGGGCGCAGCTTGTGGTGCCGCGCCAGGCATCTGGTCCTGCCCGGAGCGCGGTGCAGGTTCTTGGGCCATGGGGGTTGGATTTTCAGCCCGTTCGGTCGTGGCTTCCATGCCCATGGCGTTGGTGCCAGCGCTGGTTGCCGCCGCCGCAGGCTGCTGGGGCGGGTTGGCGCTGCCGGGGTTCTGCTGTTGCTGCTGCTCGCGCCGGGCTTGGATGCGCTCCATTTGATTGGTGTAAATGGCGTAGGGCAGGTCGGCCTGCGGAGCGTCGAGCTTGCGGTTCGTCATCTGGCGAAGCAGTGCATTGCTGGGGAGGCGGTAGAGAAGGTCCTCGGTGCTCAATTGCATGGCAGGGAATTGGGCGAGACGCGCGTTGAGGTCTGAGAGGTCGAGGCTGGCGGGATGTAACTGCGATTCAAACCAGGCATCGAGGCCGATGGAGCGGACTGCTTCCAGGTCGCCAGGGCGCGGGCCGAAGGTGAAACGGTTGAGGGCATGAAGGATGCGGGCATCGCCCTGCAACTGGGCGGACTGGTAGGTTGATCGGGACGGTGCGGCGCCGGGGGTTGCGGCGGGTCCGAGCGTGGCGGGGCAGAGCAGGCTGAGGGACAAAAGAGCCGCAACGGGGCCACGCAGGCAATTCATCGGTCGCTCTCCTGGACGAAGGGAATGCCGTGCGGGAAGCTGTGGGCACTCTAGGGGGACAGACGCCAATTGAGGAGGAAAGTTGTGGTGGTGTTCAGCAGCCTTTTTTGCAGCGGGCCATAATGGCCGCGTGGAGGCGCTCTCGCAGGCTGGCGGGCAGCTCGTAAATTTCGTGGGAGCGATAGATTTCAATGGTTTTGCGCGTGGTGTTGAGGGTGACCTCGCAGTGCTCGCAGCCTTTCAGATGCTGCTGCAGCTCGGCACGCGTGTCGGGGTTGACCGAGTCATCAATGAGGTCGTCAAGGAGGGCCAGGAACTCAGTACAGGTCATTTCTTAGCCCCTCTTTTCCTGCGGAAGTAGCGGCTGAGGCGCTCGCGTAGTTGAAGCCGGGCGCGCAGCAGGCGGGACTTGACGGCCGGAACGCTGAGGCCGAGGGTCTCCGCAGTCTCCTCAGTGGACAGACCGTCCACGTCGCGCAGGACGAAGACGATGCGAAAGCCGGGCGGCAGGCCTTGGATGGTCTTGCGCAGGATTTCTCCGAGTTCTGACTGGGTGTAGTTCTGCTCGGGGTCAGGAGCCCAGTCCGCCAGGTCGCGGGGAACGCTGCCTTCCTCGGTTTCGACATCCTCGTCGATGGAGACCATCTTGCCGGTGCGCCGTTTGCGCAGCCGCATAAGACTTTCATTGACCGCAATTCGAACCAACCATGTGTAGAACTTGGAATTGCCCTGGAACTGATCGAGCTTCTCGTAAGCCTTGAGAAACGCGTCTTGCATGACGTCTTCTGCGTCTTCGCGGTTCTGGGTGATGTGTTGCGCGATGCGAAAGACCTGACGCTCATATTTGCGGACCAGCGTATCGTAGGCCGAGACGTCTCCGGCGCGCACTCTTTCGATCAGAGCTACGTCGGGGTGCTGCTCGTTTTCGCCTGCTAACGATTGGATGGTTGCCATGGGCATTGGTTGCGAGAAATCCTCAGGGACACCAAAAGGGTCTCACGCGGTGTTGGTCTTTCTAGAGTGTATCGGAGGGTGGGGCGGGGCACCAAACCTGAATTGCTCACTTTGGGACCGGGCGAGAGTCTTTCCCGGCAGGAGGTAACTTGATTGCGGTAACCCAACAGGTTCCTGTGCTCCACGGCGGAAGGGTAGCGTTTAGAGTGAGACTATGAAGGCAGCCAATACTGTGCTCCCCGCGCCGATGGGCATGCGCATTCTGACCTGGCTACTGGCCGGACTGATGACTTTGATGCCGGTTGCCGGGCAGACTGCGGGGGACAGTACCGCGTCAACGACACACTCGCCCGCGGCCCAGGCAGGGACAAAAAAACATCAGGCGGTTTCCACCAGCAAGGCCAAGACGCGTCACCGCAGGCACCATCCGCCTACGGCGCGAACGAGGCGTATTCGGCAGGCATTTGTGGTTTCCGCGCAGTTGCAGCCCATGGCGCAACAACTGGCGACCCTGCGCACGCCGGAGGCCTATGCCGGTGTGGCGGCTTATGCGCGCAGCCACTCAGGGGAGGCTGCGGCCGCAGCCTACCTCGCGCTGGGCCACGCATACCTGCTGGACAAGCGCTACCCGGATGCAGCGGCAAACCTGAAAAAGGCGCAACAGGCCGGGGATATCCTGGCCGACTACGCGGACTTCCTCGGGGCACAGGCTGAGCAGGGCGCCGGGGATGATGCGGCTGCTGAGGCTTTGCTCCGTGGATTTGCCCAGCGCTATCCGGATAGCATTTTTGTAGCACAGGCTCCGGAGATGGAAGCGACTGTTCTGCTGGCCATGAATGACGCCGCGGGTGCACGGCGCGTACTTGCAGCTTCGGCGGGCGGTCCAGCGGCTGAGCGGCGGGGCTACCAACTTGCGCAGGGTGAGGTGGCAGAAGCTCTGGGGCAGAATGCAGACGCGGTCAGAATCTACAAGGAAGTGCTGGTGGGCCATCCCTTGAGCGCAGAAGCGGAGGTGGCCAGGGCCAGGCTGACGGCCCAGGGCGCGGAGACCACGCTGACCGTCGCAGAGCTACGTAGCCTGGGCGATGCCTACTACCGCGCGCATCGCTATAACCTTGCCAGCGAGCAGTTTCACGCTTTGGCACGCAAGGCTGAATTGCCACAGGCGACGCGCGACGGATTCGAGATTGCGGCCGCGGCCTGCGACCTGAAATTGAAGCGCCTGACGACGGCCCAGGCCGAGGCGCTGCCAGATTCGCAGGACGAGAATGGTGCGCGACGGCTGTACCTGCTGATGGAGCTGGCGCGCGACCGGGACGATGAGGAACTGCAGCAGTCAATTGTCTCCACCATGAAAACGCGATTTCCCCAGAGTGACTGGCTGGCCGAGGCGCTGTTTTCAAGCGGCAACATGTATATGCTGCGCCGCGACTACCCGAAAGCCGTTGACTATTATGGCTATCTTGCCGCGCATTTCCCTGACTGCAGGAACGCTGCCGCGGCACACTGGCGCGCAGGCTGGCTGAGCTACCGGCAGGGACTTTATTCGGATGCGGCGCGGCTGTTCGATGAACAGATCCAACGCTATCCAGGTGCGACCGAGACAGTGGCAGCGCTCTACTGGCGAGCGCGCCTTTATGAAACGCAAGACCACAACCCTGCGCGCGCTGCCGCTAATTATCGTGCGATCCTACGCGCCTATCAACATTACTTTTATGCGCAGACTGCGCGTGATCGGCTCGCGGCTCTGGGCAAAGTTGTGCCGGTTGCGGAGCCGACGCTGGATCGCTTCAAGGCTCCTGAAGTGCCGGTTCTGGAGGACAGTTTTCCGGACGACAATGAGCATCTGGCCAAGGCAAAGTTGTTGGGCAATGCGGGTCTGGACGATTACGTCCCTCAGGAAATAGCCGCGGATCCGGACTCAGCGTCGTGGAGCGCGCTGGCGGAGGCGCAGATCTACGCATCGTACGGCGAGAGCTTTCGCGCTATGCGTGCGTTGAAGCGCGCCCTGCCGTATGCGGCCGCGGCGCCGATCCAGTCGATTCCGCTGGCCTACTGGCAGATACTTTTCCCCGAGCCTTACTGGGAGACGATCAAGGCGGAGTCGGCGAAGAACAATCTTGACCCTTACCTGGTGGCATCGCTCATTCGCCAGGAGTCGGAATTCAACCCTTCGGTGATCTCATACGCCAATGCCTACGGACTGATGCAGCTGTTGCCCTCTGTGGGCCGGGCCATGGCACGTGAGGAAGGCTTGAGCCGGTTTGCAACCTATCAGTTGCTTAATCCTCAGATCAACATCCGGCTTGGCACGCGCTATCTGCGTGAGATGCTGGATCGGTTTGGCGGCGTGAAGGAGTATGCGCTCGCTGCCTACAATGCGGGAGACAATCGCGTGGCGGACTGGCAGGCCGCCGGACCTTATTCAGGGATGGACGAATTTGTTGAGTCGATCCCGTTTACGCAAACCCGGGAGTACGTGGAGGCGATTCTGCGCAACATGGAGACGTACAAAGCGATCGACGCCGTCGACGCCGCCAGGAGCAAGGCAGAGGGCGGAGCATAGCGGTTTTCGTTCATGGAAGAGGGAATCCCGCTCGATACTCCCAGGGTGCTGATTCCGATTGACGCCCGGGATAACGCGCGGCGAGACTTCAAGATAATCGGCGATATAACAGGCGCCGAACGATCTTCGCAGCCTGCTGTTGTTGCACAACGGAAAGGCGTGAGTCAGCATGCGCCGGTCCGTCATCTCACCCCACGGAGGGCAGGATGTCAGCCGACTTGCAGTTTCTGGAAGAATGGATCCCCGAAAAAATGGACCCCGGGACGGTGTTTGTCCTGGAGAACCAGGCCAAGTTGGGCAAGGCCGAAAACCCTTATGTGGCCGTGATGTCGTGCCCGCGTTGCGGGACCATGGGGCTGATCACGCGCAGGCAGCTTTGCGCAGGCGAGACCATGATTTGCGGCGGCGACGTCTGCTCGGCTGAGTACCGGCTTGAGGACGAAGCGATTCTCTATCGCCCTCCGCAGTAGAGCAGTGCTGCCGGATCAGGCGCTCAGAGATTCCGGCTGGCCGTCGCGAAGCCTTGCGATGAGCAGCGGGTTGCTGTCCTGTAACTCGGGCGGGAGCAGCGCCTGGGGCGAATTCTGAAAACAGACGGGTCGCGCAAATCGATAAATGGACAAACTGCCTACCGAGGTAAAGCGAGAGTCCGAAGTAGAGGGATAAGGCCCGCCATGCACGATGGCATGACCTACGTCCACGCCTGTGGGGACGCCGTTGAAGATCAGGCGCCCTGCTTTCTGCTCGAGGATCTGAATCAGATCGCGATGCGCCTCAAAATCCGCGTCCGTTCCGAAAACCGAGGCCGTGAGGTGACCGGTGAGGGATCTGGCGGCCTGTAGAAATTCGTCGCTGCTGCTGCACTGAACCAACATGGTGTCCGGGCCGAAGATTTCATCGGCCATGGCGGGCGAGGCGAGAAAACTATCAGCGTCTACCTGGAAGAGCTTTGCGCTGGCAGCGCAGCGCAAAGGAGTCTCGTCCACGGGAGCGGCTGCCGCGAGCGCAGCCTCCGCGGTGCGAGCTTTCGTGGCGCGATTGTACTCCCCCGCGATTCCCGGCGTGAGCAGCGTGAAGGTCGTTGCTTTGCTGACGAGCTGCTGCAACTCTTCGGAAAAGGCCTGCCCTTGCGGCATATCCGGCAAAAGGATAATGCCCGGTTTTGTGCACTGCTGACCAGCGCCGAGGGTGAATGAATTAAAAAGGATGTCTGCGAGTTCCTTTGCGCGCGACTTGAGCGCGCCGGGCAGAATGAAGACTGGATTCCCACTGGACATCTCTGTAAAGCAGGGGATGGGATTGGGCCGCGCGGCTGCGAGATCCATGAGTGCGCGCCCGCCCCGCAGCGAGCCCGTGAAGGCTACGGCACAGATGAGCGGGTGTTTGACGAGGGCAGCGCCGACCTCTACGCCCGCGTCAAAGAGCATGGTGAAGACGCCTGGGTGGAGGCCTTCGGCGGCCACAGCGCCGGCAAGGATCTGTGCGGCCAGTTCGCCGGTGCCGGGATGTGCTGGATGAGCCTTGACGACGACCGGGCAGCCTGCGGCGAGGGCGGACGCGGTGTCGCCGCCGGCGACGGAAAAGGCTAAGGGAAAGTTACTTGCTCCAAAGACGGCTACTGGGCCGAGCGGTCTCAGCATGGAGCGGATATCCGGGCGGGGAATGGGTTGGCGATCGGGGAGCGCGGGGTCGATGCGGGCCTGCACCCAGGAGCCTTCTTCCACGACGGAAGCGAAGAGCCTTAGCTGATTTGCAGTGCGCGTGACCTCGCCCAGCAGGCGCGGAATGGGCAAAGCTGTCTCAAGATGAGCGCGGTCGGCCAGCTCCTGCTGATGGGTGACAAATCCGTCTGCGGCGCGACGCAGGAATGCCGAGCGGACTTTGCCGCTGGCACGCGAATAGGTTGCAAAGGCTTCAAATGCGAGATGCGCCGCTGCTTCTAACTCGGCAGGTGAGGCTGTGTGATAGAGGGGCGGCAATGGATCGCCTGTTTGTGGATTGACAGCCTGGAATCCCGCACCCTGGTGCGTGCCGCGCTGGTTGCCGAGAAAGGATTGTCCGCTGAGTTCCATTTTGATTTGGACTTTTGCCGCAGTCTGTGCGGATTGGCTTCGGGCTCTGTGAGCCATGAGTTGGATGCGGAGTTATTCCGCGACGACAGGGTTGGTGAGCGAACCCACATCCTGGATTGTAATGGTGACGGATTCGCCGGGTTTGAGCCAGCGCTTCGGATTTCGTCCGAGTCCAACACCGAAGGGCGTACCGGTGGAGACAATGTCGCCGGGCAGCAGGGGCGTGATGGATGAGAGATATTCGATCAGATCGGGAATCTTAAAAATGAGTTCTCGTGTGTTGGAGCTCTGCATGGTTGCACCATCAATTGTGAGGCTGATATCCAGCTGGTGCGGGTCAGCGACCTCGTCTGCCGTTACGATCGTCGGGCCAAGCGGGCAGAAGGTGGGAAAACTTTTGCCCATCGACCACTGCGAGGTAGCGAACTGAACGTCGCGCGCACTGACGTCGTTGACGATGGTGTAGCCGTACACATGCTCGTGCCAGGCTGAAGCGGGGATGCGATAGCCGCCTTTGCCGATGACGAAGGCGAATTCTGCCTCATAGTCTGGCTCGGTTGAATTTTTCGGCAGTATGATCGCTTCGCCCGGTCCGATAATTGCTGTTGTCAGCTTGAAGAAAACGACGGGAGTATTCGGGATAGCCATGCCGGATTCCAAGGCATGATCGCGGTAGTTCAGGCCGATGGCGAAGACGCGCGGGGGATTCGATAGCGGGGCGCGAAGATGCGCCAGGGCCGGAGGGATCACAGGCAGGTCTGTCGTCGAATTAAAGCCAGCTCTGATGACGGAGAGTGCATCCGCGTACCCGGCTGCGGAGAGATCGACGACCGAATGGTCATCGAGCAATGCGCCGGGGCGGACCGAGCCGTTCGCTGCAGTAAAGGAGACGAGCTTCATCGTGCCCTCCGGGGTCTGGGTCTAGCGGCAGTGCGAACTGCGTCATGCGGCGGTCCAGCCGCCGTCAATGTTGAAGAGCGAACCAGTGATGAAGGCCGCTTCGTTGGAGGCCAGATAGCGCACCAATGACGCGATCTCTTCGGGCTGACCGAGCCGGCCGAGGGGTTGACGGGCGCGCAGCTCGGCACGCATCTCTTCTTTGTTGTGTTGATGGAACTTCTCAAGATAGCCCTCGACAAATGGAGTCTCGACGGTGCCGGGGCAGACCGCGTTGACACGCAAGGTCTTGGGATACTCGACGGCAAGCTGGCGGCTCATTGCTATCAGAGCTCCCTTGCTTGTGCAGTAGGCAAAGCGTTGCTTGATGCCGACCAGTCCCGCGACCGAAGCGATGTTGATGATGCACCCGGTTCTTCCTCCTGCGCCTTGGGCAGCCAGCAGCAAAGGCAGGAGGCCGCGCGTTACAAGATAAGCGGCTCGCACGTTGACATTGAGCAGGCGGTCAAAGTCTTCGGGCGAGGTGGACTCAATCGAGCCGACATGCCCGATGCCCGCGTTGTTGACCAGGATGTCAAGGCGGTCAATCTGGGCAGTCGCGGCAACGATCGATTCCTGACTGGTGACGTCAAGATGAATGGCTTGTGCGGAAGGGAGGGAACTGGCGAGAGTTTCAGCGGCTGGCACATTGATGTCCGCGATCCAGACGAATGCGCCAGCGCGCACGAGTTCTCTTACCGTCGCTTCACCAATGCCGCTTGCTCCGCCGGTCACGAGAGCATGGCATCCGTCCAGGCGGTATGGATGGGACACGGGGTCGGGTACTTCAGAGTTTTTCACAGGAGCCTCAAATGTGAGCGCTCTATCTCTTGCTGCGCTTCCTGAAGGATAGTCGGTGTGGGGTCAACGGTGCGAAGGGCGCGGGTCATGATGCCATCCACGATAGACGCCAACGCTGCCATCGACGGGCCCGCCGGCAGCGTTCGCGCGCGCATCGATAAGGCTTCGAGTTGGGCGTAAACGGGAATGCTTGCCCTGAGCTCCGGATTCCGCCAGGTGGAAAGTCTGGCCCCCACTGCGCCGTGATGGACGATACCCAGGTCGCGATCAGGGGCGGACACGAATCGCAGGAAGTCCCACGCGAGGGCTTTATGGCGTGAGCCGGAAGCCATGGCAAGCACCCAGAAAACCGAAAGGGAAACAGGGCCGCAGCCCTTTTCGCAGGGGACCGGCGCGATGGCGACCTTGCCCGCCAGGGGGGACTCTGGCAGGCTTGCTCGGGAAGCGAAGCCAAACCAGTTGGTCATCATGGCGACCTCGCCGGCGAGAAAGAGATCTCCAGACTGGGTGGAGTCCAGATTCGGTGATCGGGGGTGGCACAGTGTCGGATTGCGCACCGTGGCGCGGTAGAAATCGAGAGCTTTGATGGATTCAGGCGAGAAGAGTTGCGGAATGGCCTCCGCGTTGATCAGGTCTCCACCGCGGCTCCATGTCTGCAAAACAAAGTCGTAGAGAGTATTGTGGCCGTCAGGGTAAGCAGCGAATGCGGTGCCGTAAAGATTCGATTCTGGTTCGGTGAAGAATCGCGCGACCTCTTCAAACTCATCCCATGTCGAGGGGGGCGTCAGGTCTCTTCCGTGCAGGGACCGAAAGGCAGCGCGTCGGTTCGGATCAGCAAATAGATCACTACGATAGACAAGGCATTCCGGACCGTCATGCCAAGGCAGAGACGATAGCGTCTTTCCGAAGAGCAAAGGGCGGACCAGGGTGGGTGACCATCCGGTGGGCCATTGGGCGATTGGCCGATGGTGATGCCAGGGCTGGAGATCTTCTACGGCGCCCGCTGCAACACACTCTCCCAGCCAGTCGGTCACGAGGAGGGCGAGATCGAATTGGCCGTTTAGCAAGCCTCCATCCGTGATGGCTGCGCGGTGTAGATCTTGAATTCGAAGGGAAATCAGCTCCACAAAAATGCCGGCATTGACCGCTTCAAAAAGGCGAGCCTCTTCCTTCAGCGCGTTTTCAAAGTCCGCATAGTTGCGGAGGGCAATGCGGAGCGTCGTCACCGTACCTCCGGACCATCATGGAGAGGTCCAATCGCTTGGATTCAAGGGGCATCCGCAGTATACAAGCCGCCGGTAACAGCTACCAACACCAATTGCTATGAGTATCGCGCATCAGGACAAGTTCGAGGTTTTGCGCACAGTGCGAACGATTTCAAGATAAGCTTTTGCAATCTCAGTAATGTGGTTCGCGTGGCCGGAGTCGACGGCTTCGAGATTGACGAGATCGCTGCCGACGCCGAGAGCGCGGGCTCCGGCACGCAGGAAGCTTTCAGCCGTCTGGACAGTGACGCCGCCGGTCGGAATGAGCCTCATGTATGGAAAGGGTGCTAGGAGGGCTTTGAGGTAGCTCGCCCCACCCATGGCGGAACAGGGAAAGATCTTGACGTAGTCCGCACCGGCGCGCCATGCGGTAATGACCTCAGTGGGTGTGAGTGCGCCGGGAATAGACACTTTCCCGTGGCTCTTTGTGGCGGCAATCACGTCTGGATGAAGGCTGGGACTGACAACGAACTCCGCTCCAGCGGCGATGGTGGCTTCTGCCTCAGCGGCCGTGGTGACCGTACCCGAGCCGAGCAGCAGCTTTGCGCCGTATTCCTGCTTGAGGTCCCGCAAGAGATCGATGGCGCAGGGCACGGTCATCGTGACTTCGACGACAGAGATTCCTCCAGCGATCATGGCCTCGACTGCGGCGTGTGCCTGCACGGTGGACTTGGCGCGGAGAACGGGGATGATTCCGACGCGCTCGATGGTTTGCTGAGTCGTTTCCTGCATGGTCGTCCTTTATCGCGCAATGCGCGCCGAGCCGCCCTTCATCGCGCGTTCGACTTCAGTCAGTGCAGCCATGCTGGTGTCGCCGGGTGTGGTCATGGCCAGTGCGCCGTGGGCCACGCCGCAACGCACGGCCCATTCAATGGGCTTGCCGGCAAGCAGGCCGTAGATGAGGCCTGAGGCGAAGCTGTCGCCTCCGCCTACGCGATCCAGAATGTCGATGTCGCGCTGGGGTACGTGGATGATCTGGTTCTGGTAAAGCGCAATGGCGCCCCAGCCGTTTCGGATGGCTGTGTGCGCGGTACGCAGGGTGCTCGCGATGAGCTTCAGGTTGGGATACGCAGCAGCGACCTGTCGCAGCATCGCCTCATAGCCGGCGATGGGCAACTCTGCGAAGTCTTCGCCGACGCCCTGGATTTTGACGCCGAGCATCGCCGAAAAGTCTTCTTCATTTCCGAGAAGGAGATCAACTTTTCGTACGAGCTCGCGATTGACTTCCTGGGCTTTGGCTTCTCCTCCGATGTTCTTCCAGAGGGACTCGCGATAGTTCAGGTCAAAGGAAACGGGCGTGGAGTAATGGTGGGCAGCGTCCATGGCCTCTGCTGCAACGTTAGCGGAGGAAGCCGATAAAGCAGCAAAAATACCCCCGGTATGAAACCAGCGCGCACCGTTCATGGGGCCGAAGATAGCTTCCCAGTCGAAGTCCCCGGGCTGGACGCGGCTGATGGCGGTGTGGCCGCGGTCGCTGCATCCGGCTGCGGCTCGAGAGCCAAAGCCGCGCTCGGTAAAGTTGATTCCGTTGCGGGCTTCGCGGCCGACGCCGTCGTAGGGAATCCATTGCAGAAGTGCCGTATCGACTCCGCCCTGGAGGATGAGATCCTCGACGAGCCGGCCCACGGGATTATCGACAAGTGCCGTGGCTACCGCTGCGCGCAGGCCGAAGCAGCGCCGCAGGCCTCGCGCCACGTTGTACTCGCCGCCACCCTCCCACACCTGAAAATTGCGAGTGGTGTGGATGCGTCCCTCGCCGGGATCGAGACGGAGCATGACTTCGCCGAGGCTCACGCAGTCCCAGCGGCATGTGGAATCGGGAATGAAAATGGGGTTCATGGGCTCGGTGCATTCTCCCTTCGACAATGTAACGCATTGGGCTGGATCGCGGCGTGACATAGGCGCAGGAACGAATCGCTTTACCCGTTAAATTGCGGATGGGTGGCAGAGGAAATGACGGGGAGAGCTTGCATCCTGTAAAGTGGCGGTGACAGCGCACCGGGCAGGAGCAAACGAAATTGAGCCGTGGACTTTTTGATTTGAATGGCCGCGTAGCTGTGGTGACAGGTGGAACGACGGGCCTGGGTCGCGCCATTGCGATGGGCTTGGCCGAAGCAGGCGCCCATGTGGTTCCTACTTCGCGCAGGCCAGAGCAGGTGGACAAGGCAGCAACAGAGGTTGAGTCACTTGGACGCCGCTCACTGCGGGTTTCGAGCGATGTGCAGAGCAGAGCTTCCCTGCTGGCTTTGCATGATGGGGTAATGCGCGAATTCGGCAAGGTGGACATCCTGGTAAATGCGGCCGGGGTGACCAGCAAGGCGGCAACGCTGGAGGTGGATGAGGCGGACTGGGCGCGGGTGATGGACACAAACCTGACGGGCACGCTGCGAGCCTGCCAGATTTTTGGTGCGACCATGGTTCAGGCGGGCTACGGAAGAATCATCAACCTGGGCTCTTTGACAACCTTTGTCGGCTTTTACCGCGTGGCGGCCTATGCCGCCAGCAAAGCTGCGGTGGGTTCGCTCACCAAGGTCCTTGCCATAGAACTGGCACGGACGGGCGTGAATGTAAACGCGATTGCTCCAGGAGTTTTTCCCACGCCCCTGAATGCCTCCCTTGTTCTCGATACTCCGCGCGGCGCGGAGCTGCTGATGCGAACTCCGATGGGCCGCTTCGGGAACGCAGACGAGATTGCAGGGACTGCCGTCTATCTGGCTTCAGAGGCGGCATCGTTCGTGACTGGAGAGATCATTGCCGTGGACGGGGGGTTTCTTGCCAGCGGTGTAAACCAATAAGCGCCTGCGCGCTGCGGCCTAACCAAAAGTGAAGGACCATTGCTTCCGTGAAGATTACGAATGCTGCTGTAAACATCACGTCGCCGGGGCGCAACTTTGTCACGCTGAAGATCGAGACCGATGAAGGAATCTACGGCCTGGGCGACGGTACACTGAATGGGCGCGAACTCGCAGTAGCGAGCTATCTCAGCGACCATGTCATTCCCTGTATAGTGGGGCGCGATCCGTTTCAAACCGAGGACATCTGGCAATATCTTTATCGCGGAGCCTATTGGCGGCGCGGCCCTGTAACCATGGCAGCGATTGCGGCGGTGGATGTGGCGCTCTGGGACCTTAAGGGGAAGGCACTGAACACACCGGTCTATAACCTGCTGGGCGGCAAGAGTCGTGAAGGCGTGCTGGTGTACGCCCACGCCAACGGCAAGGACATCGGCCATGCGCTGGAAGATGTGGCGCGACACGTTGAGATGGGCTACAAGGCAATCCGCGTGCAGAGCGGAATTCCGGGTGTTCCGAGCACGTATGGGGTGGCCAACGGGCCAGGGCGTTATGAGCCGGCCGAGCGAGGCCTGCCGTCCGAATCTGCATGGACCACCGAGCCTTATCTGCGCCACCTGCCAAGACTGTTTGCGCGGGTGCGGGAGAGCTTTGGCGAGGAGTTACACCTGCTGCACGACTGCCACCATCGGCTCACGCCCATTGAAGCAGGCAGGCTGGGCAGGGAACTGGAGCCATTTCACCTTTTCTGGATCGAGGATCCAACGCCCGCCGAGTTGCAGGAGGGCTTCAGGGTCATTCGTGAGCACACGACAACTCCGCTAGCCGTCGGTGAGGTCTTCAATTCGGTCTGGGATGCGCATGATCTGATTCGCAACCAATGGATCGACTATTTGCGCATGACGCTCGTGCATGGCGGGGGCTTCACCCACTTGAAGAAGGCGGCTGATTTTGCGGGGATGTATCACGTCCGAACAGGATGCCACGGGGCAACGGATCTATCTCCGGTGACGATGGCCGCCGCGTTGCACTTTGACACAGCGATTCACAACTTCGGCATTCAGGAACACATGCCGCATACAGACGAAACCGATGCAGTATTCCCGCACCGCTACTCATTCAAGGATGGCTTGATGGTGCCGGGTGATGCTCCTGGCCTGGGAGTCGACCTGAATGAAACGCTTGCCGCGAAGTATCCGTATCAGCGAGCGTATCTGCCGGTGAATCGCAAAATCGATGGCACCTTGACGGATTGGTAGCCTTCTGAGGAGCTCGTTGGACCCGGTTGAGGCTTTGGCTGAATCGCGGTCTGACGCTATTGTGAATTCCGGTACCGGGGCTGAAGTGCACGCTGGAAGGGGCATGAAGCGCAAAATCAGAAGAGGGAAGAGATGACATTGCATCGTAAGTTGCGGATGGGGATGGTTGGCGGCGGACCGGGCGCTTTCATCGGTCCTGTGCATCGCATCGCGGCCGAGTTGGACGGCCGGATTGAGCTGGTGGCCGGTGCGTTCTCGCAGTCAGCGAAGCGCTCGTGCGAAGCGGGCGAGTCTTACCGGATCGATCCCAACCGTGCGTACAGGGATTATCAAGCGATGATGGACGCGGAGCGAGAGCGGCCCGACGCGATTGACTTCGTAGCGATCGTCACGCCCAATCATCTCCACCTGCCGGTTGCCAAGTCGGCGCTTGAAGCGGGGTTTCCGGTGATGAGCGATAAACCGGCGACCGCGACCTACGCGGAAGCGGTCGAGTTGGAAGGGGCGGTGGAGAAAGCCGGTCTGCCGTATGGCTTGACGCATACGTACGCAGGTTATGCGCTGGTGAGGGAGGCTCGGGCGATCTGTGCCAGTGGACAACTGGGCCGGGTTCGCAAGGTCGTGGTTGAATACCTGCAGGGCTGGTTGAGCCGGGCGCTTGAAGCCACAGGCCAAAAGCAGGCGGCATGGCGAGCAGATCCTGCGCTGAACGGCCCCGGAGGCTGCATCGGCGATATCGGCGTTCATGCTTTTCATCTGATGGAATATGTGACCGGACTGGATACCACAAGCCTGAACGCGACACTCCGCACGGTTGTTCCGGGCCGCCGCGTGGACGACGACTGTACTGCGCTGCTTGCGCTGGAGAACGGCGCCAGCGCCGTGCTGCTGGCTTCTCAAGTGGCGGCGGGTGAAGGCAACGGATTGCGATTGCGGGTCTACGGCGAAAGTGGATCGCTCGACTGGCGACAGGAGGATCCGAACCGCCTGCGCCTGAAGTGGCTGGAAGGCCCCGAAGAGATCCGCCACGCGGCGGGCCCATATTTAAGCGATGATGCACGGGCCGTAACACGGTTGCCCGGCGGTCATCCAGAAGGCTATCTGGAGGCCTTTGCCGTTCTCTATCGCGAGTTTGCCGATGCGCTGATGGCTTGGAAGCAAGGCGAGAAGCCTGCTCTGCCGCCAACGCTGCCGGGCATACGTGCAGGCCTGCGCGGCATGAAGTTCATTGATCGCGCAATCTTCAGCAGTCAAATCAAAAACTGGGTTGATTTCTAGCGGATTCGCACATGCGGGCAGGAGCAATGAAATGAGAACTATCAAGGGGCCGGGCATCTTTCTGGCACAGTTTGTGGGCGATCAGCCGCCCTTCGATTCACTTGCGGCGATGGCCGGGTGGGCATCGGGCCTGGGATTCAGTGCCGTGCAGATTCCGAGCTGGGACAGGCGCCTTTTCGATTTGAGGCAGGCCGCTGAGAGCCAGGATTATTGCGATGAGATCCTGGGCGTGCTCAGCCGGGCGGGTCTTGCGTTGACAGAGCTTTCGACGCATCTGCAGGGGCAGCTTGTGGCCAGTCACCCGGCCTACGACGTGCTGCTGGATGGATTTGCACCGCCGGAGTTGCAGGGTGACGCAAAGTCACGGCAAGCTTGGGCGGTGCAGCAACTGGAGTGGGCTGCGACGGCGAGCCAGAAGCTGGGTCTGCAGGCTCATGCGACCTTTTCCGGTGCGCTGGCATGGCCGTTTTTCTATCCATGGCCGCAACGGCCTGCAGGGCTGATCGAGGCAGCTTTTACTGAACTGGGGAATCGTTGGCTGCCGATCCTGCGGAGGTTCGATGAAGCGGGCGTCGATCTGTGCTTTGAGTTGCATCCGGGTGAAGACCTGCACGACGGGGTGACCTTCGAGCGCTTTCTCACCGCAGTGGATGAGCACCCGCGCGCGAATATTCTTTACGATCCCAGTCACATGGTTTTGCAGCAACTTGACTATCTGGCGTTCCTCGACCTCTATCACGATCGTGTGCGCGCTTTTCATGTTAAGGATGCGGAGTTTCAACTGAATGGGCGCAGCGGCGTCTACGGCGGCTATCAGGAGTGGATCGATCGACCGGGGAGGTTTCGTTCTCTTGGCGATGGGCAAGTCGATTTCACAGCGATCTTCAGCAAGATGGCACAGTACGATTATCCCGGCTGGGCCGTTATGGAGTGGGAGTGCTGTCTGAAGCATCCCGAGGCAGGTGCGGCAGAGGGTGCGGGTTTTATCCGATCACACATCATTCGTGTCACCGAGCGAGCTTTTGATGACTTTGCCGGAGCACCAGCCGATGCCGGACGCAACCGCAGAATTCTCGGTCTTCCGTAACAATGCATCTCGGCCTCTAAAGTGCGATTCCCGCCGGGCGGTAGATCTGTGCGAAATATTGCATGTCGCGTAAGCCCTCTTCGCCGGGCGTTTTCGGATCCGGTCCATCCTCTATACAGTGCAAGAAATGCTCGGCCTCTACGGAAAATTGGTAAGGATCGCGTGCTGGTTTGGGTTCATCCAAATGCGTGCCGGCATAGTCTGCGCACAATCGCAGGTCATCGCAGTTAAAGGCGGGGTCAGCCTCAAGCCAGCCCTTTGAACTATGGACAAGGAAGAATTCGTCCATCGGCGCGCCATAGGTGGCGTTGCAGCTGGCTACGATGCCGGAAGCGAACTGCATTGTCCATGAAACATTTTCCTCAAACTCGTTAAAGCGGTCATCGTGGTCGATGACCGAGGCAAGCGCGGAGATGTGTTCTGGTTCCTCGCCCGCGAGATAGCGGCATGCGTTCAGCGAGTCAATGCCTACTTCGAGGAGCGGACCGCCTCCGGCAAGCTCCCTGTTCAACCGCCATTGGCCGGGCGCAATAGAAATGCTCTGCAACTATAGATCGATCTCGGCGATGTTGTGCAAGCGTGAACAAGCTGCCTTAGCGCTTGCGCGATTGCTTCCTGGTGACCGTGACGAGTTTGCCCATGACGGCATAGCGGCGTCGCTCCACTGGCGACGACAGCACGAGGCTCGTGACGGGATTGCCGTAGGGAAGCAGCGCTTCAATCAGGGCTTCGAGGACGGCCATGTCCATGGTCGTGACCTTGAGAAGAAAGTCGTCGCTCCCCGTCAGGTGATGACATTCGCGGACCTCTTCGAGTGTTTGAACGTATTCCAGCAGGCGGCGATAGTTCTGTCCTCCGCAACGCATGCGAATGAAGGCCATGACCTCAAGGCCCAGGGCCTCGCGATCGATCTCGACAGTATATCCATGCACGATGCCGACCTCCTCCATCTGCTTGAGCCGTTCGGCCGTCGCTGTAGGCGAGAGACCGACGCGCCGGCCAAGTGCTGCAAGGCTTAGCCGGGCGTTTCGCTGAAGCTCCTCCAGGAGCTTTCTGCCATAGATATCCATTAATGCCGTCGAATCCATCGCCATAAGCCATCATCGTAAGCGAATCCATCCTTAAAGTCGAACCGTAGCAGCAAAAGCATCTGTACCTTCTGATTGACTTGGCATACGATCGGCTCATGAACGCATTGGTTCTGGATGGTCAGGCCCTATCACTGGCTGAAATTGAAGCTGTTGCGTTGCACGGTTGTGCGGTGCACCTTGCGTCGAACGCGCTCGCGAGAGTCGCGCAGAGCCATGCCATCATTGAAGAAATGATCGCTGCCGGGCAAACCGTCTACGGCGTGAACACGGGCTTTGGCAAATTGGCGGATGTGCGCATCGCGCCCGAGCGCTTGGCAGACCTGCAACTCAACCTGGTTCGAAGCCATGCGGGAGGCGTGGGCCAACCGTTGTCTGAGGGTGAGTCGCGGGCAATGCTTCTGCTGCGTGCAAATGTTTTGGCGAAGGGATTCAGCGGAGTCCGACCTGAGTTGCTGAAGTTACTGGCAGCTTTGCTCAATGCAGGTGTACATCCCGTGATTCCGGAGAAGGGCTCGGTCGGGGCCAGTGGGGATCTTGCCCCGCTTGCGCATCTTGCTCTGGTTGTGATCGGCGAGGGAGAAGCGGTGCATTGTGGCGAGCGGATGACAGGCGGCGAGGCCCTGAAACGCGCCGGTTTGCTGCCGGTGGCGTTGAGGGCCAAAGAAGGGCTTGCGCTGCTTAACGGAACGCAGGCAATGACAGCCGTAGGCGCGCTTGCCGTGGCACGGGCGGTGCGCGTGGCTAAACTTGCCGACCTGGCTGGTGCAATGTCGCTGGAAGCGTTGAAGGGAACTCCCGCCGCATTTGATGCGCGCATCCAAGAAGTGCGGCCGCACCCTGGGCAGGTCACTGCCGCGGCGCATCTTCTACAACTCTTGCAGGACTCGGAAATTCGCGAATCACATCGGAGTCAGGATCCGCGCGTGCAGGACGCCTATTGCCTGCGCTGCATGCCCCAGGTGCATGGCGCCGTGCGTGGAGTGCTTGGCCATGTTGCCGGTGTTCTGCAGACGGAGTCTGGATCGGCCACGGATAATCCGCTTATCTTTCCGGAAGAGTCTCCGGTGTCTTCAGTGCATGGCGCAGTGATCAGCGGCGGCAACTTCCATGGGGCACCACTAGCCTATGCGTTCGACTACGCAGCTTTGGCGATTACCGATCTTGCCGGCATCACTGAGCGGCGCATTGACCGGCTGTTGAATCCGGATATCAATGAGGGACTACCAGCGTTTCTGGCGACCGACCCGGGACTGTCTTCTGGCTTCATGATGGCGCAGATTGTGGCGGCTGCGCTTATTAGTGAGTGTCAGGTGCTGGCACATCCTTCGTCGACGGGCAGCATTCCCACTGACGGCGGGAAGGAAGATCATGTGTCCATGGGAATGACGGGCGCACTGAAGTTGCGCCAGATCGTGGAGAACGTGGAATGCATTGTGGCGATTGAGATGATGTGTGCTGCGCAGGGGTTGGAGTTTCGTCTACCGCTGCGGCCCAGCTATAGTGTGCAACAAGCGCATGAAGCGGTGCGAACAGTGGTGCCGCGACTGGAAAAGGATCGCGTATTGACGCCGGACATTGAGAAGCTGGCCACTGCCGTGCGAGCGGGTCTGTTTGACGCATGGCTCGACTAGCGTGCTTTGCAGGATGCGCTTCGCCGGTCGACCTGCGAGCGGCACTGCAATGTACTATGGAGGCAATCGCAGGAGGCACAGAGACACGTGAAGCTGCATCGCACTGTTACAGGTAACTTCGTGGAAGAAGACGGCCAATACTATCTTGTTGCCGGACTCGAATGGGACGCGTTGGTAACGCGCGAGGATTTGCCAGAGTTTCTCTCAGGTATTGTTACAACGAGTAGCCCATCCAAAGAGTCCTGCCCGGAGCAGGTACTGGCGCCTATTGGGCTGCAAGAGGTGTGGGCCGCTGGCGTTACCTACTATCGCAGCCGCGGAGCGCGCATGGAGGAGTCAAAGGACGCCGGCGGCGGCAATTTTTATGACCGCGTATATTCTGCCGAACGCCCGGAGCTGTTTTTCAAGTCAACAGCCAGTCGCACCGTCGGTCCCGGTGGAAAGGTGCGGATCCGCCGCGATGCGCGCTGGTCAGTGCCGGAGCCTGAATTGACGTTGCTGGTGAGCCCACGCGGGCGCATTACCGGCTACACCATCGGCAACGATATGAGTTCGCGCGACATTGAGGGCGAGAATCCGCTCTATCTGCCACAGGCGAAAGTGTACGACGGGAGTTGTGCTCTCGGGCCGGGCATTCTGATCGCTACAAGCCCGCTCCCGCATGCGACCGAGATCATGCTGGAAATCTTCCGCCAGGGACGCATCGAGTTCTCTGGCTCTATTGCACTGACCGAACTGAAACGCGCCCCGAAACTTCTGGTGGAGTACCTGCATCGCGACAACTCATTTCCCCATGGATGTTTTCTGATGACGGGGACGGGAATTGTGCCGCCGAGCACTTTCACGTTAGTGAGCGGAGATCTCATCCGTATCACGATTGAACCCATCGGCACTCTGGAAAACGAAGTGGCCTAAAAGCACAGGAAAGGCGTGCTACGACATGTGCTCCTTCAGAAACGCGAGCGCGCGGCTCCGTGCAAGGGCAGCGGCTTGCGAGTTGTAACTGGCGCGCAGATCGCAGTTGAAGCCGTGGCCTGCGTTTTCGTACAAGTGGATTTCCACTTCAGGGTTTGCCGTATGCACAGCTTCCACTTGCTCGGCGGAAATGTGTGTGTCGAGCTTTCCAAAATGGAGCTGCACAGGAACCTGCGGTGTTTCTGAGGCAAAGCTTCCGATGCGTCCAGCATAGTAGCCCACTGCCGCGTCAGGATGAAGCCGCGTTGCGCTGAGCCAGGCGAGAAGGCCACCAAAACAATAGCCAATTACGCCAGCCTTGCCTCCTGCTTCCTTGCGCGCGTAGACAAGAGCAGCGTCGACATCGGCCAGCGCCTTGGACAGGTCCGTCTTTTGCAGCAGCCCCATCCCCTTCTGCGCGTCCTGCCCCTCGTAGGTGAGGTCAACGCCTTTCTCTACGCGGTCAAAGAGCGCGGGAGCGACTGCGATGACGCCGTCTTTGGCATATTCATCGGCGATGGAGCGAATGTGCTGATTAATGCCGAAGATCTCTTGAATGACCACGAGTCCGGCGATCGGCTTCCCGGGCGGTCGCGCGACATACGCATCCAATTCATGGCCATCGTTGGCCTTCAAAATTATCGTTTCGCCCATCGTTCACCCCTTACATTGTTTAGACGACCTGTCACTTGCTCCATTTGCATGGGATTCATCATTGCGCGTCGCGAACACATCGGAAGCCGATGCCGCCTGAACGATCATAGCTGGGCGCCATCAACAAAAGCTTGCTGTGTTCATGATTTCCGAATGCGGGCGGGAAGTACCAGATGGAGCCTTGTGGCTGAAAGTACTCGCCGCCGCGCAGGATAGCTGCACGGGTATGCTCGTCAGTAAACTCTTCGGTCCACTGCCACACGTTGCCTACCAGATCCATGACGCCGTAGGGGCTTGCGCCTTGCGGGTGCGCATCCACCGGGTCGGGCCCGCGCATCGTGCGGTCCTTGTCGGGCATGGGTACATTGACAGGCTGCCACTGGTTGCCCCATGGATACTCGCGGCCGTCCGTGCCCTGAGCAGCCATCTGCCACTCCCACTCGTGCGGAAGGCGCTTGCCGGCCCACTTTGCATAGGATCGAGCGTCTTCAATGGATACCCACGTCACGGGACGATTTGCCCAGCCCTCGGGATAAGCGCCGTTCTTCCAGTCACGCAGAAAATTGCCGCCATCCACGGGTGTGTAGTGCGTGGCGTCCAGGAATTGTTTGAATTGCGCATTTGTCACTGGGTACTTGTCGATGAAGAATGGTTTCATGACCATCCGGTGCTCATGGAAGCGCCGCGGCGCGTCTTCCCATGGATACTGCACATCCACGCCAGGGTCGTCACTTCCTTCAATCTCCGTGCCCTGCACTCTAAAGTCGAAATCACCTCCAGGAATTCGCACCATCCCTTCAGGCGTGTCGGCGGCCGGGGTGGTTGGCGGATTTTCCACGATCTTCTGCGTCAATACCGTCCATTGGTGCGAGAAGTGTGCGAGCGGTTCGGTTGTCATCGCGGCCATTCGCTTCATGAGAGATTGGACGACGGTGCTGGGTTCCCCGAGAGTTGCCAAGATAGCGCCGAATCCGTTGGCCTCGATTGAGAAGCTGAGCGTGGTATGCGTGCCATTGGGTTCCGGCTGTAATTCCACGCCGTGATAGAGATCGAAATAGCGCATGCCAGGTACCGCTGGCACATCCATCTGTGGTCCACTCGTGTCATAGGCCGTGCGGTTCACGATGGTCCACACCGTCTCTGACCCAATCGGCCAGCGGCTGGCATAGATGCCGTAGCTGTGCATGGGGTACAGCGGCTCCCATCCGGGACTGACGAGGAAATGAGCCATGGCGCGCTCGATCGTCGCGATGCGACGTGTGGCCTCGGCATCGCGCGGCGTAATGCCGTTCCAGATGCCCCAGACGTTTTCCCAGCTTTCCCAGCCGACACCGTTAAAGAAGGCATATTGCAGGTCATCGGTCTTGTCCAAATTCCAGCGGTCGCTTATGTTGACCATGTGGCGCGTCTCAAGCCATTTGAATCGATCGACCATCGGGATGAATGGAAAGTTGTACTGCCCCCAGGTCATCACGTTCCAACTAAGAGCCTCATCGCTGGGGCTGTCCTCTGGCTCGAACGCCAGAGGGTGGTCGATCTTCTCCGCCGCGAGTGAGAACTCCAGCGGTACGCCGTCCTGCGTATCGCCGTTGACGCCGTCGGCATTGATCTCCTTCATGAGCGCGGCGAGCGCCTGCGGCCAAGGCTGGGATGGCGCCTCGGTCCCCTCATCCCACATCATCATGGGGAAGAGTACGCGGACACCGCGGCGGTGAAAGTCAGCGACCATCTGGCGCACGCCCTCGATGCCGCCGGGCATGGACTCGACCATCTCGAGTTGATTGCGGCTGTCGACACCCATGTTTGGGTATGTAGCCCACACAAGTACGGCATCGATGCCACCGTAGCGTTTCTCCAGATCATCGAGGTATCGGTCCACAGTATAGCGATGGGTGGCGGGGTCGTAGAAATAGCGATCCTGCACCATCATCTGAGGCTGGATGAAGCCGGATTGGGTCCAGCTCAACGCGGGCATCTCATAGCGAGAGGGGTCAAAGGCTACGCGGATGCGACGCTCCGCGCGCCAGTGCTGAATGTCGGCAAGCCAGAGTTGATGCGTGTTAGACCGGCAGGTGACCTCAGGTCCTTCCCATGCATGGTGCAGGTACATGCAGTTCGGTGGAGGAATCTGCTGGCCGCGAGCGGGGTAGGCTGTGTCCTGAGCCTCTGTCGTCAGAGGGATCGTGGCAACTGCGAGGCCGAGAATGAGTGCGCGCAACATGAAATGCATAGTCTCCGGAGGCTACAGCCAGGAATGAAAGGTGCGGGCGTTAACAGGCATCAGGGATTTCTGTTGAGCAATTCTTCAACCTCTGCCCGCGAAGGCATGGACGACTGGGCGCCTTTTCTGGTGACAGAGATTGCAGCGGCCGCTGAGGCGAATCGCGCTGCACTCCACGGGTCGAGCCCCTCCAACAGTGCAACGGCCAGGGCGCCATTGAAGCAGTCACCCGCCGCCACGGTATCGACGGCGTGAATGGGGAAGGGCTTGACCCATGCAGATTCCCCGTCAGCCACAGCAACATAGGCTCCCTGTGCGCCCCGCTTCAATGCGACGCCGCGCACGCCGCGCTTGAGAAGTTGCTTTGCTGCTGCCTCCGGCGGGAGGCTCTGGCCCACGTAAAGCGCCGTCTCGGTTTCATTTGGAGTGCACCACGCGATCTTACCCCAAACGTCATCGGGCAGAGGCGCCGCAGGCGCAGGGTCCAGCATGGCGGGTACTCCCGATTGCGCGCACAGGCCAAGGACGCGAAGTATCGTTTCGATGGGGAGTTCCAACTGGCAAAGGACCATGCCGGCAGATTGAATCAGGCGTGCATTGCGATCGACACTCGCAGGACCCACTTTCCCATTGGCGCCCGGCACAACCACAATACAATTTTCACCGTTGGAAGCCACCGCGATAGGCGCTACGCCGGATGGGCCTGCGATGCGCTCAACCGCGGTGGTGTCAACACCTGCCGTGGCCAGGTTGGTCACCAGCGCCTCCGCGAAGACATCGTCGCCTACTGCGCCAACCATGCTGACCGGATAGCCGAGCCGTGCCACGGCAACTGCCTGGTTAGCCCCTTTGCCGCCGGGGGTGGTAATGAAATCAGTTCCAATCAGCGTTTGCCCGGCGAGTGGAATCGCAGGTGTCCGCACGACCAGATCCATATTGATGCTGCCAACAACGACAATCGGCTTGCGATGCAAATTCATGCGGGTTCCCAACTCTCTAAAATAATGGCGCCAGCGCGACTGCCCCAAGGCCAAGCAAGAAGAATAGAAACATCAGCGCGAGTAGGAGCCGCGCCATTCGCGATGCGCCCGCAAACTCATGCCAGACAAAGACTCCCCAGCAGGCGGAGATCATTGTGGCACCCTGACCGATGGAGTAGGAAACGGCCGGTCCCACCAGATGCGCTCCGGATGCAACGAAGTTGGCGACAGCTCCCATACACCAGATGGCGCCGCCGAGAATGCCTGCCATGTGCCATCCGAGAGGCGCGCAGGTAAACTCCGCACCCTGCACGGAGGGCTTACCATCGAGCGGCCTTCTCATCAGAAGCAGATTGGCTGGTATGGTGGAGAGCAATACGCCGAGTGCAAAGAAGAATGCTATTGCGTAAGGTCCTGTAGCAGGGCCCAGGTTCATCGCATGTGCAACGAGCGGGTAGAAGCTACCCATGAGCAACCCTGCGACAAGGCTGAGCACGATGCCCCGCGTGGTCGTGGCTCGCCCGGATGCTTCCCGCTTGCGGTAGGCCGCAGCATCCAGCACGATGGCGACTGCGACCAGCGCCACGCCGCCGAATAGGAGCAGTGGGTTGCCGGCAGGGCTCACAAGGTAGCTTGAGACCGCGCCCACGACGAGTGCTAGCCCGATGCCCACTGGGAATGCGACCGCCAGACCTGCTACATCGATGGCAGCGACCAGCAGCAGGTTGGCAACGTTAAAGACCACACCGCCTGCAGCAGCCCACACCGCAGTGCTGGGCAGAGAGTGCGCGATGGCGGAGATGAAGGGCAGTCCGGCATGGCCAAAGCTTCCGGCAGTTATGCCAAGGAAGACCGCACCAAGCGTGAGCCCGATCGCATAGTCCCAGTAAAACAGCTGAAACCGGAAGCCTGGGCACAACTTGAGCGTGTTGGCCCATGAGCCCCAGCACAACATGCTGAGGATCATGAGCGAGAGAGCTGCCTGGTAGGTTTCAGGAAGAACCATTCGTGTTTGCCCCGGCTCGAGTTTGTTGCATGAAATGATGTACCCGGACTTCCGGCCAGATCGTCATCCCCCGCCGCATGCTTAACCTTGCTGTTTCGACGCCTTCACCGCCGCTGCCAGGGCCGGCACTACCTCAAACAGATCGCCTACAATCCCGTAGTCCGCCACCTCGAAGATTGGCGCTTCAGGATCCTTGTTAATGGCCACGATGCATTGCGATCCCTTCATGCCGACCAGGTGCTGGATCGCGCCTGAAATCCCGACGGCGATGTAGACCTTGGGAGCGACGGTCTGGCCCGAACTTCCCACCTGGCGCTCCATGGGCAACCAGCCATTGTCACAGATGGGGCGTGATGCTGCGAGTTCGGCTCCCAGCACGGTAGCCAACTCCTGGACCAACGGAAGATTCTCTGCCCCTTTGATGCCACGACCTACGCTGACGATTAAAGATGCTGATCCCAGATCGACTGTCTGCGCTGAGGCACGGAAGGGTGCGCTGGGACGAGTGCGTATCTGCGTCGCTTCCAGAGTGGGCACAAAGGTCTCGATAGATGCAGCGTCGCTCTCCATTGCATCCGCGCGGAACGCGCCAGATTGCACAGAGAGGAAGCAGGTTCCGTGGCCATGGTGTCGATAGGTGCCGGTAAGGCGGCCTTGCATAAGCTGGCGCGTGAAAGCAGGCCCAGCCGCGATGCTCGTCACGTCGCCGATGAGTGTCTGGCCGAGTCGCGCCGCAAGAGCAGGAGCGAAATCCCGAACCTGATAGGTGTGCGGAAAAACAACATAGTCTGGCTCTTCAACACGCAACAATTGCTCCAGTGCATGCGTGTAACCGTCCGATGTGTAGTTCTCCAGCAGCGGGTGCTCGACACGCAGGACGCGGCCTAGAGAGCGTGTCGCTGCTTCCGCGGCAAGTGATTCGGTGTTTGCGCCGAGCACGACTCCGTACACCGGTTGGCCTAGCATTGCGCCGAGCTGTTGGCCTGCGACAACGGCCTCCCAGCTGATGCGCCCAATCCGGCTGTCACGAGCTTCCAATATTACCCAAACTCCACTCATAGGACGCGCACCTCAAACTTCAGCTTTTCAACCAGCGCCGCGGCGGCTTCCTGCGGAGTGCCGGACAAAATTTGTGTAGACTTCTGCTTCTGTGGCATTGCAATACGTTCCAAAGTCACGGCCGGTTCGTCCGCAACCGCAAGCTCGGCGGCAGTCAGGCGGCGGACGTCTTTTGTTTTGGCCCGCTTAATTCCCATCAGCGTGGCGTAGCGGAGCTTGTTGCCGCCGGATTGAATCGTGAGCGCGGCAGGCAAAGGAAGCTCGATGTTCTGGAACCACCCTTCTTCGAGTTCCCGCCTTACAGTGATGCCTTCCTCGGACTTCTCCACGTGCAGAATGAGCGAGGCGTGCGGCAGACCCAGAAGCTCCGCAAGGATCACACCGGTCTGGCCATATCCGAGATCATCTGACTGCAAGCCAGTGAGCACCAGGTCTGGCTGCTCCGTCCTGATGGCTGCGGCGAGCAGGCGCGCGACTCCCAGCGCGTCCCGCTCGCCAAGGTCGTTACAGTCAGTGTGGATGGCGCGGTCCGCACCCTTGGCCAGCGCCTCGCGAATCGTGGAGCCGACCCGCTCAGGGCCGGCACTGACGACCACCACCTCGCCGCCGTGTTGTTCCTTGAATTGCAATGCTTCTTCCAGAGCGTACGCATCGGACTCATTGAGCGCCCACTGGAGGTCTGTCTCCTCGATCCACTTCCCGGTGGAGTCGATGCGCACTTGCGCGTCGCGTTCTGGCACCTGTTTGATAGCAACGACAATTTTCATCAGTAAGACTCCCGTACATCCGATGTGGCGTTGCCTGAATCCAGCCGAGGCAGCGCGCGTGCAGTCAATTGCGCAATGTCCAGCAGTTGCGGAGCGCTGGTTCCGGTTGCCGTCAGCGCATCGCGCAACATGCTGTTACAGAAGGGGCAAGCTGTACCGACGATTTGCGCACCCGTGCCGGCCAGTTCATTCGCCCGCACATGGCTCACGCGCTCGCCCGTCTCCTCACTCAGAAAGGCCAGGCCGCCCCCTGCTCCGCAGCAGAAGCTGCGCTCGCGCGAGCGCGGAGCTTCAACTAGATGGCCGGCGCCCTTTATGATGTCTCGCGGTTCTTCATAGACGTCGCGATAGCGGCCCAGATAACAGGGGTCGTGGAACACGATCGTCTCCTGCTGCGCAGCCTTTGGCAACCGGCTCAGATGCCGAGCCATAAACTCACTGTGATGCTCCACCTCGGGGGGCAAGCCATATTCCTTCCAATCTTCCTGGATGGTGCGTACGCAATGCGGGCAGATGGAGACGATTTTTTTCACGTTGTTCTGCGCCAGTGCATCGAGGTTGGCTTCTGTCAGTTGCTGAAAGAGCAGGTCATTCCCCAGCCGGCGCACGGGGTCCCCGGTGCATTTTTCTTTACGTAAAACGCCAAAGGTTGTGCCCAGATAGGTCATGACTCGGGCGAAGTCCGCTACAATTTCGCGACCCTTGGGATCGTAGGCGCCCATACAGCCAAGCCACAGGCAATACTCCTGCGTGCCGTCAAAGATGGGGAAATCCTGCTTCTGGATAAACTTGTCGCGTTCAGTTGCCTGCATGCCAAGCGCGTTTGATCCGCGCTCGAGCGCGAGAAAAAGTTTTGCGCCGTGGTCGTCCTCCCATATGCCGGTGTTCACCGCGCCGCGCCTCAGGCCAACGAGAATTGGCAGATGTTCGATGCCGACCGGGCACTGGAACTCGCACGCGCCGCAGGTGGTGCACTGGAAGGGTGCTTCAAGCGCAATGTGCTTGCTCAGAAGCGGCTCGGCCGATTTCGGCCCGAATTCATTCAGATAGCCGCGCAGACCGAGAATGATCTCTTTGGGATTGAGGATCTTGCCCGTGTTGGCGGCGGGGCAGTGCTCCGTGCAGCGGCCGCACTCCACGCAGGAGTAGGCTTGCAGGCTGACGAGGCGGGTCAGGTCCGCTCCCGCAACAAGGCCGAAGTCCTCGTCGCCGGCGAGAGGTGGAATATCGCTGAATCCGCCCCGGGAGAGAAATACTGTGGCGGGACTGAGAACAAGGTGCAGATGCTTGGTATGGGGAATGATGGGCAGAAAGACCAGCAGTGCAAGCGTGTGCAGCCACCATAACAGCGCAGCCTCATGGCTGGCCGCCGGCACAAAAAACGCGGCCAGGTAGGTGACCATGAGAAAGAAAATCAGGAAGGCGATAAAGCCGGACTCCCATGACAGCTTGGCTCCCAGCCAACTCGGCCGCACGAGAAAGCGTCGTACAAAAAGGCCCAGGATTCCTACTGCACATGCGATCGCAAAGGCTCCTGCAAGATAAAAATACAACCGGCTGAACCACCCCTCAGATGAAAGGAATCCCACCCCAAGGCCTACTGCGCAATGGTTGAGCGTGACGAGCGCAAAGGCGCAAAAGCCCCAGAAGACGAAGGCATGCGCCAGCCCCGGCAAGGGGCGCTCCCGGATCACCTTTGCCTGGCAAAGCACTTCCCAGGTAAAGTCCCGAATGCGGCGCCCGAGTGGAAACAGTCGAAAGCCCGGGTCTCTTTTCGATTCAAGAATCTTGTGAAGGATGGGACCAAATCGACGCCAGAAGAGGGCGCCGGAAGCAATGCCGAGCACCGCAAAAGCTAGCTTCTCCACAACAGAGAAGTGTGCTGGCTCGGCCAGTGTGAGGGGCATCTGAACCATACTCGAACAACCAACAATACACGATCGGGTGGCAACCCGTCCCGGAGCGGCGAGCGATTTGAAAGGATCCGTACATTCTTTTTGATGCACCTGAACGCTGCGCTGCGGCAGGGCTGGCGTCTATCTGACACGAACAAGGTGCGCATTGCGGATGTCGGACCTGGATAGGGGGCACTATTGCCTGATGCGCACCATCCAGAGCACGGGCAGCCCAAGCAGAATCAGCGCCGTGCCGATCAGCGAGCCTTCGAGGTTCCCCGCAAAGCTCCACACCAGCACAGCCGCCGCGCATGCAACAAACACGCCGGGGAGAACGGGGTACGCCCAAACACGGTACGGACGCGCAAGCTGCGGCTGTCGGCGTCGATATACAAAGACCGTCGTTGTCGTGAGCATATAGAACAGCCACTCAGCAAATACAGCCAGCTCAAAGTGCTGCTGAAACTGGCTCAGGAACAGAAGCAGGACTGTGGCGAGCAGGCCCTGCACAACGAGGGACGTGGAAGGCGACTGAAACCGCGGATGAATGTGCGCAAAGCTGCGAAAGAAGAGCCCATCGCGGGCAGCGGCAAAGGGTACGCGTGCGCCAGACATGACGGTGCCATTCAGAGTGACAAAGATCGAGAGCGCCATTGCCGCGGCAACAAAGCCCGCCCCATGCCTGCCCGCCACAACGGACAGGGCCGCCACGGCGGGACGTTCGCTGGCGGCGATCTGTGAAGCGGGAAGGATGTACTGGATCGCCGCGTTTGTCGTCATGAAGAGTATTCCGACGACAAACAGCCCGCCGATCAGCGCGATGGGGAGGTTCCGTTCCGGCCGTTGTACCTCACCGGCAACCATCGTCAGGTCATTCCAGCCATCGTAGGCCCAGAGTGTCGCGATGAGGGCCAGCATAAATCCGCTAAAGCCGCCCGCCGCGTGGGGCAGAGACGTGGCAAAGTTGCGCCATGAACCTGCCGGCGAACCAAAGCAAAGCGCGGCGACGGAGAGGATGAGAACGCCTTTCAAGATCGTGAACACGAGCTGAAAGTCTGCTGCCCTCTTGATCCCCAGATAATTCAGTCCCGTGATGAGCCATGTCACTGCAATCGCAAAAACCTGCGACCAATGCAACGGAAGGGCACCTTTGCTGGCCACTGAGCCCAGCCATGCAAAGGCAGGGAAAAACTCCAGTGTCCGGGCAAGACCGATGGTTACGGCTGCAATGGACGCGGGTTTGGCGACCGCAAACCATGTCCACATATAGAGAAAGGCTACTGTGTCTCCGTAGACGCCGCGCAGATACACGTACTCACCGCCGGCATAGGGCAACATTGCGCCGAGTTCAGCGTAGGTCATGGCTCCGAATAACGAAAGAAGTCCGCCCACAAGCCAGGCTAGATAAACAAGTGTTGAAGATCCTGCATCCTGCATCATTTCGCGCGGGACCAGAAAGATGCCGCTCCCAATGATTGTTCCCACTACGATCGCGATTGCCTGGCTTGCTCCCAGAACGCGGGGCAGGTCGGGCGGGGCCTCCTTTATGGATGGCACGGAACGGGGCATGCGGTGATGTGAGCGTAGCACGGCCCTGGTGGCAGCAAGCGAACTCCCTTGGGACGAGTTGGTCGCTGCTTGGTGATGGGGGTCACTGGTTTTGCGCACTGTTTGAGGTAAGCTGATTTCCGGCTGACAGTCTTGGACAGGCCAGGGTGACAGTTCGCATAGCCTGCCGCTTTTTGAATCGCCTGCCCCTGACCGGCAAGGAGCGGTCCTCTTATGGATGGACACTGCACAAAATGTGAAGCGGCGCTGAGTTCCTCGTGCAAGTTCTGTCCCATGTGCGGCGCGACCAGTATGCAGGCGCCACTGGCGCCGGTTGAGCTGGACGAAGAGAGAAGAGCACCCACAGAAGGCGCTTACGCCGGGCTGCTCTTTGGTCTGCTGGCTGTGCCGTTGCTGCTGATTGTTGGCACTATGCTTTGCCTCACTGGCCTGGGTGCCATCCTTGGGATTCCTATGATTCTGGCGGCGATTCTTGCGCCGATCATGGCTCCACTGTTCGGCATGATGAGCCACAAGGGTAAATGCCCTTCTTGCGGAGCGTCCCTGAGCAATATGGAGAGCGGGCATAAATCCACCTGCCCCGTGTGCAATCACTCGTTCGCGGTCAAGCACGGGTTGTTTACGAAGGCAGCCTGAGGTTCAGCCGAAGCTGTTGAACGCTCCGAGCAGCCAGCTCCAGTTCCCCTCACGAGGTTCGCTTTGAAGACCACGAAGGGCGGCCGTGTCCAGGGGAATGAAATCGATACCAACGCAGCGGAATTGGTAGCTCAAAGCTTTTAATTACAAAGAGTTAAATCACAATACTCGCGAATTTTCAAAAGATGCTAGAATCCAGATATTGCCATCCTTGCCGGGCGGTCGGCGATCCAATCTGTCAATCCCTCTCCCACTCGGATCACAATGGCACACGTAACGAGCGGCATGCGCTTAGGAATTTTAAAAAATCACCCGATCCTGGTTCTATGCGTCGTTGGATTCGGGTTGCTGCAGGGTCAGGCATCCTCTGCGCCCGATGTACGGGGTCGACCGGCAGCGGCGCCCTTGGCTGCCGACGGTCCAGCATCAGATCCTGGAGTGCCCTCCCCGCCTGCGGGAGTGATGGTGGTTCCCCATACAGGCCATGTCGTAATTCCCCGCCTCGATGGCGCCCCACTCCTCAGCGATTTTCTGGTGAATCCTCTGCGATCGCCCGCAGCGAAAAAGATGCTGCGCGTCTCCAACTTCATTCAGCGTTATCCGGATGATGGCGAACGGGCGTCTGATGTAACGGTTGCCTACTTAGGCTACACCCACGAATATCTCTTCATTGCTTTTGTCTGCAAAGACAGGGCGCCCCATCTTGTCAGGGCACATCTGCTCGCGCGCGACTCGCTCGCAGACGATGACAGCGTTCAGGTCATGCTCGACACCTTTCACGATCAGCGCCGCGCGTTTGTTTTTCAGACCAATGCGCTGGGCATCCAAGCAGACGCGCTCTACAGTGAGCAAACTGGATACGACTATTCTTTTGATACGGTATGGGATACATGGGGCAAACGCACACCGACTGGGTATCTCGTTCTCATGCGCATTCCTTTTTCCAGCCTCTACTTTGCCAAGACCGATCCGGGCCAGATGAGAACCTGGGGAATCATTCTGTCGCGGGTGATTTCACATTCCAATGAATACGATTACTGGCCGCGCAGTAATCACAATATTGCCGGCCGCCTGACGCAGGATATGGAGGTGGATGGCTTTCGCGATGTCGAACATGGGCAGAATCTGCAGTTTGAGCCCTATACGCTTGCCCGCAGTCTGCGCCAATTGAACTCCGTCAATCCCATCAATCCGTTCTTTGAAGATAAGCACCTGCAGGGCTATACAGGCTTGGATTCAAAATTCATCCTGCACAACAGCCTTGTGCTTGATACGACAATTAATCCCGACTTCAGTCAAGTGGGGATTGACAATCCGGCAGTGCCGAATCAGCGGTTTCCTCCTTACTTCCCGGAAGTGCGCCCGTTCTTCATTGAGAACAGCAGTTACTTCATGACGCCCATCAACCTGTATTACACAGACAATATCGTGACGCCACAGTTCGGTGCGCGCCTTACAGGTAAGCTGGGCCCCTGGGCAATGGGTATCCTTGGCGTGGATGACAGGAGCCCCGGTCAGGCTGTGCCGCCTGATAGCTCAGAGTTCAACACGCGTGCGGGGAACTATGTGGCACGTGTGAATCGCGACGTAGGCGCTCTTTCGAACGTCGGAGTGATCTATGCCGATCGTGAGTACACGGATTCTTTCAATCGTGCAGGCGGATTCGATTATCGTGCGCGACTGCGGAATCGATGGACGTTCACGGGACAAGCCGTGACCTCACAGACAAAGAATGTTACGAACGCAACGCAGGGAGAGCAGCCCTGCGAGCTGCTAACTCTGACTTGCAGCGGCCAGGCCTATTCGCAGCGGGTAAGCTACACTGATCTTCATCGCTACGGCTGGATCGGCTATAGTGACACTTCAGCCGGCTATGTTACAGACACAGGCTTCTTCAGGAGGCCCGATGTTCGCGAACCTAACGGCTATTTCAGTTACACATTCCGGCCTTCGCACGGACCCATTTTGTCGCATGGTCCCGGATTCTATTCCGAGCGGATATGGGATCATCATGGCGTCCCTCTGGACTTCTATTTCAATCCCTCTTACAGCATTGGGTTCAAGGCACGGACCTCTGTTTCTGGGTATCTGGACTTTGGTCAGGATCGACTGCGACCCGTTGACTACTCTACTTTGACTCATAATGTGGAGTATCACAGTCAAACGGCAGGATTCAACTTTTATAGCTCGCCGGTGCCTTACATCGCGATCGGTGGCGGATTTTATCAAGGGACGGTTATCAACTATTCACCGCCGAGCGATCAGGGGCCAGGGCCAGTCAACGTTGCATCGCCGAATCTCAATCTGGAGATCAAGCCCTTCCGGTCATTGGATCTGCAAAACAATTACGTCTTCACGCACTTCACAGACCTGAACAGCGGCAACTTGGTCTATGACAATCATGAACTGATCTCACGATGGAACTATCAGATCACCAAGGCCGCCTCCTTCAATCTGATAGGGCAGTACATATCGACCCTGCCGGAGCCGCAACTGACAGATCAGCCCGCCGCCAAGACGCTGTTTGCAGACGCATTATTTACGTATATGCCACATCCGGGAACAGCTTTATAT
This sequence comes from Acidobacteriota bacterium, assembly GCA_021805025.1. Lineage (GTDB taxonomy): Bacteria > Acidobacteriota > Terriglobia > Terriglobales > Acidobacteriaceae > Telmatobacter. The sequence goes on from JAJZGF010000007.1 coordinate 47,051, forward strand.
CTTGGGTATATCGGGAATTTTGCAAATCTAGACCGTGCGCTTTGTACGCGCACAGACGCCGGCCAATGCAACGTCAATGACCCGATTCTGCCCCTCAGCAATTCCACCCTGATAAATGACGGGAAAACCATCTACGTAAAGCTTTCCTATCTGCTGCGCTTCTAAGCTCACAGATTGAGCGCAAAGTTGCCATTGACCAAAGTGCAGCCCGCGGCACAAGCGGAAGATTCGGAGGTCGGTGAATCTCCCGGTGCAGGCAATTCCTGCGCTGCTATGTTTGAATCTTATCCACAAGGGTCAGGCCCCTCACGGAATTAAAAATAAAAACCTTGTCTGCCGCAAGAACTTCATCCAGCGTAAGAACCCCCTCGCAGATCTCAGGCCGGCTCTCCATGAGGTGCCGACGAAAAACCCCCGGCAAAAGGCCGCATGAGACTGCGGGTGTTACAAAGACTCCGTTTCGCTCGACCATCAGATTGTGAATGGCACACTCGGTTACCTCATCTCGCTCGTTCATGAATAAGACATCATCGAATCCACGACGCTGCCCCTCGGCGTAAACTCGGTTATACAAAGCCCGCCGCGTTGTCTTATGCCGTAGGAACACGTCAGCGGAATGGGTGTGCTCCGCAGCGATCAGGATGGACGCTGCCGTCACCCCGGTCGCGATAGGTGCGCTCGTCATTGAGATTGCACCAGACCGCGAGAGCAGCATGCGGATGCGGTGGCAACATCCATCTGTGAAGTCCGCCGCAAGACGGTACAGGCTCTCCTTCGCGATTGCCGTGTCAAATCGGAAACTGAAGTATTCCGCCGAGTTAGCCATGCGTTGCAGGTGAAGGTCTAGCAGAACAAAGTCGGTGTCCCATAGTATGGTCTCAATAATCTCGAACAGAGCCGGCGTGCGAAAGAGAAATTGCGATTTCAAAAGGCACTCGTCGTACTCCGAATCCGCGTCGGAGTCATAGGTGACCCCGGAGCCGACGCGCATTTCGATTGTGCCGCTCCGCACCATGATCGTCCGGATCGCAACACTGAAGGTTGCTCTGTCCTCAGGAGCGAAGAAGCCAATCGCGCCACAGGCAATCTCGCGGGCGTCATCTTCTAACTCACGAATTACCTGCATCGTGCGAATCTTGGGAGCGCCGGTGATGGAGCCACACGGAAAGAGGCTGCGGAATATCTCGTAGTACCCTGTTTCTGCAGGCAGAACCCCGCATACGGTAGAAGTCATCTGCAGAAGATCCGGATAGCGAGCGACTGCGAACAGATCTCTCGACTGTACAGTTCCTGTCATGCAGAGGCGGCCCAGGTCGTTCCGCAGCAGGTCTACGACCATGATGTTCTCAGCCCTGTTTTTATCGTCGGAGGCAAGCTGCGCCGCCAGTTCCGTATCCTCCTTGAGATCCCTGCCTCGACGCGCAGTGCCTTTCATCGGTCGCACCAAAATCTCCTTACCGCTTCTACGAAAAAAGAGTTCAGGAGAAGCAGAGAGGAGGAGTGTTTCGCCCGTATTGATTAAGGCGCCGTATGGCACAGGCTGATTCGCCAGAATTCGCTTGAACAGGGCACTCGCATCTCCGTTCCAGGTCTGACGAATCTTCATCGTGAAATTTGCCTGGTAGAGATCACCTGCTTCGATGTAACGCCTTATCCGGTCAATCGCGCTGCGATACTCAGTGCGCGAAAGTAGGATTGCTGCCTCTTCGCGTGCGACTGTTGTCTCTTCATCGTGGACGATTGGCTCCTGAGAAGAATCGTGGCGATCCAATGAGAGTACAGTCTCGTATACGCCGAACCATGCGAACGGAAGATCAGTCTTAGGTAGACGCTGGCCTCGGCCCAACGCCGCCGGCTCGAAATGATATCCAGCTTCGTAACTGAGGAATCCAGCGACGTAATGACCCGCACGCAACGCGCTCTCGACCCGATCAAATATATTCGGGATCGCGTGTAAAGTTCGGGTGCTTAGAATCTCCGTGGGGGCCGTGAAAAGGTAGCTTCTGGGGTCCTCAGCGCTTGGGTCTCCGGACCTGAGTAATACGGATCCTGCATTGGCTGCGGCGATTCGCTCCCACTCCGACGGGTCGATGCTTGGATCGTGGGTTGTGCCTGGGTTGACCATCCATTCCTATTTCAGCACGATCCTGCATTGCGCTGTCACGATAAATGTTCGGGCTCGTCGGCCCAGAGCGTATTGAAGAAAATGCAGTGAGGGTGCTTTCATAACGCAAGTGAGGGCCAAGAGCAGAAATTGGCATGCAAGGTGAACGGCGCAGGGAACCTCCGGGAGAATCAGGGAGCCCACGACGGTTCTATCGTGCCACGGCATTCCCCAAAACCAATTCTCGGGCAGCCTTCCTTGTTTGCACATGCGCGAAAGATGACCGTATCACCATCTTCAAGGAACCGGCGTTCCTCTCCGCCTGGAAGTGAGATGGGCAGGCTGAAAGCCGTCTTTTCCAGTAGACATCCTTCGGATCCATTTGCCGGTCCAGAGATCGTGCCCGTCGCCAGCAAATCACCGGGCTGGAGATTACATCCATTACTTGTATGGTGCGCAACCATCTGGTTAATGCTCCAGTAAAGTTCTTGCAGATTGGATGCACTAAGTAGCAGCGGTGGAGAATCATTCAAGCGCATCCTCTCAGATTGCAGAAACACTTCAAGGCGCACGTCGAATGCATCGAGCGATGAAGAAGGCGACCGTAGGTAGGGAAGAGGTGCGGGATCCTCGGGGGCCCGCTCGGCAAGGGGAACCCGGTATGGCGCGAGCGCTTCCATCGGCACAATCCAGGGGGAGATGCTGGTCGAGAAGCTCTTTGCAAGAAAAGGCCCGAGAGGTTGGCACTCCCAAGCCTGAATATCGCGGGCAGACCAGTCATTTACGAGGCAGAGCCCGAAGATGTGCTGCGCAGATTCCGCAATGGGAACGGGCTGCCCAAGGATGTTACCGGGACCGATGAAGGCGCCTATCTCCAGCTCATAGTCAAGCGAGTTTGTAGGGGCTACCTCGGGCTCATTGCCGGCGTGTTTGACTTGTCCGCGCGGCCGCCGAACCGGGGAACCGCTGACAAGGATTGAAGAGGCTCGTCCATGGTAGCCGATAGGAATGTATTTGTAATTCGGAAGCAGAGGACTCCCCGGACGAAAGATATTACCAATGCGTGTTGCATGGTGAATGGAGGTATAGAAGTCTGTGTAGCTCCCGATGGCCGCGGGCAGCACCATCTCCAATTCATGTTGTTGCAACAGGTGTGGTGCGATGCGACTTCTCTGTGATTCATCTATGCGGTCCCCGAGCATCGAGGTAAGACAGTTCCGCAATAAGCCCCAGGCTGACGATCCAAGGGACATCAATTCATTGAGCAAATCCTTTTTGCATGCTGATTGGATGTTATCCGGTAACTCATGCAACAAACCACTCACTGCACAGGCGTGCAAATCAAGAACTCTGTCGCCGATTGCAACGCCGAGATGCGATGCGCCGCCTCTTTTGAAAGCGCCATAGGGAAGATTATCGAGAGGGAAATCGGAGGATGGATCGTTCGCAGAATCAATCCAACTTCTCTGGCTTGCAGCCATCCGTGAACCCCCACTTCTTCGACCGGCTTGGTCAAGGGATAGTATCCAATATCGAGTAGAAAACTCATTCGCATGCGCTCTACGCGGTACATCCCCCAATGAATTGATCGCTACTGGAGCGCGCGCTACGAACGTCGGCATGCGCGAAGACAAGTTCCTATGCAGGTACGTCGATGACCTTACGCGTCTCTGTCCCACTATATATCAATGCGGTGCCCAGCATGGGTGAAGAGACCAAGGCATAACTCGATTTGGGCTATCATGCTCCTAACTAAATGGCCGAACGGTTGTCACGGAATCATGTACGACGGCATTGACCGTGAATGAGGGTTGATGCATAGCGAGCGCATGAAGCCCATGAGCAGCGATATGCTCAGGCGAGAGATCACTCGCGGCCGTACAGCCTTCACCTCTTTCGCGGGCGCCCTGTAGCTGGCCTTGCGAATTGTCTCCGCAGTCCCTGCCAGCATTCAAAGTACTCATGTTGCAGGAGCTTGGCTTGCATTGCAAAAGCGGTCGGGTGGATGACGAGTTGAGTTTCAAACATGAAGGCCAGTGTATTGTCGAGATACTGCGGCTTGAGCTCAGCATTCGTGGCGCGGGCAAAAGCTTCGGCATCCGGTCCATGACCGGCCATGCAATTGTGCAGGCTGGCCCCACCGGGGACAAAGCCCTCCGTTTTTGCGTCATAGGTGCCAAAGATGAGGCCCATAAACTCATTCATCACGTTGCGGTGAAACCATGGAGGGCGGAACGTATGCTCCGCCACCATCCAGCGTGGCGGAAAAATCGCGAAATCGCAATTTGAAGTGCCAGGAGTTGCGGATGGTGATGTCAGCACAGTGTAAATCGAGGGATCGGGATGATCGAATGAGACAGTGTTGATGCAATTAAAGCGGCTAAGATCATACTTATATGGAGCGTAGTTTCCATGCCATCCGACCACATCGAGGGGAGAATGATCGATGCCGGCGCACCATAACCCTCCCATAAACTTGGCAACAATCTGAAAATCGCCATCGCGGTCCTCATACCCAGCGAGCGGATATTGAAAGTCCCGCGGGTTTGCAAGTCCGTTTGCACCAATGGGACCCAAGTCTGGAAGACGGAACGGCTGGCCATAGTTCTCACAGATATATCCGCGGACCTGCGGAGCTTCAATTTCGACGCGGAACTTGATGCCCCGCGGAATCACACAAATCTCTCCGGGGGCCACTTCAAGAATGCCCATTTCAGTGTGGAAGCAGAGGTTTCCCGCCTGCGGAATCACGAGCATCTCGCCGTCCGCGGAGTAAAAGAAGCGATCTTGCATGGAGGTGTTCGCAGCATACATGTGGAGTGCGACGCCGATTTGCATGGCAGGATTGCCGTTTCCGCCATAAGTTGCAATGCCTTCAATAAAGTTGCATGGATGTTCCGGGATGGGAGGCGGACTCCACCGCAGCTGATTTGGAGTGACGGGTATTTCGTCGAATGGGCCGCTGCGAATCTGCATGGATGGGATCGGCTCATAAGGCCGATGGGTAACCGAGGGGCGGATGCGGTATGTCCAGGTACGGCGATTGATAGCACGCGGAGCCGTAAAGGGCGATCCACTGATCTGCTCTGTGTAAAGGCCTAGCGGATGCTTTTGCGGCGCATTTTGTCCAGTCGGCAGTGAACCTGAAACTGCCTCTGTAGCGAACTCATTGCCAAATCCTGTTTGATACTTGATATCGCTCGCCATTGCTCCTGCCTTTCAGAGTTGTCCTGAGAGCGCGCGTTTTTCTGCTTCGCGCATAGCGTCGAAAATCTGCTCAAAACTGCTGACAGCGAATAGTAGCTTGTGCAATTCATCCACCTTGACCGGTGTTTCCAGGACCTCGTCCAATGAAAAGTCGTGAATCGCGCAGTGTCTACGGATGACATTGTCGCACTCGCCATGGGAACTGATGAGGCCGCTGCCGTAGACCTTGATGGCATTGCGCTGGCGGATGACGCCAAACTCAACTGTGTACCAGAAGATGCGCCCCAGCTTTTCCAACACAACCGGATCCGATGTGGATGCGCAGACTCGACCGTAGCGTTCAAGGAAGTCTGCAAAGACTGGATGCGCATGCATGGGTACATGGCCAAAGACATCGTGAAAGATGTCAGGCTCGGGAGTGTATTCCATCGAGCCTCTACTTCGCAGCCAGGTTGTTGTAGGGAAGCGGCGTGTTGCCAGCATCTCGAAGAATGCGTTTGCAGGCAGAAATCCACTGACGGGCGTGGAACTCCAGCGTGTTCTTGGCATCAGGCGCGCACTGATCTCCGCGAGCGCAGGCAGGCGGTCGGGCTGCAGTCCAATGTACTCGAAGCCATCCAGGTACTCGCGCGCCGCATGGTTTTCCAGCACTGGAAGAACGCGCCCGACCAATTCCGACCAAACGCTGTGCTGTTCCGGGGTGTAGGCGTCGTAGTCCTGCTCGGTAATGTACGCGGATGCGGCGGAGCGTGTGGCAAGTGTCATGGTGTTCCTCGGTCAACCTATAAGTTACCGCGTGCCATCTGTTCGCGTTCAATCGCTTCAAAAAGCGCCTTGAAGTTTCCTTTACCAAAGCTGCGGCTACCCTTCCGCTGGATGATCTCGTAGAACAGTGTTGGGCGGTCCTCAACAGGTCGAGTGAAGATTTGAAGCATATAGCCCTCATTATCTCGATCCACCAGGATGCCTAAGTCCTCTAACTGCTCGAGTGGCTCGTCTATCCTGCCCACACGGTCCTGCAACTCGGCATAGTAAGAGTGTGGCACATGCAGAAACTCGATGCCCTGATTGCGTAGCGTTTGCACCGTGTGGAGAATATCGTGTGTCGCAAGAGCGATATGCTGCACGCCGGGGCCTCCATAAAAATCCAGATATTCTTCGATCTGTGACTTTCTGCGCCCCTCTGCCGGCTCATTGATAGGAAATTTGACATAGCCATTTCCATTCGCCATAACCTTTGACATCAGTGCCGAGTATTCGGTGGATATGTCTCTATCGTCAAAGTGCTGATAGAGGCTAAACCCCATTACGTCTGAGTAAAAAGCGACCCAATGATCCATTTCATGCCATCCGACATTTCCAACCATATGATCGATGTACTCAAGGCCAACCGGGCGGGCAAATGGATCACTCGCTACAGCCTGGAACCCAGGGAGAAATGGCCCAAAGTAATTCCTGCGCTCTACAAATGTGTGAATGGTGTCACCGTAGGTAGCGATGCTGGAGAGGGTAGCACTACCGCGGTCATCGGATACGACAAAGGGATCCGAGATGCTTTTGGCGCCGCGGCGGGTCGTCTCAAGCCATGCACTGCGCGCGTCATCCACAGAAAGTGCGATGGCATGCACCCCGTCACCATGGCGCTGCACGTGGGAGGCAATGTCGCTGCCGCTCCGCAATGCTGTGGTGAGCACAAAGCGAATCTTTCCCTGCTGAAGGACGTAGGAAGCGAAGTCTCTCTGACCCGTTTCAGGCCCCGCATAGGCAACGAGAGACATGCCCATGGCGACGCGATAAAAATACGCCGCCTGGCGGGCGTTGCCTACGTAAAACTCAATATAGTCAGTGTCCTTGAGGGGAAGAAAATCGTTCACGCCAGTTCTGAGAGATTCCGAAGACGGGACAGCAAGATCCGCAGTTGCGGAGCCATGTACTCGACTCATGCCAACTCCTCCTCTGCCAAAAATGCGTTAGGGGAATCCTTCGCTGCATTTGTGGCCGCCGATTGGCAACGAGGAAAGAATATGCTGCTAACATGCGCGCGAGAATAGCGCTTAGAAGAAAAATGACTACCACGGCTTAAGGAGATTAAGCATAATAGAGAAACTGCCTAAGGAATGCAGGTAGATGACCCACAAGACCGACCCCGCCAATCTTGAGCTCGATACCATAGCCTGGAAAATTCTTGAATGTCTCCAACGGAATGCACGCCTCTCCTTTGCGGAACTGGGCAGGAACGTCGGTCTTTCAACGCCCGCAATCGCTGAACGCGTTCATCGACTTGAGGAGGCAGGCGTAATAACCGGCTACCATGCTGTTCTAAATCCCGTCCGATTGGGCATTCCGATTTACGTGCTGGTGCGGCTAACGATTCCCGGCGGGGACTTGCAGGTAAGCCGCGCAGTGACCGGTATCAAGGACCTTCCTGAGATTCATCGGTGCCACCGCATTACGGGCGACGAGTCCTTCATTATCGAGGCACACGTGGTCTCTATTCGACACCTCGAATACCTGATTGACAAGCTATCGGCGATGGGAGCAACCTCCACTTCGACGGTATTGTCGTCTCCGGTGGAGCGGAGGGAGCACACCTTGAAGCAAGTTGAAGAGTTTCAGAAGTACCGTTAACAGCGCAGGTCGACGGGATGTTCCTGTGCCAGGGTAGTTGATTCGCGAAGGAGCGAAGAACTGGAAATGAATAAGCTTTGGCCAGACGCGCGGAGCGCATTAGAGGGGCTCTTGCGGGACGGAATGTTGCTGGCGATTGGGGGCTTTGGGCTCTGCGGGATTCCAGAGAGGCTGATACTTGCGGTGCGCGACTCGAAGGTGCGCAACCTTACCATTGCAAGCAACAACGCCGGCATTGATGACTGGGGCCTTGGCCTGCTGTTGCGCGAGCGCCAAGTCAAGAAGATGATATCGAGCTATGTCGGCGAGAATGCTGAATTTGAAAGACAATTCCTTGCCGGCGAACTCGAGATCGAGTTTTGTCCGCAAGGAACACTTGCAGAGAGGATGCGGGCAGGCGGAGCGGGCATTCCCGGCTTCTACACGCGAACCGGGGTTGGCACGGTGATCGCAGAGGGCAAAGAGCATAAAGAGTTTGACGGAGTGACCTACATCCTCGAACGCGAAATACGCTCCGACCTTTCACTCGTGAAGGCGTGGAAGGCCGATACGCATGGGAATCTAATCTACAGACGTACAGCTCGTAATTTCAACCCGCACGTTGCAACATGCGGCAAAATCACCGTAGCCGAAGCGGAGATTGTGGTGCAGGCAGGGGAACTTGACCCGGATGAAATTCATACGCCGGGTATCTTTGTGCAGCGCCTCGTTCACAATCCGCACCCGGAAAAGCGCATCGAGCGCCGAACGATTCGAGAGGATTAGAGCTGTGGCATGGAATCGCAACCAGATGGCCGCTCGTGCAGCGCAAGAGTTGCACGACGGCTATTACGTGAATCTCGGAATTGGCATTCCCACGCTCGTTGCGAATCATATTCCCCTGGGAATGACGGTCATATTGCAGTCGGAGAATGGCCTCCTTGGGATGGGGCCGTTTCCGAGAGAGCGGGAAGTGGACGCCGACATGATTAACGCGGGTAAAGAAACGGTTACTGCGATGCCTGGGGCTGCAACGTTTTCAAGCGCGGATTCGTTTGCGATGATCAGAGGCGGCCACATCACTCTCGCGATCCTGGGTGCGATGCAGGTCTCAGAGCGCGGAGACCTTGCGAATTGGATGATTCCTGGCAAGCGCGTGAAAGGGATGGGCGGAGCGATGGATCTTGTTTCAGGCGTGCAGCGCGTACTCGTCGTGATGGAGCACAATACACCTGACGGCGGCGCCAAGCTTGTTAAGAATTGCACTCTGCCGCTTACAGGAGCCGCAGTGGTACATCGCGTGATTACAGATCTGTGCGTGCTCGATGTTACGGCTACCGGCTTTGAAGTGGTGGAGTTGGCGGACGGCGTTTCGCGTTTACAGTTGGAGGCAAGAACGGACGCCAGTCTTCAGTTTCGTTAGAGCGTCGCCGGAGCTTATCGCTCATTTGCCTGGGTCCAGCGCGGCTTGCGCTTCTGTAGAAATGCCGCAACACCTTCGCGGAAGTCCTCAGTCTCTCGCGCTTGTGCGTTTGCGTTCATTGCCAAAGCGATCGATGTATCGAGCCATGCCTTGTTCTGCGCGGCCATCAACTTCTTGATTGAGCTGAGAGATTGTCGGCTGTTCGCAAGCAGAGACCGAGTGAGTCCCTGTACGCGGAGTTCAAGGCGCTCCTGAGGAACAATCTCGCTCACCAGACCGAGAGCATGCGCCTCATCTGCATTCAGAGTGCGCGCTGTGAGCAGCAAATCGCGAGTACGCTTGTCACCGAGCTGCAGGGCGAGGAACGCGGATACAAGTGCTGGAACAAATCCGATGCGTGCTTCAGTGAAACCAAATAGTGCTGCGGGAGTGGCCAGGGTGAAGTCACAAATCATGGCCAGACCGGCGCCCCCTGCGATTGCTGCCCCACGAACAACTGCGATGGTCGGCAGGGGTAATTCGTAAAGCGTGCGAAAAAGGTGGGAAATCCCCTCTGCATCGACCCGATGCTCGGCAGCCGTCCTGTCGTGCATCGATTGCAGGTCTGACAGATCGAGACCCGAGCAGAAGGCGTCGCCTGCCCCTGTCAGAATAAGGGCACCCACGCCGCCAGAGATAGTGTCTTCCAGGGCAGTCACTAACTCCGATCTCATTTTCGGAGTCAGTGCGTTGCGCCGCTCTGGCCGGCAGAGTGTGATTGTGCGTACCCCCGCAGCGTCCGTCACCTGAATCGTTGTGTAATGCACATGGTCCCCCTGATTCCTACACCAGTCCACACCTGGCCAGCCAATGCCAGGTCGTTAATTTGATGCCGTGCTAAACCGTACTGCAAGCTCATTCGACTCGTGTATCAAATCGTCCAGATTGGCGAGAGATTCGATCTGTCCACCTGAGTTGGTGAGCGTGTCTCTCAGCAGCTCAGTGGGAATGTTGCCGACGAGTGCATCCTGAGCGAAGGGACAGCCACCGTGTCCACCAATGGCACTGTCAAAGCGCCGGCAGCCCGCCCCGTAAGCAGCGACAATCCGCGCTTGCGCATCTGCGTGTCTGGCATGGAGATGAACTCCAATCTCATGGTGCGGGAAAGCGCAAATTGCAGCCCGAACGGTTTCTCCGATTCTTTTCGGAGACGAAATGCCGACGGTGTCCGCCAGGGATATCTGTTTTATCCCGCGCTCCGCGAGCAGACCACAAGCATCAACGACTGCATCGATACTCCAAGCATCCCCGTATGGGTTGCCAAAACTCATCGAAAGATATGCGATCAGGCCGACGTTGAACTGACCGGCCTTAGCGCCGACCGCTGCCAGCGCATCCAGGGACTGTTCCAGAGTCTGATGCTGGTTCCTTCGCAGAAACTCTGCGGAGATGGAGTAGGGGAAGCCGAGAGTTCGTACGACGCCGGTGCCGATAGCGCGCTCGGCGCCGTGTTCGTTCACAACAATTCCGATGATCTCAACGTCATCCGGAATCGTGAGCCGATCCAGCACTTGTTCTGAATCGGCCATCTGCGGAACTGCTTTGGGCGAAACGAAACTTACCGCATCGATGTGCTTAAAGCCGGCCTGGATGAGCTTTTGCAGATAGCGTGCCTTCAATTCTGTCGGGATCTGCCCAGGCAACCCTTGCCACGCATCCCGCGGGCATTCGACGAACTTGATCATTTCAGTCATTGTCTTCTTACATCACCGATGCCGCTCAACTGCAATCAGCCACGAGATGGATGGACCCTTAAAACTTCTCGCCCAATCACCATGCGCTGAATTTCACTCGTGCCTTCTCCGATAGTGCAAAGCTTGACGTCGCGGTAGAACTTCTCAACGGGGTAATCTTTGATGAATCCGTAGCCTCCGAAAAGTTGTACAGCGTCGTTGCAGATGCGGACCGCGACTTCACTCGCAAAAAGCTTGGCCATCGATGATTCGCGCGTGACCCGGCGGCCGGCATCCTTTAGTACGGCTGCACGCAGGGTGAGTAAGCGCGCGGCATCCAACTCTGTTGCCATGTCGGCCAGCTTCCATTGAATGCCCTGAAACTCGGCGATTGCTTTGCCAAACTGGCGCCGCTCCTTGACATACTTGAGTGTGGCATCCAGCGCTCCGCGCGCAATGCCGAGCGAGAGGGCTGCGATGGAGATACGCCCGCCGTCCAGCACTCGCATGGCATCGATGAAGCCTTCCCCCTCGACGCCCAAAAGATTCTCAGCAGGGATCTCGCAATCTTCGAAGATCAGTTCGCTTGTATCGCTGGCGCGAAGGCCTAACTTGTTCTCCTTTTTTCCGGGGCGAAAGCCCTTTGTACCTTTCTCGACCACGAAAGCAGAAAGGCCATGCGTCCCCTTGCTCTTATCCGTTACGGCTATCACTACAGCGACGTCCGCATAGTGCCCATTCGTAATGAAGGTCTTGTTTCCGTTCAGCACATATCGATCGTGTTTCTTGATCGCCATCGTGCGCGCGCCGCTGGCATCCGAGCCGGAGCCAGGTTCGGTCAATCCCCATGCGGCCAACCACTCCCCGCTGGCAAGTCGCGGGATATATTTGCGCCGCTGTGCCTCGTTGCCGGCAAGGAAGATATGGTTGCTGCCGAGCGAATTGTGCGCGGCCATGGTGATGCCGATCGACCCATCGACTGCTGAGAGCTCTTCAATAGCCAGCGCATAGTCCACGTAGCCCAGGCCGGCTCCTCCATACTCTGGAGGGAAAAGTACGCCGAGCAATCCAAGCGCTCCCATCTGTTTGATGACGGCTAGCGGAAATGTGCTCGCCTCATCCCACGTCATGATGTTCGGTGCGATCTCCCGTACGGCGAATTCACGCACCGCTTTGCGGAGTTGCTCCTGCTCTTCTGTGAGAACAAATGGATAAAGTGCCTGAGCTGCTTCCTCTGTGACGCTCATAACGATGCTCCTTCAAAACATGAGTGCTGACTGCAATACCGCCTCGGTCAAATGAATTCGTGCATCTATGTCGGACCACTGAATGTCTCCGGCTGGTCATGTCTGCAACACGCCTGGATTGAAGCGCGGGACCTCAGGATTCAAAGTGCTGGCTTCTAAAGCCTTGATCAAGACATCGCGAGTTTTTGACGGATCGACGATCGCATCAATCCACAGCCGTGCGGCTCCATAGCGAGGGTCGGCTTGCGCGTCGTAAGTCGCACGGATTTCGCTTCGGAGCGCCTCTTTTTCCGCTGCGGTTGGCGCTTTGCCGCGGCGTTCCATCTGCTTTGCTCTCACTTCTGCCAGAGTATTCGCCGCGGAAGCTCCGCTCATGACGGCATAGCGCGCTGTAGGCCACGCAAAGATGAAGCGCGGGTCATAAGCTTTGCCGCACATCGCATAGTGGCCCGCACCAAAGCTGCCGCCCACGATGACCGCGATTTTGGGCACAACGCTGGTGCTGACCGCCGAAACCATCTTGGCGCCCGCTCGAATAATTCCAGACCATTCGGCATCCTTGCCAACCATGAACCCGTTTACATCGTGCAGGAAGACCAGAGGAACGAGTTGTTGATTGCAGTCCATGATGAACCGCGCGGCCTTCTGTGCGCCCTCGGTATAAATCACGCCGCCGACTTCAATACGTTTGGCGCCAGCCGAGGGGCCCATGGCCACGGTCTGCATCTGGTTGGTTTTCTGGTTGGCAACGATGCCGACTGCATGACCACCAATGCGGGCGTAGCCGCAGAGCACGGTGCGCCCAAAGTCTTCCTTGTATTCATCAAACTCGCTGCGGTCCACCAAGCGCGCAATGATCTCCCGCATTTCATACGTGTTCGTCGCACCGGGTTCAGGATCCATCAAGCTGTAAAGGTCCTCGGAAGGGTATTGCGGCGCATCTTTCGTCGGATCGCACGAGATGAAAGAGAAGGGAGCGGGCTTGCTTGCCATTCCGTGACGCGCGCCCATTTTGTCTACCAGGGAGCGCATGCGTGCTATGCAATGTGCGTCATCTGGTTCTTTGAAGTCAACGGTTCCTGAGACTTCAGCATGCATCGTTGCGCCGCCGAGTTCTTCGGGTTCCGTTCGTTGCCCGATCGCCGCCTGCACAAGTGATGGGCCGGCAAGGAAGAGTCCCGAACCCTCCGTCATCAGCACAGTGTCCGTCATGACGGGCAGATAAGCCCCACCGGCGACGCACATGCCCATAATGGCCGTGATCTGCGGAATTCCAAGCGAACTCATGACTGCGTTGTTGCGAAAAACACGGCCAAAATCATCCGTGTCAGGAAAGACGTCCTCCTGCAGGGGCAAGAAGACGCCCGCAGAGTCGACCAGATAAAGGGTGGGAATCCGGTTGTCGAGTGCAATGGTCTGCGCACGCAACACCTTTTTGGCGGTCATGGGAAAGAAAGCACCGGCCTTAACGGTCGCGTCATTGGCGATAATCATGCATAATCGTCCGCACACCCGGCCTAGCCCGGTGATGACGCCCGCGCAAGGCGCACCGCCATATTCGCTATACATGCCATGAGCAGCCCATAGGCCCAGCTCAAGGAATTCGCAATCATTGTCGAGCAGGATCTTCAGCCGTTCGCGCACTGTCAGCCGCCCCTTGGCATGTTGCGCATCTGCCGCATTGGTTCCACCACCGCGCCGGATCGACTCCTCTTCCTTGCGCAATTGCTGCTGGAGAGCGAGAAGGGAATTGCGGTTGGCCGTGGCGCGCGGGGAGTTCAGGTCGAGTTTTGAAATCAGTACGTTTTCTGGTCCTAAGTCCTCTGCCATCCCATCTCCCGGTCAAACTCGGCGAATATACCACCTTTGACGGTATCAACGTCCATTGGGTACAAGGATGCGCTGCACGGGCATTGATAGTGCCAAAAGCTTCCGCAAATTGTAGCGCGGGGCTTGGCCAGTCGCCTGGCGCAATGCGATGCAGCGTTTGCGAGCGCCTCTCCGGGCGTGTAAACCTCGCAAACACCCTTTGCAGCCGCCAAAAGCTGGAAAGACGATATGATGGAAGGATAGAGACTCAATGAAGCGTTCCTTCGTTGTAATTCGGCTGTTGCGCCCGGGAGTTGTAGAAGTTGATGCAAGATAGTACGAGGAAGATTGAGCTTTTCGACACAAGCCTTCGCGATGGCTTGCAGCAGCCTAATCTGCAGATTTCCGTGCCGAACGCTGTGGGACTTCTGCAGCGCATGGCAGCATTCGGGATTCACTATGCGGAGATTGGCTTTGCGGGCGCGAATCAGTTTGTCGCTGACCTGACGCACGCGCTCTCATCCGCAGACACGGGCACAATGAAACTGGCGCTTTTCGGGCGCTCGCGCGGGCGCGGCACCAGGGTTCAGGACTGGCCAGACGTGCAATTCATCGTGCGTCATAAGGAGCGTGTTTCGGTCGCTGTTGTCGTGGTGAAGTCTCGCCTTTTGGATGTGGCGAAGTCATTGGAGACGACACCGGAAGAAAACCTTCTCATGGCTTATGAAACGATTGACTTCCTCCACCAAAGCGGGTTTGAGGTGCTTGTTGATCTGGAGCATGCGATGGACGCCAACTGCGGCCGCTGTGAGAACGGCCGGGAATGCGACGAGGATTCGAGCAAGCGCAGCCAGGAGTACTTCAGGCAGATTACTGAGCAGTGCGTGCGGCTCAATGTGAGCCGCATTGTTGTGTGTGACACCACTGGGGGAGCCAATCCGGAAGAGGTGGGCAACCTTATCCGCGGACTGACCGGCGAATTTCCGCAGGCTCACTTTGGATTCCATGGGCATACCGACCGCGGCCTTGGAATTGCCAATTCCCGCGCGGCCATACTTGCGGGCGCAGTTCAGGTGCAGGGAACGCTGTTGGGAACAGGCGAGCGCTGCGGCAACGTGAATCTGACCACGGTAATTGGAAGCCTGCAGGTGCGCGGAGAAGCGGAGTTTGTGCCCGAAAGCGCGCTTGCAGGTCTTACAAGCCTTGCTCAATCCGCTTATGCGGATTTTGGTTTGGATGTGCCGCACGGCGCGCCCATCGTAGGTCCTGGCGCATTTGGCACATGGGCTGGCATGCACGGCAGCAGCGAGCGCAGGAATCCTGGAGCTTATCTCTGGTGCGATCCAGTTAGAGTTGGGGCGAATCCCACCATTGGTGTAAACGGGCAATCAGGCAAGACAAATGTTGTGCTTTTGTCCGAGGCGCTCGGGATACCGCTCAATGCTGTACAGGCGCAATCGCTGATGGATGCTAATCAGGCAATGATCGAGGGCGGCGGCTTTACATCGAGTGAAGTCTCGTTCAAACTCGCGTGCATGCAGGTGCTGCAAACATTGCCCAGCTTTTTTACCGTCAAGAGCTGGAGGGTCTTCGACGAATCGGACGAGGCCGGACAACGTTTCGTGCAAGCCTTCATTACACTTTCCATCGGTGACTCGACCGTGACCACCACACGGGCGGAAGGAGCGGGCCCGGTAGATGCGCTGACCAAGGCGCTGCGCCGCGAACTGGAGAAGTGGTACCCAGCGCTGGCGCAGATGCGCCTCGGCACATTCAGCGTTACGGCCATCGATGTCTCGGCTCATGACTCCGCCGCGCATGTTCGGGTCACCATCAGCTTTCACGCGGATGGCCACGAGCCATGGACCACGGCCGGCGTCAGCAGCGATATGAATCAGGCCGCGTTGATCGCTATTGTGGATGGATTTCACTACTGGTTACTGAAGAGTAACCCGCAATGACGAAAATGCGCACTGTGCCGAGTATTGAAAGCACTTCAATCCAGCCATCCGTCTCCGGAAGGGAGTCTTCGGGACACGTTGGAGTGTTCGCTGTCGCATGGGAGGATGCATCCGAGTCTACCAGCGGGAAGATGACCGCTCACGGGCACTCACGCGCCATGCGGAACGTTGCCGTGATCTACAATCCGGCATCCGGGCAACATTCCTTGAGACGCGCTTCGGATATGCAGCAGGTCTTCGCCGCTCTTGCTGATGAAGGAATCCAGGTGCATGCCTTGGAGACGGACTCGCCCGGCAGTGCAGCCAGACATGCAGAGGACGCGATCCGGCTCGGTTGCGATGCGGTATTTGCATGCGGTGGAGATGGCACAGTTCATGAGGTCATGCAGTGCATGGTGGGGACGCAAATTGCTCTTGGGGTCATCCCGATGGGTACGGCCAACGCCCTCGCACAGGATCTTGGACTGGGCAGATCGCCCTTGAAAGCTCTGCGCGCCCTCCTTGCTGCTACCCCGACGCAGGTACCCGTGGGGCGCATTCACTTTGTGGATAAGGCGGGCGTTCAAGACGCGCGCTATTTCATCGTAGCGGCCGGCATCGGTGCTGATGCGCTGCTGATGTCCAGGCTTGACGCCGGGCTCAAGCGGCGCCTTGGTTATGCGCTGTACCTGGTAGAGGCTGCGCGGGTTTGGCTCACCAATCCCTTTCCGCTTTTCAAAGCCATCTTCGCGCTGGAGTCCGACACAACCGAGCGCGTGGAGGAGGTGTCGCAACTGCTGGCCGTGCGGGTTCGCTCCTTTGGCGGCGTGCTGGGACAGTTGGCGCCCGGGGCTACCCTGCATAACGGTACCCTGCGGTTGCTCGCCTTCAAAACTCGCAGTCGCTATCGCTACCTGCGGTTTCTCCTTGCGGTTCTCACCGGGCAGCATACGTTCACCGGAGCTGTTGAGATCCTCGACGCCGCTTCTGTCACATGTCGTCATCGCAATGGGTCAGCCGCTTCGATCTATGTAGAAGCAGATGGCGAAGTGCTCGGTACGATACCTGCTCGCATCGAAGTCGCTCCGCAGAAAGTTACGCTGCTGATTCCAGCACACGCTCGGCCCTGAAAGAGCCCTCCCCAAAGCACGAGCGGTCGCGCCCGCGTACACTTGCCTTCGCTGGACATCGCATGCAATGATCGGTGCGCAGTTCTCCTGGTGAGGCTTTCGCCCGTGAATAAATGCGTGCTCTCTTTCGGTGCACTTCTTGCACTGTCTTCGACCGGCCTCGCCGCACAACAGCCTGCATGGCAACCTGCTCCCGGCCACCTCACACTGGCTTTGTGGCAAGGTGCCGCGCCGGGAGCTGCCAGCCTGCCCCCTGAGGGGGATATGACCACGCCAAAGGACAACCTGATTGCAGGTCGCACCCTCATCCGTCTGGGGAATGTTAGTAAGCCAACTCTCACTGTTTACAAACCTACGGGACACAACACTGGCGCGGCGATCGTCGTTTTCCCGGGCGGTGGTTACAGGATTCTGGCTATTGATTTGGAAGGCACAGAGGTCTGTGACTGGCTCAACTCGGCGGGAATTACTTGCTTGCTGGTCAAGTACCGCGTGCCCGACACGGGTCCTTACCCAAAGTCTTCGGCTGCTCTCCAGGATGCACAGCGCGCGCTCAGCCTCGCGCGAGAGCACGCATCCGAGTGGCACATCGATCCTCACCGGATTGGCGTACTCGGCTTCTCCGCGGGCGGCCACCTGGCTGCCGCAATCAGCACCCATTATGCGCAGCGCCTCTATAATCCGGTTGACGACGCGGACAAACTCAGTTGCCGGCCCGACTTCGCCATCGTGATTTATCCCGGCTATCTTGCTTTGGCCGATCAGAACTTCGTGTTGAATCCGGATATCCAGCCCACGGCTGACACTCCGCCCACATTCCTGCTGCAAGCGGAAAACGACCCTGTGCATGTGGAAAATGCCGTGGTCTACTTCATGGCGCTGAAGAATGCCAAGGTTCCTGCTGAGTTGCATGTCTATACGGAAGGCGGGCATGGCTATGGTTTGCGCCGGACTGACCTTCCGATTACCGCCTGGCCGGCGCTGGTGGAAACCTGGCTGCATACGATCAAGGTGCTTCCTGCCGCTGGACAATAGAGCACACGTACAATCGAGATGATGCTGCTCGCTGTTCTCACCGTCTCAGATCGCTGCGCGCAGGGCCGCGCTACAGATACCGCTGGTCCTGCTGTCGTGTCCCTTTTGGAGAGTGCCTGGCCGGAGGCCCGAGTTGCCGTCGCGCTTGTTCCTGACGACCAGGCACTCATCGCAGGCCGTCTTGTGCACTGGAGCCAAGAGGGCGCGGCACTCGTGTTGACGGTTGGTGGAACGGGCCTTGGCCCAAGGGATCAAACACCGGAGGCGACGCGCAGCGTAATCGACCGCGAAGCGCCGGGACTGGCTGAGGCGATGCGCGCCGTCGGAGCTGAGCGCAATCCTTACGCATGGCTTTCTCGCGGGGTTGCTGGACTCCGCGGGAGTACCTTGATCGTCAATCTGCCGGGCAGCCGTCGCGGTGCGCAGGAGAGTCTCGCAGCTATCCTGCCTCTCTTGCGACACGGGTTGCAGATCGTAGCCGGCGGGCAGTCTCATCCTTAAATCGTTTTACTCTTGGCCTTCGCCGCAGAGATCAAGTCTGCTGTTCAATCTGTGCAGGGAAACGTTTCCCGCCTGTGAGTGCATTGGGATGTGCAGCCCGGTCACGGGAACACCAGGTTGAATCTCAGAAGTTGCACAAATTCAAAACACTTGATGAGTGCTTTCTGACACTTTCTGTGCATTTGCGATGTGAGAAACATGGGAAAATCAGGAGTATGATTCGAACTGTGAGCACCCCGAGAAAGCACCCTCCTGAGCGCCGCCGTCCCGGCACCATCAGCATCCGAGATGTCGCGCTGCGTGCTGGCGTATCGATCGCCACTGTCTCGCGAGCCGTCAACCGCATTCCCACTGTTGATCCAGAGTTGGCGAGTCGTGTTTGGAAGGCGATCGACGAGGTGGGTTATCTGCCGAATACGCAGGCACGCGCGCTCGTGTCGGGGCGAAGCCGCCTGCTGGGACTCATCGTCTCTGAAATCACGAATCCATTTTTCCCCGAGCTCGTGCAGGAGTTCGAGACTCTGGCCACTTCCCAGGGATATGAAGTGCTGATTGGCTCGACGAACTACGATCCGGCACGGACGGAGAGCCTCATGCGACGCCTCCTCCAACGCAACGTGGACGGTGTGGCCGTGATGACCTTCGGCGTGGAAGAGGATCTGGTCAAAAAGCTAGTCGAGAGAGAGTTCCCACTTGTCTTTGTAGATGCCGGTCCCAACCTGCCTAATATCCATGTGCTCAAAGTGGACTACGGGGAGGGAATTCGCCAGGGGGTCCAGCATCTGGCCGCGTTAGGTCATCGGAGTATCGCATTTATCAGCGGTCCGCTCGCACAGCGCTCTCCAAAGGTGCGCCTCGATGCATTTCTCAAATCCATGGATGAGCTCGGAATTCATGTGCCGGCTGAGCATCAGGTGGAGGGTACGCACACCATGGAAGGAGGCATTACGGCGATGGAGCAGCTGCTCGCGCTCGACAAGCTGCCGACGGCGGTGATGTGCTCCAACGATATGACCGCCATAGGCGCTCTCCATGCGCTTTATCGCACCCCGCTCAAAGTTCCGCAAGATATATCGATTGTAGGCTTTGACGACATCCACCTGGCGCAGTTCATGCTCCCGCCGCTTACCACGGTGCAAATGTCCTGCAGAAGCCTGGCAGTGGCTGCCGTTGAAGCTCTTCGTGCGGGCATTGAGCCGGACCACCCGAAGGCCAGACAGAAGGAGTGGTTGATCTCCACCCGTCTTGTCGTGCGTCAGTCCTCGACCTTTCCGCGCGGCAGCCTGCCCGCGATGTCTCACAGCGCGCAGCAGCGCCACGGTCCGGCGAGATAAAGCCTCGGGCATCCCTTAACAGTAAGAGCGGTAAGGGTCTGCCTTCGCCCCGAGTCCTTTCATCTCATCAATTCTTGCTTCATCTTATGTAACGCGCGGCCATCCAGTCGTGTCTAATGGGTGCAACCAGATTCTTCCCCCTTGCGAGGTCACCTATGCTCATCGGCAAGCCGTCTCAATTTCCTTCCTCTTCGATCACGCCGCAACGACAGTATCTGAGCCGAAGGCGCTTTCTTCGCGGGGCCGTCTCAGGACTGACTGCAGCGGGCGCAACTGTGATCGGAGGGGATCGGCTGGCACAGATATTTTCCCCTCGAACAAGCGTTTTTGCGGACTCAAAGCTGACCACCGTTCCAAGTCCGCTTACCACGACGGGCGAGCAGCTCACCAGCTATCAGGATGTAACCACTTTTAACAACTACTACGAGTTTGGCGTGCAAAAGTACCAGCCGGCCCAGAATGCCGGCGGCCTGCCAACGCGCCCCTGGTCTGTGAATGTAGAAGGTCTGGTGAAGCAGCCGAAGACGTTTGATATTGAGGCCCTGCTTAAGCTTCGACCCCTTGAAGATCGCGTCTATCGCCACCGCTGCGTCGAGGCATGGAGCATGGTGATCCCGTGGGTCGGCTACTCGCTGTCGGAGTTTATCAAGCAGTGCGAACCGCTGAGCGATGCAAAGTACGTGCAGTTCCTTTCGTACTACGACAGCAGCGTGGAGAAATGGGCTTCGGAAAGCACAATCCAGTGGCCCTACTCTGAGGGATTGCGTATGGACGAAGCAATGAATCCGCTGACGCTTCTCACGTTCGGAGTGTACGGGAAGATTCTCCCCAACCAGAACGGCGCGCCCATCCGTATCGTGGTGCCGTGGAAGTACGGCTTCAAGTCCGCCAAGTCCATTGTGAAGGTACGCTTTCTTGATCGGATGCCGCCTACCACCTGGAACGAACAGGCTCCAAATGAATACGGATTCTACTCGAATGTAAACCCCGATGTAGACCACCCGCGCTGGAGCCAGAAGACGGAGCGCCGCATCGGTTTGCCCTTCTACGCTCAGCGGCGCACCACGCTGATGTTCAATGGCTACGGCGACGAAGTGGCAGCTCTGTACAAAGGAATGGATCTGAGAAAGGACTTCTGAGATCCAGGTCACGACTTACGACCTGCCAGACAAACCCATGAGACACTCAACGATTGTTTTTCTGAAGACTCTTGCCTGGGCTGCGTGCCTCGGTCCTTTCGTCTGGCTTGTCTGGTGTGCGGCCACCAACACGCTTGGCCCAGATCCGACTGCGACCATCACCTTTACCACCGGCCTTGTGACGTTGCGGCTGCTCACCATTTCATTGGCCATCACGCCTGTGCGTCGTCTTGTGCCGCAGTTGGCGTGGATGGTCAGGTTCCGCCGTCTCGTGGGACTGTTTGCATTTTTCTACGCAACGCTGCACATGATGACCTGGGTGGCTCTGTATACCGGGTTCGACCCCAAAGCAATGTCCACGGACATCGTAAAGCGCCGCTACATCACGGCAGGGATGGCCGCATGGCTTCTCCTGCTGCCGCTGGCGGCCACTTCCACAAATTGGGCCGTCCGCAAGCTTGGTGGAAAGCGCTGGAGCCGGCTGCACAAACTGGTCTATGCGGCGGCTGTTTGTGGCGTGGTGCACTACTGGTGGCAGGTCAAGCCCGGCGTTTTAACTCCCGTGACAATTACTGTGCTCCTCGGCACCCTGCTCCTCGCACGGCCCGTGCTGGCTTACACAAAACGGCGGAGGTCGGCTGCGTCAAGGGTTACCGCGGACTGACGGGCAGCTCACTCGAACGCGAGTTGCGCTTGCACTACGGGTTTGTAACTCCTGCGATGGAGCGGTGTAGGCCCCAGCCTGGCCAGGGCCTCCTTATGCGCGGGGCAGGGATAGCCCTTGTGCTGCGCCAATCCATAGCCGGGGAACTCGCGGTCCAGCGCAACCATCAGCCGATCACGATGCACCTTTGCCAGCACGCTTGCGGCGGCAATGGAGAAGCTGGTTGCATCGCCCTTGATCACGGCTTGTTGTGGACCGTTCCAGTCAATCGTGTCACGGCCGTCAATCAACAGATAATCGGGACTCCGCGCCAGTTGATCCACGGCCTGGCGCATTGCCAGCAGAGAAGCCTGGCGGATGTTGATGCGGTCTATGGTTTCCGCATCCACGGCAGCAATGGCCCAGGCTACTGCGGCGGCGCGGATCGCAGTTTCCAGCGCCTCGCGCTTCCTGGCGGCCACCTTCTTTGAGTCTGTAAGCCCCTCGAAGCGGCAACCCGCAGGCAGGATGACGGCTGCGGCAACCACCGGGCCGAACAGCGGCCCGCGCCCCACTTCATCCACACCGGCAATGCAGAGTGCGCCACGCCGGCGCGCGGTCACTTCCAGCGTCCATCCGCATACTGTTGCCCTGCCCATAGGTCCCAGTATAAAAAGAAAACCCCCAGCCTGTCGGATGGGGGTTCTTTTGGAAGACCTTGGTTGGCGACTACGCCTTTGCGGTCAGGTGGTCCACTTCCTTCAGGCGGGCTGCCTTGCCGCGCAGTCCTCGGATATAAAACAGCTTGGCGCGACGCACCTTGTAGCTGCGGATCTTTTCGATCTTGTCAATTACTTTGGAGTTGAAGGGAAAGATGCGCTCGACACCCTGGCCAAAGCTCATCTTACGCACGGTGAAAGTTCCCTGCGGCCCACGGTTGATGGCGATCACCAGACCTTCAAAGGCCTGTAGACGTTCCTTGTCGCCTTCTTTGATTCTGACTTGGACGCGAATCTGGTCGCCGGGGAGAAACTCCGGTAAATCGGTGCGCTTGAGCTTGTCTGCCAAGCGCTGCATTACGGGATGAATGGACATAGTTCTTTCCTGATCTGGACTCAGAGATTTCAGTTTACCAAAGAACCGGCATTCATGCCTAATGATGATCCACCTGTTCCACTTGCGGTAGAGAGGATTGCGGGGTCTATCGGATGAGCGGCAGATAGGCCCGCGTCACTGACTGATATTCCTCAAACTCACTTTGAAATACGTTCGCAAGTCCAAAGTCATCCGCAGTTGCTCGAAGTTCAATGCCGAGCAGGAGGAAAAAGAATCCTGGAACCATCATCGGCCACCAGGTTCTGGCGGTTGCTGTCGCGATAGCAAGACAAAAAAGCGAGGTGTAGACCGGATGCCGAATGCTTCGGTAAATCCCGGTCCTGGTCAATGTTGGACGGAGCTCCCCGTCCGGGATCCACCGGTCTCTGCTTGTCGTGATCATGGCGGCGATGTCGATGACAATTGAGACAGGGCAAAGCAGGATAGCGGCCTTTAGAGCCAACGCGGATTTCGCGAATCCTGATGGTGCAAACGGTACGGCAATGAAAGAGAGGCCAATCAAGATCAGTACAAAACCCCAGGGAGCGACAGGCGTGTGAGATTCTGACCGAAGCAGTCGAGTCCAAGGCCGTGCGCGCACAAACGTAACGATCAACAAGGCCCATCCTACCGCGAGTTCCTCCAGAGCTATCCACTGCAGAATCATATTGATACATTCATCCGGCGCTGCCGCGAATTGACTCGAGCAGTCGTCTTTCTTCATCGGTTAATTGGGCCCGCTCCAGTAGATCTGGACGGTTCCGGAGCGTTTTCTGGAGCTGCTGTTGCCGTCTCCACTTTCGAATCTGGCCATGGTCTCCGCTTAAGAGGACGTCCGGTGTACGCAGTCCCCCAAACTCTACCGGGCGCGTGTAGTGAGGATAATCAAGCAGTCCACCTGCGCCGTGCTGCGATCGCGGAATTTCTTTGGAGGCCGTCAGAATCTCCTCATCCTGTAAACCGAAGCTCTCAAATTCATGGGAAGCTGCATTACCGAGGACGCCTGGGACGATACGCATGGTTGCGTCTACGACGACCGCCGCCGCCAGTTCGCCGCCACTCAACACATAGTCTCCGATCGATAACTCCATGTCGCAGTAAATCTCATTGATGCGTTCGTCGACCCCCTCATAACGGCCACAAATCAGCACGACTCGATCTGCTGTCGCAAGTTCTCTGACGATGGCCTGGGTGAGTGGCCGCCCTTGTGCAGACAGCAGCACCACCCGAGTGCCGGACTGAACGATCTCCGCAGGCTGATTTGCTGCCCTTGGTCCCACCCCCAGCGAGGCCAACGCCTCTGCCAGCGGTTCAGGCTTCAGGACCATCCCTTCGCCGCCGCCAAACGGCCGATCGTCGACAGTGCGATGCGCATCATGCGCAAAGGCCCGCAAATCGTGCACACCCACTAAGACCAGGCCATTGGCCCGGGCTCTCCGTACGATTCCATACTCAAAAATCCCGTCAAAAAAACCAGGGAAGATTGTCAGAATTTCAAACCGCATAGTTATTCCGTATCAGTTCGACATGAAGAATGCACTTGAAGCACGCGCTCACGAGTCCGCCGGATGTCCGCCCGGCGCATTCAGGTCAACCAAGCCTTCGGGGAGTTCCATCTCTATCTGTTTAGCATCCAGGTCCATTCGTCGCAGATAGCTCTTTGCAAAAGGCACCAATACTTCTTGGGCCCCACGCCGGACGACCAGCAGCGCAACCGGCCCACCCGACCTGTCAACATCTTCAATGCGGCCCACAACCGCCGGTTGCGCGCCTGCAGCGCGCACGCCGGACACATCGAAGAGCGTGCAACCGATCAGATCGCTGATGTAGGCCTCATCCTCGCCAAGTTGCGCTCGCTCGGTATGCGGGATGGCGACCAGAAGGCCAGAAATGGCTTCAGCTGCC
>JAJZGF010000007.1:71891-73434 GCA_021805025.1 Acidobacteriota bacterium
CCGCGATAGAGTCCACTCCGGAAAAATGCAGCACCATCCCGCCCTTATGCGGCCAATATCCGAATAGCTCCATCTCCCGTAATCCAACTTCGGGCGCACTCGGATTGACAAGCCACAGCCGCTTTCGCTCTGCAAATTTCTCAGGGAAATCTGTCAGTATCTCAGCGAAGACTTCACCCTTGCGCCCTTGAGGACGGCGGATCCGGGCGAGCCAAACCCACCTTTGCTCCTCAGTCATGGCTCTCTCCGGCCTACATCGAGTGGGGGCGGTGCAGAGGACGCTATCCTTCGTCGTCTTCTTCCAGAATGTCCAGCGTGTAGCGGTGGTGCAGCTTCATGCTGACCGCTCCCAGAATGGTACGAACGGAGCGGGCCGTTCGCCCCTGCTTGCCGATGACCTTGCCCACGTCCTGCGGTGCTACCCGTAGTTTGAGAACCGTGTTGTCGTCCCGGTCCACGGATTGCACTTCGACTGCTGCCGGCTCATCCACCAGAGCCCGGGCAATTTCGCGAACCAGCTCTTCGACTGCGACCATATCTTGTTGGGTCATGAACTTGCCTCTGACCGAATGCGTCCAAGCGTGGTGCCATTTGGATCGTGCGCGAATAGTAGCACACCCGTTTGCCGTCGTCAGCTAATCTGTTCACGCATAACCAGCTTTCCTGCCCTTTGCGAGGGCAGGAGGCGGGTGAACTAACTTGCGACGGGGGCAGTAACGGGGTGCTTCTCGACGAGCTTTGCCACTCTCGGAGAGAACTGCGCGCCCACGCCACGCCAGTATGCGATCCGCTCATGCTTCAACTCGACGGAAGCGGGGTCGGTACGGGGGTTGTATGTACCCACGACTTCAATAGAACGGCCGTTACGAGCCCGATCCTTCTCGATCACTACAATACGATAGTAGGGCTGCTTACGGGCGCCTACGCGCGCCAAACGAATCATGACCACGGTGATACGGTTCCTTTCAGATTCCAATGCTGTTGCGGTCTTTTCCTCTGCCCCTGAACCGGATAAAAGCGCTCGGGCCAAACGAAAGGCCAGACTTGTCGTCCGGCCCTGGCAAGACTCAACATCTAAGTATCGCCGAAAGCAGCCACTGGAAGCAAGCTATTGTGGGGTCGAAGGGAAGAGAAAACGCAACATGGGTCGAACACGGCGCGCCCAGCTTGATTCGTCGTGGGTTCCGCCGGCAATGCGCTCCACGTGCAGAGTGTCGCCGGGTTTCCAGCCGTTGGCCTTCAGCCGTCTGGCCAGATGCTCCACATCGCGCACCGTGCGCTGGCCCTCCCTGTCTCCCACGTCCAGCCAGATCCGGGGCCGATCCCAAGTCTCCGGGGCGCGTTCATTCAGGTAGCTGAGGATACTCTTGTGATTCCACCAAACGCTGGGCGACATTACCGCGAGTCTTCCAAAATGCTCTGCGTGTCGCAAACCCAGGTAGAGCGTGACAAGCCCGCCAAGGGACGATCCGCCCAGTCCGGTCGATGCACGGTCGTGGCGCACCCGGTATCGGTTCGCAATCCACGGCATGAGCTCACGCGT
>JAJZGF010000059.1 GCA_021805025.1 Acidobacteriota bacterium
CGGTCCAAAGCCGAAGAGGAGGCGCACCTGACCCGCACTTTGGTTGAAGCGCAACGCGACGAAGCGATCAAAGAGCAACGGGAGCGCGGCGCAGGCTTCCAACCGCAGCCGTGACAGTAGAAGGCATCTTTGCGTGTGTTGATATAGAACGACGTCCGGCTCCCCTGGTGCAGCGGACAGAGTTCGACGAACTCGGATCGACTCGCAGGATGACCAGTCCAGTTATGGTGCCGCAGATAATCCAGCAGCGGCGCTCGCCGCTTGAGTGTTTCGAAGTCATTGCCCACAGCCCTTTTTCGCCTCCGGCAGGTGGCGGAAGTGCAAGATGGTCGCCTCATCCGGGGCCGGTGCCCGACCCAGATCGACATCGGCGAAGCGCCGCAGCACGGGCGATTCATGCAGCGCATCTTCAACTGCCGGATCAGAAATCGCGAACGATTGCTGCAACAGGTAGACGCGCAGCAGGATCTCAAGTCCTACTGGCTTACGGCCGACTTCGCTTTTCGAATAATGCGGCGCAACCAGGGCGAGGAAGTCGGCCCACGGCATGACCGCGTTCTTCACTTCCAGAAACTGCTCGCGCCGGGTCTTCTTTGAGTGCGGTTGGAACTCTGCTTGCTGGGCCAGCGTAAGCTTCCGCATCCGTGTCGATCTCTTCGGCCGGGCGCATTCATATGCCGCACTTGGTTGGCCGGCCGCGCAGGTGCCAGGGACGAAAACGGTCTTTGCCTCGCGGGCAGCAGATGCTTCGCCGTGGCGGCAGTCGCGCCGGCGAGAGTGCCACTCTTGTGGAATGGATGAGGGCTCTTCCGCTAGTGCACAGGCTCCGCCGAGCCTACCTGGCTTGCCGTTGCGGTGTAGAGGTGGCAGTTGTCGGTCGTTTCCTTGAAGCGGAAGTAGGGGTGAATGAAAAGCATCGCGCGCGCGTCGCCTGAGCCTTCCGCCAGGTCGGTCAGCCACACGCCGTCTGCCTGCCGCTGGTTGTGAATATGCACCCAGAATCCCTTGTGCAGGTTGGCCAGCAACCCGCCCCCAATCTTCAGATCCTGTACCGATTTGATATTCAGGTCAATCAACTCACCGCTTGCCTCATCGACAGACATCGTTCCCTGCATCACCTGCGCAAAGCGCTGATTCATGTTTCTGGCCTGGAAGTGAGGATTTGGAACGACGTCGTAAAACAGTACGCTTCGGCCGTTCACCTCGCCGCGGTGGCCGTGGGTCAGCATCATGGCTTCCAGCATGTCTTCCACCTGCTGGTCCTGCTTGTCCGTTTCTTTTTTTGCGTTGGCCTCATTGCTGTATTTCATCGTCTCTTTCATCACCTTCGCATCTTCTTTGCGCGCCTGCTCGCCAGACAGGTCCGCGCCGTTCTTTGAGAGGGTTCGCTGAATCGCGACTCCGTTCACATAAAACTGGTCGTCGACCTCGAGCGTTCTGTGCTTCACGTCGCCCTTGCTGTCGGTCTCGATTACTTCGTCGGTGACGCGGCACTCGTAGCGCTCCTGCTCGGCCGCAAGCTTTTTCTCATTCGCCAGTGCGCGTTGCATCAATTCCGCGGTATCCGGAAGAGGCGCGTTATGAGCGCCTGCGGAGCTTTGTGCGTGACCCGCCAAGGGTGCGATCAGACAAATTGTGAGGGAAAGTAAAAGTGCAGGAAGCGCAAGGCGCACAGGCACAAACCTCCTCTGTGTCCCTACGCGTTGGACGGCAAGCCGGTTCCGCGGGTTGCAGGCGGGGCGGTTCCCATCATCCTTGCCAGGGCCGCGATCACGATCACCCAAAGTTGCTACACGCCAACGGGCAACAACGGCATTCCGCCCTGCGCTCGGGCCTCCGATACCACGGCATCCAGATGCGCAAGCACTTCTTCCACGGTCATCGCGTAGATCTCGCGCTGGGCATCGTAGCCTTCGTCGATCAACTGCTTCAGGTAGCGGCCGGCAATCTGTGCGGCCAGATGGTCCGTAATCACCTTGCCGGTGCGCCGCTTCTGTTCCACCCAGGCATCGCATGGCAGGGCGATCCACATGGGCCGGCCGTTCACCTCAAGGCGCACGTCCACTGCATCGGCATGGCGGGTGGCGATGGCCACCATGGTGGCCTTCCAGCGGCAATGCAGATCCTCGCCGGTCCAGCGGTCGGTTACGTGAAAGTCTTCGTACATGCCTTTAGCCTATCGCTCCGCGGCGGCCAGAGCAAGCCAGCCAGGGTGAAATGCCCAAAGCATTCTGCCGCGCGTCGCGATTCGCCCGCCTGCAACCTCCTTGAGCCGTCCGTCGAAGCCGCCTATCGAATGATCCGTTTCAATACAAACCATTGCCGGTGCCGCCTACCTGACGATATGGCTAGAGGAGGCAGTCTGATCCGCGTGCAGATATCCATCGAGGTTACGGAAGAGATGAGGCTGGCGGCTGAGAGTCGTGGCCTCCCCCTGGTCGACTATGTAGAAATGCTTATCGCGCGCGGGCGTCAGGCAATCCAGGAGGCGCCGGCGGTTTCCAGCGCAATCGAGCGAATCCGGGCTCTGCGGGCGGGTACAACCAGCCCTCGAACCTGAGCCCGCAACTCCGGCAGGGCAGATTTCAGGTTGAATATGCGCGCGATGACGTGCCTATCGCACTTGGTACACTCCCTCAAGGGGCTTAGCCCGGCGGATGGGCGGATCCCATGACGAAACGCAAATTGAAGAATTGGGAGTGAAGAGGGATGAACCGCGTCAATGCGATTGAGTTTGCTCGCGATTGGGAGGCTGCCTGGAACAGTCGAGACGTGGAAGCGGTATTGATGCACTTCCATGAAGACGCCGTATTCACGTCACCGGTCGCAAAGCAGATAGGGTTGGCTCAGGATGGCATTGTGAACGGGAAAGATGCGCTGCGTCGCTACTGGACAGCGGGATTGGCGCTGAATGCGGGCCTTCGCTTCCAAGTGACTGCGGTCTATCAAGGGGTGAACACGCTCGTCATTACCTTCAAAAATGAGCAAGGAATAGATCGGGCTGAAGTCCTCACTTTTAGACAAGGCCTTGTGGTTGAGGGGCACGGCGCGTCTGCGGTTGGCTGATCCGGGCCCGATCTTTTCCGCTCTGAGGCGCTGTCCCCGCCACCGCGGGTGGACGCTCGTCTTGAGGCGCTGTTAGACTAATAAAGATGCAGTGGCTGTGCCCCCAACCTGTACGGACCCGCCTGCAAGTTCATTGATTCAGAAGGAAAACGAGACTCCGTGGATACTCAAACCCGTCATGCCCTCAAGGGCGATAAGTTTGCCGAAGCAACTAAGACCGGCGTCAGCTGGGTGAGTGGTCATCGCGAGGGCGTGGTGCGCTGGGTCGTAAGCGCTGTCGTGGTTCTGGTGCTGGCAGCCGCTCTGCTGATTTTCTGGAATGTTCGCTCATCGGCTGCGGACTCGGCGCTCGGAGCGGCACTTGATACCTACACGTCTCCGCTTGCCATTCCCGGAGCACCCCCGCAAAAAGGCGTCTATGCCACGGCCAACGAGCGCGCAAAGGCTTCCAATCAGCAGTTTGTTGCGATCGCGCAGCAATATGGCTGGATGCCGCAGGGCGCAAGGGCGCATTATTTCGCCGGTGTTACCTATGCTGACCTGGGCCAGACCAGCCAGGCAGAGACCGAGTTGAAATCCGCTGCAGATTCCTGGAATCGCAACCTGGCCAACCTTGCCAGGCTGGCCCTTGCGGGACTCTACCACCAGACCGGGCGCGACAACGAGGCGATCAGTCTGTACAACGAGCTTGCGTCCAAGCCATCGGTTACCGTTCCGGCCACTGTGGCGCAACTCGATCTCGCCGATCTTTACGCCGCCACCGGGAAAAAAGATCAGGCGCGCGCTCTGTGGGCTAAGGTTAAGGATGCCGACAAGGACGGAATGGCAGGGTCCATCGCCGCGCAAAAGCTAGCCGCCGGGCAGTAGCGCGGCAGCTCCGCGGATGGGCGCGTCGGGTGACTCGCCGGTGCGTAGATGAGCACTTGCGGCTGCGGCTGCGTCCATTCCGTTTATGAGCGCAGGTTCAGCAGCCCTCGCAGGATGGATGGAGATCGCTCCAATCGCCATGCATGATCAAGCGCGCCAGCACGCCGACGAGAGTGCGCTGGCAGCCCTCGTAGACGAGTATGCCTCAATGCTTTACCGGGTGGCTTACTCCGTGCTGCGCAACGCGGCCGACGCTGAAGATGCGGTGCAGGAGGCGTTTTTGCGTGTCCTTCGCCATCGCGCCACGCTCCACGAAGTGCGCGATCAGCGCGTCTGGCTCATCCGCATTGTCTGGAACATCGTGCTGGACCGCAAGCGCCGCGCCAAGACCCGGCCGGAAACCGACGATATTGCCGAACTCGGGCGCGTCTTGCCTGCCCACGGACTCAACGCCGAGGAGCGAGCCGCCGCCGTGCAGCACCACGCAGGCGTGCTGGCGCTGGTGGAAAAGCTGCCCGCCAAAGAGCGCGAGGTTCTGGTTCTGTCGGCGTTTGACGAGCTTTCCAGCGTGGAAATTGCTGAGGTGCTCGGCATCACTGAGTCCAGTGTTCGGTCCCGGTTATTTCGCGCGCGCAACCTGATGGCCGACCTGCTCCAGCATCCAAGGAGTCTGAGATGAAGTCCCCTGCACAGGACAGCCTTCCCGCGGGCAACCTCGGCGTTGCCGATGCAGAAGCAGCACTGCGTTGCATCGCCGGCCTGCCCGCCCCAGCGGGTCTTGAGATTCGCATCAAATCAGCGCTCGAGGTTGCGCCACATGCCGGCAAAGTCCTTTCCTGGCCGGCAGCCGCGTTCTCTGCGAGCTGGGCTTCACGACCGCTATTGCGCGGTGCGGCGGCGGCAGCCATTGTCCTGGTGGTGGCGGGCGGCGGATGGGGCATTTTTAGAAGGGCGCAGCCGGTCAGAACGCCTTCCGCGGTCGTGATGCCACCCAGGCTTGCCGCTCCCGGAGGTTTTTCTTCCGCAGGCGCGATGCGCACCCCGCAGACGTTGACGGCACCAATCGTCAGCCAGCCTGTGGCGGCAGGCACAAACCCGCTTGTGACGCCGAAATCTTTACAGCGGGCGAGAAAAAAGGCCTTGTCCCGGCAGAAGATCCAAAGCGGCGAAAATACCAGGCACAGGGACTGAAATTTCAGCGCAGCCCGCGCTGACTACTCATCTTTCATCACAAAGCGGATGATCATGCTCAGCACCGAAAGCACCGCTGCGGCCCAGAAGGCGGGCGCGATCCCGTAGACGTAAAACCCGTCCACCATGTGCGAGGCCAGAAGAATCATCCCGGCATTGATGAATATCAGGAAGACGCCGAAGGTCAGGATGGCAAAGGGAAATGTGATCAGTTTGAGCAGGAACCCGAGAGTCGCATTCAGCAAGCCGATCACAAGGGCGGCAATCATTGCGGATTCCAGCCCCGTGACGTAGAACCCCGGCACAATGCGCGAAGTAATCATGAGTGCCACGGCGCTCAAAAGCCATTGAATGATAAGACGAAACATGGAGATGATCTCCTCTTTTGTGCCCGCACCGCTCAAATTACCAAAGAGTAACGTTAGGATGCCATACCGCCGCGTCTGGCACGACTCTTTTCTGCGCCCTGAGATACTAAAGTCATCCGGTTTGCTACCCTCGTCCGTAACGAGGTTCTGTTATATTCGCGCTTGCAGAGGTTACTGTGATTGCTCCCCCTTTTCAAGATAGAGTTCTCGGTTCGCCCGATGCGAATTTCGTCGTCATGGAAGTGCATGCCAAGGGTGAGCCGCCAGGCCAGCCGCATCGTCTGGTTCCTTTGCACGTCCACCGCCATGACGATGAAGCAATCTATGTGCTGGAAGGCCTGCTCTTCGTCCGGCTGGGTGATGGGGATGTCGAGACCCGTGCGGGCAGCGGCGTCTTTATCCCCCATGGCACGCCGCACACCTATTGGAACCCAGGCGCAGGTCCAGTTCGCTTCCTCAACGTGATGACGCCGCGGATCTTTCTGCTGATCCAGGAGCTCAACATCCTGCAGCAGCACACGCAGGAAGCGGTGGCCAGGATCTATGAAAAATGCGAATCGGCCGTGCTGGAGCCGCTGCCGAATCCACCTGCTGGCTGAGATTGCCGAACTCCGTATCGGTTAGCATTAAGCCATGTTTGAGCGTCGCATCTCGATCCAGCGCGTCGATGCAACCGGCGGACGCCATGCCTGTCCCCAACGCTGGATTGACAATTTTGCGATGCGGAATTTCACAAACGATCCGGCCTTCGATGATACCCTGCCGGTGGGCGACGGGCTGTTGGAAGCCGGCCATCGAGTTCCGCTGGAGCGGCTTGCGCCGGCGATCGAGGACTGGTTTCGGCGCAAGGGCTACCTGAAGCCGGAAGAGGGGTTGGAAGTCCTTGAGCTGAAGCGCTGAAGCGCAGCGGCGCCTGCCCCTTCATGCCGCTGCCCGCTCGGTCGCGTCTTGCCCATGCCAGAGCCGGAATTCGGCTTCGCGCCGTGCCTGCAAGCCGGCAACAACTTCCTTGCCAGCATGATCCCAGCGGAGGAGTTGCTCGGCCGCCGCATCATACCGGCCCGCATTCAGCTCCTGCAGCAGGGTAGACGCGGCAAGCTGGCCTGAGCCGAGGTTGAAAGTAAAGTCCACCAGCGCGTCCAGCTGGCCTTGGGTGAGCGGAACTTTGACCAGCCGCTCCACCGCCTGCTCGGCCTCGCGAACATCCCACTCGAGGATCACCAGAGCCTGGGCTTCGGTGATGCCCTGCGGGTAGCTCTCCGGATGAACCAGGCGATGCCCGTAGCCGATGGTTGGGTAACCTGTTGCATCTAAATAGGCTTCCCCGCGAAAGCCCTCTGCCTGCTTCAAGACTGCCAGTCCTGCCGCGCTGAATCGCATGTTGCCCCCTTGGAAGATATCTTTGAACCTGATTCAAAGTTAGTAGGACTGAAGAAATAATCTGCAAACTGGAAGATATCTATAAATATATGATAAATAATGATTTACTAGGCAAGTTGATGGATCGGGGACTTGACAGAATTAGCCGTCTGAAGATTTCGGAAGTTATCCACAACCATTTTGTGCTACTCTTCGGCGGTCGTTCATAGCAGTCCGCAAGGCCTTCGGCGCGCTGCATACTTCCTCCCTCTTCAGCGCAATCACGAGATCCCAGGTTGAGTCGTGCTTTTGCATCATTTTTGGTGCAAAAGCTAAGTCGAGCTTAGGCAAGGACTTAGTCGGTAATTACTTGGGAGTTACCATTTTCCCTGCGCAAAATGGACTATATCCCTTGTGATTCCTTGAGGATACTGGCATCAGGCTAGTAGAATGGAACTATGCGAAAAAGACGAAACGCTAGCAACGTGAACGCGGAAACTTCACTGCACTTCTGGGTGCTGGTGACGTTGACCTGTGTTGCGCTGATCGCCGCGGCCCTGACCTTTACGACAGGTTCCGTGCAGGCGAATGCGCTTTTGTCCAAGCCGGCGGCAGCAAGTGCGCCCTCGGCCACAAGCCCGACGCCCGCAATGGAGGATTCGGGCGCGGTAAAGGGCAAGCAGAAGAATGAGATGCTCCGCGGGGTGGCGTCGTGGTACGGAGGAGTCTTCGACGGACGCCTCACCGCGAATGGGGAGCGGTTTGACATGTATGCGATGACGGCCTGCCATAAGACACTCCCGTTTGGGACGTGGGTGCGTGTGGTGGACCTGGCGAATCGCCGTTCGGTGGTGGTCCGCATCACGGATCGCGGAACGCTGGAGGCTGGGCGGGTGATCGACCTGTCCTATGGAGCCGCCAAGAAGCTGCACATGGTTCACGACGGACTGGCACCGGTGAAGATTGAGGTGCTGGCGCAGGGACGATCCGGCGAGAACGAGTAACCGCATCGGATTGTTGAGGATGCAACGGCCAGCCTGCGGGCTGGCCGTTTATTTTTGGCGCGCCGATCATGTTTGCCGGCTTTGGGGTGGAGGTCCCTTTGTCATATCTGGTGGGGGAGAGCGATAGCGGGGGCCGGAGCCTGGTCGCGCAGGCGGTGCAGGCAGGCGTAGAGAAGGGAGAGAAACGAAGGGCCGGCTAGCCACCCTGAACAACAGCGGAAGCCGCCTTTGAGCGGGAGAGCTGTTTGCGGACTTTGAATCGAGTGCAGTCCAACCAGGGCAGTCGGGGTTTTGACGGCGTGGCGGCCAGTGAGTGATCGGGCTACCTTGTTGGAGCCGTGGCCAGTGAGGGGAGCGCGTGCAGCGGAGCAGGACCGGTTTCATGACACGGGAGCCCAGGCTCAAGATCAATGGGCCGACTCGCGCGGTGGCGCGGGCGACAGAACGCAAGTTCCTCGGCTTGAGCGTATCGAACGTACAGGAACAGAAGCGGCCTATCGCGCCAGGTCTTGCTGCGCTTCACGCGGAAAGTGCGGGAACTTACGGATGCAGTCGGGGAATGGGCTACGATTGGGATGAAGGCCTGGCGCGCACAGTGTGGTCCATCCGCACCAGGTCATACAGCAATTCCGGGCTTGACATATACGCAGGCGAATCTCCTCAGGATTGGGACCAGGGCGATGGCGAAGCACCTGTACTATCACGCAGCGGAACATGTGGCGGCAGAGACGGCCGGGGATCCGTATCTGCGCCCGGCATTTTCAGTGCAGGACCGCGTCAGGCGGCAGATCTGGAACCTCTGCTGGCTGCTGCTGTACCGGCTATCTCCCCGCCCCATGCATGGCTGGCGTGCCATGGTTCTTCGAGCATTCGGGGCCAGGATGGGACCGAACTGCCACTTTTATCCAGGTGCTCGCATCTGGGCTCCGTGGAACCTGCATTGCGCCGACCAGGTCACTGCCGGGGATGGAGCCGAGATTTACAACCCGGCGCCGATGCATTTTGGGAGTCACGCCATCGTGTCCCAGGGCGCCTATATATGTGGAGCGACGCATGATTTTGATGACCCGGCGTTTCCTTTGCTGGCATACTCAATGCAAGTCGGCGCGTATGCGTGGGTCTGCGCCAAGGCGTGCGTCAGCCCGGGGGTCAATGTTGGTGAAGGCGCGGTGCTTGGGTTGGCCTCCGTGGCAACTCGCGATCTGGAGCCGTGGGGCGTGTATGCGGGCGCGCCTGCGGTGAAGGTCAAGGATCGCAAGAGGACCAGGCAGGAAGCGGAAAATGTCTGAAGTATTTTGCGATGTATCGAGATGGAGAGCGGAGTGTCTTCGCGCATGACTTTGCGCTTCACACCTCCGCTGAGGATCCTCTACTAGGATTGAGTAGACTCTCTCCTGAAGGCGAGCAGACTAGTACTACAGTTGTAGATAGATGAAAAGATGAAGTCGCTCTGGTTTGTGATTTCTCCGTTCTTTGCCATGGAGAAGCGACTGTCTGGATGGAAGCGTGAGTTGTTGCGGGCGCATGGCCTGATTGCAGATTTGTTTGTGCGCTCAGAGCCTCGTGCGCGCAGTCTGGCGTATTTACAAGGCCTGTTGAGCGGTTGTGAGCGGAAAAACGGCTGGCAGTTGGCCGAGTGGATGGGCGAACCTGCTCCCTATGCGGTCCAGCACCTTTTGGACCGTGCGCGCTGGGACGCGGATCAGGCTCGGGATCGTGTACGCAGTTATGCGCTCGAAGAATTACACAGTGCAGACGCGGTGCTGATCGTCGATGAGACGGGGTTCCTGAAGAAGGGCCGTCACTCGGCGGGGGTCAAGCGCCAGTACAGTGGCACAGCCGGACGGAACGAGAACAGCCAGGTTGGCGTGTTTCTCTGCTATGGCAGTGACAAAGGCGCGGCGCTGGTGGACCGCGAACTCTATATTCCGCAGGAGTGGGCTGCGGATCACGAGCGTCGCCTCGCAGCCGGGATTCCTGAGACTGTCGAGTTCGCCACCAAGCCTGAGTTAGCAAGGCGCATGATCGGGCGCGCACTGGACTCTGGCGCCATGGCGGCCTGGGTTGCAGCCGACGAGGTTTACGGCCACGACAGCAAGTTGCGCCGGTTTCTGGAAGGGCGGCAGATGGCCTATGTGCTGGCCGTGGCCTCGGACCAGCGATTGTGGCAAGCGGACTTTATGCAGCATCGAGTAGACGCGATTGCGCGGAGTCTGCCCGCATCTCGGTGGAAGCGTCTCTCTGCCGGGTTCGGCAGCAAGGGCGAACGGCTCTACGACTGGGCGTTGATGCCATTGTCGAAACAGGATGGATGGGCGCGGGCGCTTCTGGTGCGACGCAGTATTGAAGAGAAGCCGGAGTGCGCTTACTATCTCTGTTACGCCCCGGGCGGTAAAGACACGATTGAAACTCTGGTCCGAGTGGCCGGACAACGCTGGTGGATCGAGCAATCCTTTGAGGCGGCAAAAGGGGAATGCGGACTGGATCACTACGAGGTGCGCCACTGGCAGGGCTGGCATGGCACATCACGCTGTCCATGCTGGCCCATGCAGTGTTAACTGTGCTGCGAGCGCATGGAGAAAAAAACTCCCGACGCGCAAGTGCGGCTCAGCGTACCCGAGCTGCGTCATCTGCTCACCGCGTTGCTATGGCGCGGGTGGCACGGCATTGAACACCTGCTGCATGTGTCCGAGTGGCGAAGACGACACCAATTCCACGCCATGTACTGCCACTATCGAAAGCGCGGATCTACTCTGCCCGCATTCTATCTACAACTGTAGTACTAGAAGCGGCGGCAAAGACCGGATCCGCGGACTCGGTGATTTTGTTGTTAGGGTACGGTTGCCAACCAGATCGCTGATGATGAACTGGCACTCGATGGTGCTGTCGGGGCCTGAGGCTGCTAAGCTTCGCTTCGAGCGTCATAATCTCGCCCGATGGGCGTTTTCATAATGTCGTCAAAGCAATTGACTGGGATGGATCGTTGACACGGCGCGCTCGGCCGTGGCCGGATGCGCAGCGGCGAGGCAAATCCCTTCGCAGCCGCTCGCTGGTCCAAGGCGACGGTCCGCAACCTGATCTGAAGCTGGTATTCGTACGTGAAGCGCACGGAAGCGGACTGGTGGCCCATCACGCGTTGGTGCTCACTCTATCTCACGGATGCGTCGAGCGCGCATAGCTTCTTTCCGCGTTGGTGATAGCGACTCAGTCTACGCGCACCGCAGAAATGCTTTCGGCTGGCTCTTCGATCTGCAGTTTGTCGGGATCCCATTTGATCACGTTCTCCGAAGTCGGCGCGAGGACGCGATAATCCTTGCATCCCTCCAATGCGGTATCAGCCACACTGATTTCGATGGTTTTCCTTTCAGATGACTTGTTCACGACGATCAGGATGCGTTCCGTGCCCTGATCGGCAGCGCACCCGGAGGGGTTCTGCGCGCGCACAAATACAAACATATCGTCTCTCGCCTCCAGATTCTGCTCGACGCCTGTTTCGAGGACGGGATGCGCTTTCCGTATCCTGATGAGGTCAGAGACCCAGGAAAAGACTTGTTCCTGGATGGCGGTACGGCCAGTCCGGGTGAAGGCGTTCTGTGCGTCCCCGGGAAACCCGCCTGGAAACTCGTGGCGGTCATCGGGATCGTTGCCGCCTGGCATCGCGATCTCATCGCCCGAATAGAGCAGCGGCATGCCGCGCAAGGTTGTGAGCAGTCCGAAGGCGAGTTCGAGCCTGGGAACGGAACCGTTTGCCGCGGTGAGGAATCGGCTGGTGTCGTGATTTCCAAAGAAAGGCACGAGGCGCTCGGGATGCGGGTAGAGGGCATCCTGCCGCAGAACGCGGGCGAGTTCCGTGAACGAGTGATCCTGGGTAAGTACGTCGCGCAGGGCGAAGTACACGGGGAAGTCGAACGGAGTGTCAAGGCCTGTATCGATGCCGCTG
This sequence comes from Acidobacteriota bacterium, assembly GCA_021805025.1. GTDB lineage: Bacteria > Acidobacteriota > Terriglobia > Terriglobales > Acidobacteriaceae > Telmatobacter. The sequence continues at coordinate 11,796 of JAJZGF010000059.1, forward strand.
TGCTCCACTCCTCCCGCGAAGAAAGAAGTGATCTCGGGATCGGAGTTGAAAATTTCGCCGACCGTTGTCAGATTCGGATATACAGCGTGCAGTTGGGCGTGGAAGTCATGCCAGAAGGCGCGGCCCACGTATGGAAATGTATCGAGCCGAATACCGTCGAGATTCGCCGTCTGCACCCACCACATAGCGTTCTGAATCAGGTACTTAGCCACGATTGGATTTTCCTGATTCAGGTCCGGCATGGAGTCGGTGAACCACCCCTCGGTGATGGCGCGCCACGCCTGTTTCGGCGCGTGCGGGTCCACCAGATCCTGGAAGTCACCCTGGGCATGGAGATGGTGTTCGACTGTTCCATGAAACCAACCGGGTGCAGGCGGGTCCTTGATCCACGGATCAAGGATGCCGAGATGATTTGGAGCCAGATCGATCACCAGCTTCATGCCGCGCGCGTGCAACGCATCCGAGAGGTGGCGATATTCGGCGATGGTGCCAAAGTGCGAATCGACAGAGTAGAGATCAGTCGCAGCGTAGCCGTGATAAGTATCCGGCATCGCTCCGTTCGAGACGACCGGCGTGGTCCACAGGGTTGTGATTCCAAGCTGCTGCAGGTAATCGAGGTGCTGCTCGATGCCTTTCAGATCGCCGCCGTGCCACCCGCGCGGAGCACTGCGATCGTAGCCGGGCTGATCGTTGCGCGGGTCGCCGTCTGCAAAGCGATCGGTCATGATGAGGTACATCACGTCGGATGCGTTGAACCCGCGATGAGCGTGCGGATCGTGGTTGCGTTCAGACAGAGCGAAAATGTGCTGCGCCGAGCCGGACTGGGTACGCGCGACGACCTCCAGAGTTTGTGCTGCGGCATGGGAAGTATCCAGCCAGAGAAACGCCCAATGACCATTGGTGGAGATCTGCGTGCGCGTAAGAGTCACGCCACTGCCTCGAACCGAAAAGTGCGCGCCTTCGAGATGGTTGCCGTTGACCAGCAGCATTGGGTTGGGCATCTGCGCCCACCATCCGGGAGGATCGATTGCGTTGATGTGCGGCGCCTGTGCCCATCCGGGGCACAGACTCAGGTACAAGACACAGCCCAGCAGAAAAATGCCCCGTTGCATAAAATTCTCCGCAGATATCCGGAACCGCGGCAATGCCCACCGAGTACCGGAGGAATAATCATCGTGGAAGATCCCGGCAAAAGGAGCAGCAGCCCGAAGATTGCCGTGGTTCACGTCGCCTGCCGGTCCGCTTCGTTCCAATCTAGAATCGACCTCTATCGGTCAATCTTAGCCAATCGGATCCCCGTTAGCGCATCTTCCTGAGCAGTTCTACGCGGAAGCCACAACACCAGCCGGCCGATTGGTATGAAGCCAGGGAACCGCAACCACCAGGCGGGTCCCTTTGGATGCATACTCGATCAAGCGAACGCAAATCGTCTGATCTCCTTCCGACGGCACGGCAGCAGAAGCTTGACGCAGGGTCTGGATGCCAGGAGCACGGCGTACGAGACTGGTGAGCAGCCGATATTGCGATACGTATCCGCGTCAATGTGCGTGTCGGCAATTTTGTCCGCCTGCAGCACCACCGCAGTTACGCCAAGTGTCTCCTCCAGGCGCGGCAGCTCTTTCGTGCAACCGAAGGCCGCGCTGCAATGGAAGCGTCCCAAACAAAAAGCGCCCGGCGCCCCTCGGACCACCGAGCTCTTCTACTACTGGCCCTGCTTCGGTTCCCTGGTGATCGCGTCCGCAGCGTTGCCGGCGACGACCCAGTTCGCCGACCCCGCCACCACGGCTTCATCCTCGAACCAGAGGAGTCCGAAGTCGTCGATGCACTCTGGAAAATCCGGCTTGATAACAATGTATCCGGGAATCACTGCGCCCGGAATGTAAGAGTTGTCGGCGCGATTGTTGCTGTACGTCTTCGTCTTCGAGACGGTACCGACGCCGGCTACATACGAAGTGCTCGATACCGGGTGCGTGCCGAGAATGTAGTTGACTGCGCGCAATGTGTATTCGGGACCAACAAGATCTGGAAACGTCTTGTGAAGAAAGTACATCCGGATGGCCATGTCAACCACAGCGCCCGACCCGCCCCAGGTGCCAAGGCTCGGAGGCACGCCGAACGGGGTGGCATCCAACTGCTTGTCCAGGCCCGCCATGTACGTCTTCACAGCGTCCCGCATCTGATCTTTGGCGCTCGCGTCCAGATATGGCAATGCTCGGACTGCCGTCCAACCACGCATATCCATCTGCTGCGGGGTGATCATTTGAGGGAACAACTCTTTCAGTCGAGATTTGTAGGGCTCTGCGCCATGGGTGGCAATGGTCAATTCCAGAGCCGCCGCCCAGTCCTGTCCTACACCAAAGCCGCCACGGGCGAAGCCGGCAGGCGGAGTCGCTTGTGCGCTGGTCGTGCCGGAACTTGCTGGAGCAGCCGAACTGCCCCGCCCGTGAAGATTGCCTTGAGCGCCAGACACTACACCCTGAGACGCAGCCAGCACGCCACCTCCGGGCCCACCTGCCGGAGCCGCCCCGCCGAAGCCGCTGCCCGCCGGCCACGGCGTCGGGTGAGCCTGTTCGTCGTTCCATGCCTTGATCGCGGTATCGAGGCAGTCTTTCGCTAATGCGTCATCCCAGCCCTTCAGCACATCGGCCGCAGCAGCCAGCGCCGCGATGGCGTTCCACTGGAAATACGGGTTGTTGGTGGTGAAGATCCAGCGGTCGTCCGGCTTGCCGGAGTAGTCGCCCTTCACTTCGTTCAGACCGAGCTTCGGGTCATAGATGCGGCCGTCGGTTTTCGAGGCTCCGTCGCCCACCTGCGTGTACTGCCGCAGATCTGGTTCGTGCGTGCCGCGGATCGCATGGCCGATATTGTGGAACTGCGCCAGGATGAGCAGTGCGCCGTGCCTCACTTGCTCCACCGCGTCCGGCACGCCATCGGGACGGTGCATCTCAACTTCACGTGCCGCTTCATCCACGGAAAGCTCGTCATACTTGAGATTGAATTCGCGATACGCCAGAGCCAGGCTCTGAATCACGTTCAGCTGCGCAGGTTCTTCGAGGTCGAAGTCGCCGGCGTCATACCACCCGCCTACGTTCATCCCTGGAATATGATCGCCGCCCTTATACTTGCCGTCGGTCGCCTTATCCTGATACCAGCCGTCGAATTGCTCGCCAACTACCGGCGCCATTCGGCCATCGTCCAGGTGCGAGGCGCCGTGCCACATGCGGTAGCCTTCGCGAACGGAAACGTGATCCATCTGCTCCGCAAGGTGATGGTCCAGACTATCCTGCCAGATGTTTGCGTAAGCGTCCCTGGCGATCGGAAACGGCGCGGTACGCTGGTCTGCATACTCGATGACATACAGGCCGGGGTCCCTCACCGGGGTGAAGTCGAACTTCGAATAGACGTACCGCAGCCACGGCGTTGAAGGCGTGATCGGGCCCTCGAACACCTGCTTGTACGATCCGTCCTCCATCAGGCGAAGCACTTTGGCCGTCTTCGGGCCGTTGTACTTCGGGTCGAGTTCGAGCACCGCCACCTTGGAGAAACCCGGCGCATAACCGACCTGGCTGTGCGCGATCATCGGCGGCCGCGTCCAGTTCGGAATCACGTCCGGCCTGATGTGCCACACGATGGCGCCGGTGGTCTTTCCCGTTGGGATCAGCGAACGCAGCACGAACCAGCCATTCTGCGCGCGGTCGCGTCCATCGAACAGCATCAGGTCGCCCGTATCCGACTTAACGTTGACCCGGGCCAGCGCGTCGTCCACCCCCAGGGTGATGCTCTTGCCCTCGGCAAACGGCAGCGGCTGCGTGTATCCCTTGGCCTTGTCCCAGTCCTCCAGGTAATACGCCTTCTTCGGCTCATCGGGCAGCGGCATCACCTTGACCATCGGATCGTCCGGCGTTCGCGGGAAGATGCCGGCTTTCGTTCCGTCCACCAGATAAGCCTTGCCCATGTAGATTGAGGGCAGGAACTCCAGGTTGAAGCCCGCGCGCCCGGCCAGTTTCTGCGGAAGCGGCTTGTCGAGATTGATGCTGACCCTCACGCCGCCTGGTTCCGCTGCGACTTCCAGCGTGTAGCTCAAATCGAAGGTCGGGAAAGCCAGGTCGGCGGTGAGCCGGTTGTTCGCCTTATCGGCGTGACGTCCTTTGAGGGTTGCCACCAGGTCCCACTGCTCAGGCGTGGGCATCAGGCGCACGTCGCCGTTGGTGGCAATGCGCTGCCCGTGGAGAATCATCTCCATGGCCGTGTTCTTTTGGTCCACGAAAACGGGATGGTACGTGCTGTCGTAGAGAAAGACGCTAAAACCTTGCGTGTCGAGGTAATTCTTGTCGGTCACCTTCATGAAAAAATCGGCGCTGAAGAGGCTCGCGCCGGAGGTCACCGCCAAAAGAAGACAAACACCGATTCGGGTGAGCATAGCTGGGATCGAACTGCTCCTTTGCCCCCAACCCTAACACGACATACACCGTCTGAGCGCCGTTTGTTTCGGGGACGAGGGGATTTGGGGCGGGGCCGTTAAACGATGGGTAACCCCAGCAATCGAAGATGGCGAGATAGGACTCGACGACGGCTTAGGTTTCGCCCTTCTTACCGGACGGGGCTCCAAGCCGCGATTTCGACCCCAGGACCGAGATGTTGACCGTGCATCAGAAGACGGGGCCGCAACAAGCCCAGAATCCGCCATACGCCCTTGGACAAGGTGGGAGCGGCGGGTTACGCGAAACTGGCAAAGGGCAAAAAAGAGAGGCGCCTGGGTTTGCATGAGCACGGAGGGCTCACCGATGACCGATTAGGATTATTGGTTCAAACTGGTGCTGGCCGGGGCCGGCATCGGCGATGACACCTGGCACGACAACTGCCATACGGCCTGCAGTCGATGGGTGAAAGGAGGCGTGCCTCTAGCTGCCGTGGCCAAGTACGTCGGCCATTCGACGATCCAGATGACGATGCGATATGCTCATCTCATGCCTCGTGCCAATCAGATCGCCAACAGCGTTGCGAATGCGTTCTGCGCGAACACATCGCAGAAGGGTGCCGGAACTGACACCAGTACTGACACCGACGCTGAGAATCCTTTTCCACAGGGGCGTATCTCGTTGTAAGTAAAGCGGAGAGGTGGCAGAGCCCGGTTGAATGCACCTGACTCGAAATCAGGCATAGTCGTAAGGCTATCGGGGGTTCGAATCCCTCCCTCTCCGCCAGACCCTCCTGCATCTTCCTCATTTCATTCGCAAATCGTAGAAACTAGGCGGCTTGGTGGATTTCCGCTCCGTCCGCGTTGTCCGCAACTTCCGTCGAATATGCCCTCTGGGACGCTTTTTGCATGACAACGGGCGGGATGCATGACAACGGCAAACGTGGTCTCATCACTTTGCCAATCCCGGCATAGAACTCTGGCACGCGCCCACCAGCAATCCCTCCGTGTGCACAATGCCAAGGTGCATCGGCGACCGATACCGAGGAATCGCTCCGGTTTGGGCTGCCGTCTTCGGTCCAAGTCGCGCCCGCTGACGAGAAAGCCCCACCAAGGTCCCCTGCATCCCTCACATCCAGTACGGCTTAAACCAGCATACAGGCCGCTGATCTACAATCATTCTTCCGCAGAATACAGACTTGGACCTTCGTTCGGATGCCACGAATATTCGACAATATCGATCACCAGTTGCTGCCGGCGCTAAGAACCACGCTTTCGGTCTCGCATAGATCAGACTTCTGCGTTGGGTACTTTAACCTCCGAGGGTGGAGGCAACTCGACGAACAAATCGAAAAGTGGGCCGGTGGCGATGGCGAATGCTGCCGCCTTTTGGTTGGGATGCAAACGCTTCCCCAGCAGGAGATCGCCGGCGCATACGGAATTATCAAGCAGGACGCTGAACTCGACAATCAGACTGCGATTCGGCTGAAGAAGGCGCTGGCGGAGCAATTTCGGATCCAACTGACTATTGGTGCTCCCACAGACGCAGACGAGGTTGGGCTGCGGAAGCTTGCCGGACAGATTCGCGCCAAAAAGGTGGTAGTCAAACTTCATCTACGCCACCCACTTCACGCGAAACTCTACCTCCTTTTCCGGCACGACCCGGTGAGCCCAGTTAACGGCTTTCTGGGAAGCAGCAATCTGACCTTTGCCGGTCTGTCGAAGCAGGGCGAGCTGAACGTGGACGTAACGGACCACGACGCCTGCGAAAAGTTGGCCAAATGGTTTAACGACAGATGGAGCGATAAATGGTGTCTGGATATTTCCAACGAGATTGCGGACATCATTGATCAGAGCTGGGCACGGCCCGAGCCGATTCCACCACACCATATATACGTCAAGATGGCCTATCACCTCTCTGAAGAGGCGAGGGCAGGAATCGTTCAATATGGCATCCCGAAGGATTTCGGGGATCAGCTTTTTGAGTTCCAAGAGAAGGCAGTCAAAATTGCCGCCCACCACGTACAAAAGCGCGGTGGCGTCTTGCTTGCTGATGTCGTAGGACTCGGCAAAACCTTGATGGCAACAGCTCTGGCTAGAGTTCTGGCAGACGAACTCATGCTTGAAACCCTGATTCTGTGCCCGCTGAATCTAGTCAAGATGTGGGAGGACTTCCGCCCTTTGAGAAGCCAGAGATTGACGACTACGTTAAGTTCGAACTGGCTATACCGTTGACTGAAGTTGGCGTTGCGAGCGGCACCAAGGGCGCCGTTTTGGTTGAAAGCGTTCCTCCAGTTCCACTGGCGGCCGAAAATGTTAAAGGACCGCTGTCAACGAATAGCATCTCAACGGAAACGCCCGCTCCGAACGAGGACCAGCTTGAGCCGGACAATGGCGATGAAGTACAAGTCATCAAACCAGACGATCACCCGGTCACAAGTCGAATTTGCGATTGGCCAATCACTGCACTTACCGGAATGCTGGATAGAGGGCAACTGGATCTCCAGCCACAATTCCAGAGAGAGTATGTTTGGGCATTGCGTCCCGAACTGCCGTCACGGCTGATCGAGTCGCTCCTCCTTAAGATTCCCATTCCGCCAATCTATTTCGGGAACGTGCCAGGTGGCCGCCTTGAGGTGATCGACGGACAACAGCGGCTTACTACGCTCGTCAAATTCGTCCGCAATGAATTTGCACTCTGCAAGCTCCAGCGCATGAGCAGTTTGAATGGCAAGTACTTCAAAGACCTCACGGTTGAGCAACAGGAGAAAATCCTCCGTGAACCGATTCGGAGCATCGAGATCGATGCTGCGGGCAATACAGAGTTACGGTATGAGGTCTTTGAGCGCCTGAATCGCGGGTCGATGGCACTCAACGAACAGGAGCTGCGGAATTGCGTTTACCGGGGCCAGTTCAACCAACTCCTAGCCGAATTGGAGAAAGACCTGACTTGGCGCAAGATGAAAGGCGGTCCAATCGAACCCCGATTCAAAGAGCGGGAGGTCATCCTTCGATTCTTTGCTTTCGCAAACCGCTTACCGCAATATACAGGCAACCTGAAGAGCTTCCTGAATGAGTACATGCGCCAATATGCCCCACGGGAGGAAGCTGCGTTGAAGGCGCACGCAGCTCTTTTTAGGCAGACGATGCAGAACATTTACGCAGTCTTCGGTACACACTCAGCGCGGTTGTATGAAATCAATCAACGCACGAATAACGGGGACTGGGATTCGAAGTTTTCTGTTACCGCCTTGGACATTCAAGCTGCAGCGCTCATGAACAGGCCAGCCGCCAAAGTGCAACTCGCAGCTGAGCAGATTCGCGAGCTCTTCCTTTTCACCATGCTTACTGATGCGGAGATGCAGGACGCGATATCAAGACGTACGGGAAGTACGGTGCAAACCAAGATTCGGTTCACGAAATTCAAAACGCTGGTGGATGCGCTGGTCGATGGCGTTTTGGCAGAGCCCCGATTCTTCGATCTTCAATTCCGCAAAGAACTTTGGAACAAAGCACACGTCTGCCAGCTCTGTAAGAACGAGATTCATTCATTCGAAGACTGCACCGTTGATCACATCATGCCTTACAGCAAGAAAGGTAAGACCGTTCCAGCGAACGCTCAACTTGCGCATCGAGGTTGTAATGCAAGGAAGAATGCACAAGTTCCGAAGGCCATCATTGCGCCGTAGCCGCATTACGCGCATGACTGATACTTGGAATAGATGGCGCTCCGAATCGACGAAGAGAATCCTTTGCACGCCTGATGCGAACCTTGCCCTGGAGATACGAGATGAGCGTTGAGTACATGATTCGCCGTGACGATGTGGCGAAATTCTTAGAAGAGGCAGAAAAAGACAAGGCCCAAGAAGGCAAAGAGTGGATTGTTCATATCACGGTGCGTGGAACCATAGGCAGCTTTCTGGCTGGCAGCACTGCATTCAAGTGTCAGCTTTACTCCACTAATGACGGAAAAGTGAAGATGCCAATTTCGTGCCTTGCGAAGGTGGCGCATTGGGGCTGGGTGGGGTATTTTTCAGAAAATGAGCCCACGGAACTTACGCCGGCAGTGCGCCCAGCATGCTACTTCGTAGATGGCGCTGCCCTCGTAAAGATGGTGGAAGCCCGCGTAAGCGTCGGCCTGCAGAGCGCCCTTGAAGTTCTTCCGAGCCGCCTGGAACCTCCCCTACCTCCTCAAATTACTGGTAATTTGATATGCGTCGGCCCTGCAGTGAACCCTTTGTAAAAAGCACGGTGAAATCGCGGTTCTACAAATGTAATACACACACGCATCCTGGGAGAACTATGGGGGGCACGCGCATCCCGCGTCAAGTCGAGATTGCGTTATGCTATTGTGACGGGAATTGAGAGGATTCCAGCTTTGTAGTGGGCAGAACGCTCGCAACGATGCGGTAGCGGAACCGAACCAGCAGGGCGAAGAAACGAGAA
>JAJZGF010000230.1 GCA_021805025.1 Acidobacteriota bacterium
GTCCACTTACAGCGGCATGAAGATGGAGGCGGCGGAGCAGGCGAAGTTTCTGGGTGAGGCGCTTGGGCCGGCGCTGGCCGCGGCGAACCTGAGCCCCAAGGTGATGGTCTACGACCACAACTGGGACCGGCCCGATTATCCCGAGACGGTGCTGAAGGATCCCAAGGCCGGCGCGCTGGCGGCGGGAACGGCATGGCACCACTATGCGGGCACGCCGGATGCAATGACAAAGAATCACGAGGAGTTTCCACAGAAGAGCCAGTGGGTGACGGAGTCCAGCGGCGGTGCGTGGCAGAAGGGCAATGTGCTGGCCGAGGAGGCCGGTGAATTGATCGCCGTGATGCGAAACTGGGCGCGCAGCTACGTGCTGTGGGCGCTGGCGACGGACCAGAATCACGGGCCGTTTGTGGGCGGATGCGATACCTGTCGCGGCTTGCTGACGGTGGATCTGACTGACGCCCAGCATCCGCGCGTGAGGCCGGAGCTGGATTACTACGTGCTGGGCCAGGCCAGCAAATTCCTGCTGCCGGGCGCGGTCCGCGTCGCCTCGGATGAGCCTGCTGGCGCCTCGATCAAGGATGTTGCGTTTCGCAATCCGAACGGCGTGGTGGTGCTCTATCTGCTGAATGCGGGAACCATGAGCCAGACCGTGGGCCTCGTCTTCCACAAAAAAACGGTGGCCACTACGATCCCGGCGGGATCGGTGGCCACGTTTGTGTGGAAGCCCTGACAGGCGGCTCTTACTTTGGCAGGATGCCGCCGGTGAAGCTTGTCGGCGGGGGAGGCGCAGGAGCGTCGTGCCCATGCGCGTCTTCCTTGGGCGGGATGTAGGGGTCGGGGCTCAGCTTCCCGCGATGGCAGGTGCCGCAGGTGACGGGCATTCCGGAGCTGTCGATTTTGCCCACGTACTGCGTATTGATCTCCTCCACCATCTTGTACATGGTCCGAGCGGTGGCCTTTTCTTTCTTGGAGTCGTCTGCAAAGTTGAGCCTGGGCCGGCCGTTGGGACCGATGTTCTTGGGGTCGGCCGCGTGACAGGTGCTGCACTCCGTGCCGAGGTCGCCCTCCCACTTGTGCATGATGTCGTGAACCTGCTCGCCGGTCAGGTCCTTCGGCAGAACCTGCAGGTTGGTGGGCGGCGGAGGCGGCGGCCAATGATTCTGCCCCTGGGCTGGCGGGTTCTGGGTCGCAGGCTGTTGCGGTGGCTGGGCGTGGCTGGTGACGGCGATTGCGGCGAACGATAGAACGCCGGCTGCGGCTAGGGCGGGAATGAGTGATTTCAAGCGGAGCTTTCCTCGCGGGGTGGGATGACCTCTTGCCTAGTATGACGGGTTGGCGGGGCGGAAGGATGCAGCCTCGTTTGGAACTTCCGCGCGGTGTTTCCGGGGCCCGGAGACGCAGTCATGACCCTCGACAATGAAGCGCAGGGGCCAGTGGACGGCCGCCTTTATGCCGATGCGTGGGGTGATGCGGACTTTTTGGGTCACGAAACCGTCGTCGCGAATCTGGAGCGGCGATTCCGGGCTGGTCAGGTCGAGGGCGTTGTGGGTCGCGCGCGTCAGGCCCAGCGCCTGGCAGAGCCTTCCGGGGCCGCTGGTCAGGTTGCGCAGAGCGGCTTGGCCGGCAAGGCCGCGATTCGCGGCCATCCGGTCGAGGCCCGCCAGCGGTTCCAGCGCCCGCAGCAGGACACACCCGGCCAGTCCGTCGGCCTCGCAACTGACGTTCATGCAGAACGAACGGCCATAGATTGAATAGACATACGCGTGGCCGGCGGGGCCGAAGAGCACGCGGTTGCGCGGCGTGGGACCGCGAAAGGAGTGGGCAGCAGGGTCGGGCGGATCGTGGTGCGGGCCAAGGTAGGCCTCGGCCTCGACGATTCTGCCCGCCAGCAGGGCCGCAGCGGTGCGATGTATCAGCAGTTTGCCCAGCACCAGTGGGGCCACGCGGTCGGGCGCGGCCTCAAAAAAGGCGCGGGGCAGCAGACGTCCGGGCAGGCGGGTGCCGGAGCGATTTATTTGCGTGCTTTGTTCCATTCCTTCAGCCGGGCAAGCACCTCTTCGGCATGTCCCTCAGGCGTGACCTTGGGAAAGACGTGAATCAGGGTCTGGTCGGGGCCAATCAGGAAAGTGGTGCGCTCAATGCCCCAGACCTTTTTGCCATACATGTTCTTTTCCTTGAGCACGCCAAACTGATTGCAGACTTTCTCGTCTACATCAGCAAGGAGCGTGTAGGGAAGGTCGAACTTGACACGGAATTTGGCCTGAGCTTTGGGAGTGTCGCGGGAGATGCCCAGTACAACGGCACCGGCGGCCTGGAGCTTTTTGAAGGCGTCGCGAAATCCGCAGGCCTCGATGGTGCAGCCGGGAGTGTCGGCTCTGGGATAAAAGAAGAGAATGACGGGCTTGCCGGCGAAGCTGGAAAGGCTTACCGTTTTGTCCTCGTCGGTTTGAAGCGTGAAGTCGGCAACTTTCTCGTGCAGTTCCATGGGGAATTCCTCGTATGGTAGATAGAGGGCCTTTGGTGGCCGCTAGCTTGCATTATTCCCGAGGTGGGCATCCGGTGTCATGGCGCGGGGCAGGTCTTTTGTTGGCAGGGCGAACAGCGGTGGCGGCCGTGGGGTTGCTGGCCGCTCTGCCGGCGTTTGCGCAGTATCCGGGCCAGATCGAGAAGAAGCCTAAAGATGAGCCGGCGTTGCGGGCAGTTGCCGTGCTGGAGTGGACGGGGCCCGTGGGCAAGCCCATGACTAGCCGCCTGGTGCCCGTCACGGTCTTTGATGGCGACCAGTTGCAGGATGGCGGGATCTACCTGGCGCGCCCTGCGCCGGTGGCCGTGTATGGCGGCGTGGAATACATTCTTGAGAAAGACGGACGGCATGTAGGCGTCTTTGACTTGCACAGCGCGGGCCAGGAGCAGGGTTCGTGGGTCGGGTTTGGAAGCTGGAAGCCGATGCCGAAACCCAAACCTCAGTTCTCGCCGGAACAGGCGCAGATGCAGATTGACGATGAGTACAGCGACAGGCCGGTGCTGCACCGCAAATATCATCCGGGCGATGCGCCGGGCAAGGGCTCGGGCTCCGGATCGGCGCAAACCAGCTCCGCACCACCGCCGGACCCGGATCGGCCTACGCTGCACAAGTCGACTACGTCCGGCAGCGATGCCGGCAGCGGGAGCGGCAGCCCGGCAGCGGACCCTGACCGGCCTACGCTGCACCAGCCGAGCAGCAGCGCGGGTCCGCCGGACACCGCATCCGCAGACGGCCCGGCTCCCGATCCTGACCGGCCCACGCTGAGCAAGCCGAAGGCCCAGAAGCCGGCTACCAATACAGACTCAGTGGAGTTGCTGGCCGGCGCCATGGATCCCGACCGGCCGCGACTGCTGCGCGGCAAGTACACCGGGGACGGCCCGCCGGTGGCGCCGAGCCTGATGGGGCTGCCCGCGGATATGGAGCAGATGGTTGCCGTCTCCGATCCTCGCAACCGCCCGGAGCATCCGTGGGACTACAAGTGGGCGAATCCGGCGGACAGAATCAAGATGAAGTCCGATTTAGAGGATATAGCGCGCAGCGCGCTGGGGCTGAACCCGCCCGCGCCTGCCGCGCCTGCCGCCAAGAGCAGCTCCACGCGCAAGAAGGCGGCAGCCGCCGCACCGCAGCCGATGCAGTTGCCCGCTCCTCTCAGGGACGAGCAGTTTCGTGTCTTCGAGCTGGCATACGGCTCGGGGGCCACGCTGGTGCTGACCGCGCACACGGACGGGCCGCTGGGGAGCCAGAAATTCGTAACCCTGATTGCACAGCCTGACCTGTACGGCAATGTGAAGGTGCTCTTCAAAAGCGTGACCGACGGCGGGCACCTGGACGATACGCCGCGGATGAAACTGGTCGACGCCGTGGATGCAATGGCCGATAACCGCGGCGAGCTGCTCTTTGAGCTGCGCGGCCTTACCCATCGGCAGTTTGCCCTGTATCGCGTGCTGCGCGGCACCGCAGAAAAGCTGTTTGTAACGGGCGGCGGGGAGTTTGGCAGCGCCGCGGCGAACTGAAACCCGGCGCACGGCCGGGGATTCCGGCAAGTCGAACACTGGGGCAACGATTCATCGTGCACATTGAAGCTCCTGTACAATATAAAGAGCAGGAGTGGGGAGGTCAGCCGCTCTTGAAGGAATTATCGAAGAATGGCTTCAGCCCTTACCGCACCATCCCCGGCGATCTCTGCCAATGTTGACAGCGTTCCCCTTGCAACAACCCACGAGACTTCCTCTTCGGCGGCTCATGCCGTGCCGGCGCGGGAGTTGATCCGGATGGGCCGTGCCGCTACGGTCGGCGAGGGCATCAACTGGCTCACGCTGGCCGTGGTCATTGTCTTTCATCTGGGCGCCCTTGCGGCATTGTTCCTGTTTAGCTGGCAAAGGCTGACGGCCATGGCTGTGCTCTATGTCCTAGCCATCAATGTGGGCATCGGGATGTGCTATCACCGGCTGCTGACGCATCGCGGCTACCAGACGCCCAAATGGGTCGAGTATCTGATGACGCTGTGCGCCACGCTGTCTCTTGAAGGCGGGCCGATCTTCTGGGTTTCGACGCATCGCGTACATCACCAGTTGAGCGATCACGAAGGCGATCCGCACACGCCGCGCGAGGGCGGCTGGTGGGCTCATGCGGGCTGGGTGTTGTTTGGTGAAGCGCTGCACGCGCAGACTGAGCTGCTGGCAAGCCGCTACGCGCCGGACCTGGGCCGCGACCGCTTCCACGTCTGGCTGAGCAAATATCACTGGATTCCAATAACGGCCACGGGGGTGGCGCTGCTGGGCGGCGGGTGGTACTTTGGCGGCCCGTTGAACGGCATCGCCATGGTGTTGTGGGGTGTCTTTCTCCGCGTGACGCTGGGACTTCATACCACCTGGCTGGTCAACTCTGCCACACATTTGTGGGGCAGCCGCCGGTTTGAGACACG
>JAJZGF010000060.1 GCA_021805025.1 Acidobacteriota bacterium
GGCTCTTTCACGTACTTCGGGTGAATACTTCTTTGCTGGGTTTCCCATAGCTCCATTCTCTCAAGTGATGGAGCCTCCGGGAAACCCGGGGCGGTTCACTAAGGAGCGTTGCACAATAGCTGTGAATGTGGCTGGATCGATCTGCTCATTCGAGCAGATCGGGTAAGTCACAGAAGTGCTTGAGCGCCTCTGGGTTGGCGAGTGCGTCGATGTTGAGCACGGGTCGGCCGTGGATGACTTCGCGCACGGCGAGTTCTGTGAGCTTGCCGGAACGGGTGCGCGGGATGTCGGCCACGGCGATGATCTTGGCCGGGACGTGCCGGGGGGTCGTGCTGGTGCGGATTGCGGTGTGGATACGGTCCTTGAGGGGATTGTCGAGACTCGCGCCGTCCTTCAGGCGCACGAACAAGATCACGCGCACGTCCTTCTGCCAGTCCTGACCGACGGCGAGGGCCTCGAGGATTTCCGGCAGGCTCTCGACGGCGGAGTAGATCTCGGCGGTGCCGATGCGTACCCCGCCCGGGTTGAGCACCGCGTCGGAGCGGCCGTAGATAATGATGCCGTCGTGCTCGGTCAACTCGGCATAGTCGCCGTGGCGCCACACGCCGGGGAAGCGCTCGAAGTAGGCGGCATGGTACTTGTGCCCATCCGGGTCGTTCCAGAAGGACACCGGCATCGAGGGAAACGGCGCGGTGCACACGAGTTCGCCACGCTCGCCGCGGACCGGTCGGCCGGCCTCGTTGAAGATCTCCACCTGCATGCCAAGCCCGCGGCACTGCAGTTCACCGCGGTGCACCGGCAGCGTCGGGCAGCCCAGCGCAAAGCACGAGACGATGTCGGTGCCGCCGGAGATCGAAGCGAGGTGCAGGTCGGACTTGATCGCGCGGTAGACGAAGTCGAAGCCCTCCGGCAGCAGGGGCGAGCCGGTCGAGAGGACCGAGCGCAGCGCGCCGAGATCCACTTCGCGGGCCGGGGTGTAGCCGTTCTTTTCCAGCGCCGCGAGGTACTTTGCGCTGGTGCCGAAGACGGTAATGCGCTCCCGCTCGGCCAGGCGCCACAGCACCCCTGGGTCCGGATGGAAGGGGTTGCCGTCGTAGAGTACGAGCGTCGCGCCGGTGGCGAGCGCGCTGGCGAGCCAGTTCCACATCATCCACCCACAGGTGGTGTAGTAGAAGATCTGGTCGGTGCGCTGCAGATCGACGTGCAGCAGGTGCTCTTTCTGGTGCTGCAGCAGCGTGCCGCCCGCGCCGTGCACGATGCACTTGGGTACCCCAGTGGTGCCGGAGGAGAACAGGATGTACAGCGGGTGGTTGAAGGGCAGGGCGGCAAAGCGCAGCGGTGCACCCCGGGTCCCGAAGTTCTCCCAGAGCGTGGCGCCGGAGGCGGCCGCGCCCAGCCGCCCGAGCGCAGGATGGTCGCTCGTGTAGGGGATGACCACGATGCGCTCGATGCCGGGTATCTGCGCCACCGCCGCGCCGATCGTGGCGAGTGAATCGAGACGCTTGCCGGTGTAGAAATACCCATCGGCCGTGAAGAGCACCTTCGGGGCGATCTGCCCGAAGCGATCCACCACCCCGTGCAGGCCGAAATCCGGCGAGCAGGACGACCAGATTGCCCCGAGGCTCGCGGTGGCGAGCATGGCGATGAGGGTCTGCGGCAGGTTCGGCAGGTAGCCGGCCACGCGGTCCCAGGGCTCGACGCCAGCCTCCTTCAATCCCACGGCGATGCGGGCGACTTCCTCGTGCAATTGCCGGTAGGTGAAACGCTGCTCGGTGCCGAGCTCGTTGCTGAAGGTGACCGCGGCGTGATCGTCCCGGTAGCGCAGCAGGTTCTCGGCGAAGTTCAGTGTCGCATCGGGAAAGAATCGCGCCCCGGGCATCCGTTCCGGGTGCTCGATCGCGGGGCCGTCGCCCCAATCGGCGCGCACGTCGGCGAAGCTCGCCAGTTCGTCCCAGAACTGTCCCGGCTCACTGACCGACCAGGCATACAGGTCCCGGCAGTCCTCGAGCGCAAGGTCCCGCCGCGCGTTCACCCGTGCAATGAAGCGTGTCAGGTTGGACGCTGAAATGCGCTGCGACGAGGGTGTCCAGACTTCGTTCATGAGTTGCTTGTGTGACTCCGCAAATGTCCATCCCATCGTGCCCTAATGTCCACTTACACGTCACTGTTACATGCCACTCAGACGACCACCAGATGTGTCCTTTCCCAGCCGCTGAGGTTAGTATCGATCGCCGAGTAGCGAAAACTCACTCAGTAATGTAGCTGGGCGCGCCACAGTCCAAAACACGATGTAGATAAAAAGTCTGACTCAGATCACCCAGTAAGGGTTGCTGAGGCAACCCTGTCTATTGCGCAGTCTGTGCCTGATTGACACCCAATACGAGCGCCTATACCCGCTTTCACGCGGCGCCGCCGCATCCATCGTGTCAACGCATGAAAGACAAGCCATGCGCGCCGCCTAAATCGCTGGGCCACCTCCAGTACTCAACAATTACTCCAGTACGAGTTCCTTTGTGTCATGTCCAATGAGAGGAAAAGGCAAATAGGAAATTCGTAGTCGATCAGTTAAATCAATCTTGTGGGATTCCGGGGTTAGGCCGCCATTCTTTCGAATGATGACCGTGCCGATTTCGCCGAACTCCCAGCGCTCGTTGTAGTCAGTCTCCATCTCGTTGAGGCTCATCGGGCGACCGCGTAGCACGATGGTAACCAATTCGGACGGGAACTTTTCGCCATCGACGCTGAGTGACAAGTCTTCCACCATTGACACGCCAAGACCACGATAATAAGGCAGCCTGGTATTCACCTGGAAACCTACGATCCGGCCGTTCTCGCTCACGTTACGGAATCCTTCCTCAACGATCATATACTTGTCAAACATCGGAACTCTCCAGGATTCAGTGCTGTTCCAGCAAGCCTTTAAACATCACGTGTTGCCGCCGAACCTGCTCGACGCTGTCTACCGGGTAGGAGTCCTGTATCCAGCGGTTCCCTTCGTATTCGCTCGAAAGGTATCCCTCGTAGCCACCTTCGATCAGCACAGGAATAATTTCATCATACGGGATGCTGAACTCATGATTGTCATCCACCATCTCATAGAATTTAGCGTGAATATGGTAGATGCGTGGCATAAATTCCAACATGCGGCGCGGATTCGACCAGATGATGTGCCGCAGCGATTCTGCGAACCGGCGATCCACCTCGTTGCCACCCATCAGACCGACGTCGAAGATGATGTATTCAGGCAGCACCCGCTCTTCATAGGCCGCGCACGCAAAATCGATGATCTTTTCCGAGCCGCCGTGGCGCAGAGCGTGGTCGCGCATAACGCGTGGAAAATGCTTCACATATATGCCCATGTCCGGAATGTAGCCCACATGAGTGGTGCCGGTACGCTCGATCATTTCCGTGTAACGCATAATCCATGGATGGTCAAAGTGAAACGGAGAGTGGATCTCCAGTCCCATCTTGACGTTGCATTCCTCGGCGTAAGGAATGCACCGCTCAACTATTTCCGGCTTCACACTGACCAAAACGCGCATAACTGTACAACCGAGTTTGGCTGCGTGTTGAAGATCTGTTTTGATCGACTGCACCATTTCATCATCCGTTAGTAAGCGACCCTTGTAACGCTTGGTGTCAAGGAACATGTCATGGCATGTCGGGACGGTCCCATACTGAAGCATCCATTCATGCCACTTGGCATAAAACGACTCCGAAAGATGCGGGAATCCCGGCATCATCTGTTCGCCAATCGATTCGATTCCGAAAGCGCCCAGCTTCGCGCTGGTCGCGATACAACCTTCCAGATCGAGTTTACGAAGAAAATACTCTTCTTGAAGGCTGTATAGGCTAATGCCCTGCTTGATTTTATGCTGCTTCGCCATATCATTTCCCCGAAAATATGCCGCAGCTGCGGACCCGTGAATATCGGTCTCCTGCGGCATTTGGAGTGCATTGAGTGTGGTGCAACCGGTTCACGGATGATCAGATAGGTTGAGCCAGAGCGGTCATAGAGGTGCGCATGATGTTCGCATGCTCTTGCTGTGAGCCGCCGGTAGCCTCAATTTCGCCGAGGCGAATTGAGTTCTTCACAACCATTTCAGCCCGAGCGAAGCGACGTCTCTGGAATCGTTCCAGGGCATTCGCCAAAGGTCCGCCTACAGCCAACTCCTCTGCCAATACGATTGCGTCTTCGACACCGAGCCCGGCGCCAGCGGCAAGGTGTGGCGTGGTCGCATGCACGGCGTCGCCGATGAGTACACTGTGGCCCTTGAACCAGGGATCGGGAACCAGAAGCGGTTCCAGCGGGCGGTACACGATCAGTGAGTCGGGTCCGAGCTGCGCACGCGCGTCTCGTAAGACAGGTGCGGAGAACTCCGCCAGCAGAGCGTCCAGTTCGGGTATCAACTGATCATCGGGGACGAAGTCGTTGGTCACCCGGGATTCCGTGAGAAACAGATACATCTTATCCTGGGAGACCGGATTAAGTCCCGCCTTCGTGTGGGCTCCCATGTACATCACTGGACGCTGTATTTCTGTAGGGCGTTTCATCACTGCACGCCAGACCCCCTGGCCGCTGTAATGCGGCTTCGGGGCCCCGGGGAGGACAGCGGCGCGAACCTTCGAAAAGAGACCGTCTGCGCCGATTAGTAGATCATACGTCGCCGATTCGCTGTCAGTAAACTGAACGCCAATACCGGATGATCCGTCGTTGATTGCTTCAAAGGTGCAGCCCAACCGCACACGTGTGCCCGACGCTCGCGTCGCCTCAGCAAGGATTCGTGCGAGCACAGGTCGCATGATACCTGCACCGCCTGGTACTTCCGGTCCAGCGAGGCGCGGAGTGGGCAATTCTGCGAGCTTGTGACCATTCGCGGTGAACAGGTCGACACCATCGGCACAGAACCCCTGCAATTGAATGCGGGGCAGTACACCGATCGCGTCGAAGGCACGTAACGTTGCGCCGTTTATGGTGATGCCGGCACCGTATGAGCGCCAGCCGGGGTCAATTTCCACGAGGTCAACATCGATCCCGTGTTTACGTAATTGGATTGCGGCGGACATTCCGGAGAAGCCGCCGCCGATGACGAGTACCTTGGATACGCTTGCCATAGACAGGCCCCTAATTGATTTACGTCAGTCCTTGTGCGGTGGACCAACGGGTGCCCAGGGTGCACGATGTTGGAGCAAAAATATCTGCGAGGTGTCGGCACTGAGCGGTGCTTCGCGCGGCGTCCATTGGTCGTCGTGCTGATCCATGTCAGCGTCATATTCGACGTGGCAGTTCAGCGGGCTTTCGAAATACCAGAACCAGTTTGAGCCAAAAACGTGTCGTCCCGGTCCCCAGAAGGTCTTGTGACCGCGCTCGGTGAAGCGCTTTCCAGCAAGGAATAATTCGGTGGGCCCGCCAACGTGGAACGTGAAATGTTCGACGCCCTTCATGAAAGCGGGAGTTTGAATCATGAAGAGCGTATGGTGATCAGAAGTGCCGGCGGGACGCAGAAACGGACCGACGCCGAGGAAGCGGTCGCTGACCATAAAGCCCAGGCGCTTTACGTAAAAGGCCTCGGCCTTTGCAACGTCGGGCACAAAGTAGACGATGTGCGACAAGGTGCGGGGCTGGATTTTTGCGTTCGGATCAGCGGCAGTCTGATTCATGCCCCGCCGGAGCGCGACTCCGGGCGAGTTGATTACTTCGGCAGGCGCATTGAACGGGCGCCGAACCGTCTTCTGAAAACGTAGTGAAAATCCCATGTCGTCCGCGGACTCGACACCGCCGTCATTCGTGCGTATAACGTCTCGATCCTTGGACAGTTCTGTGGCTATCCGCTCAAGATCCTTCTCGTCAGCGACACCGTAGACAGTTTGACGCAGCTTGCATCCAGGGCCCATAGCCGCCGGGATGGATTTGTCTGCGCCGCTTCGTATTTCGACGGCGGTGCCGTCCATGGCTTCGAATCGGCGGCCGCGCTCACTAGCTTGCACGGAATTTAGGCCGTAGTCTGTAAAATAGCTAACTGCGGTGGCGAGGTCATCGACCCCGAATAGCAGAGAATCAAGTCCGATGATCTTCATGTGAAATAGCCCTTCAGTTCGTCGTCAAAGCATCCGTCAATCAACACGAATGCTATCCGGCAATTCTCGCCGGACCGATTGGCCCATCCGTGGCTGGTGCCGCACTGCACCACTACATCGCCCGCGCGAACGACCGTTTCGCCCTGGTCGAGCAGGAGAGTGATTTCCCCCTCCAGAACGATGCCGTAGTCGATCGATTCGGTTCGGTGCATGTGCGGGTGTCGCGACGACGCTGCCATGTGTGCATCAGCGGCACCGATCGCGGCAAAGTGCGCTCGTGCTTCTTCCGTGGAACGCGTGCTCAGAGTTTCTCCTTCCGGCGGAATGTCGAGGATGCGGATGCGCGTACCCTGCTTCGGTGGGGCTAGGACGATTGCATCCTCAGTCGGTTCATTGCACACAGGAGATATTGGGGCCGGACTTAGGCGCGTATTCCAAATCTCGTAAAACACTGGCGCTTCCTCGCCGCCGATACGTTTTGTGCGTGGGGGGCTGCCATCCTCAAGAATCATCGACTGACCCTCGACATTGTGACCGGTGATGATGCGCCGAACGGGAGTTGAGTTCATGCTGTGTGACCTCCGAGAGTCTCTGCAAACCAGTCCGCAATGTAGTTACGGCCGAACGACATGTTATCTGCGCCAACGTGTTCGACGCCGCCTTCGCGCGATGTGAACACTTTGAGCTCACGGTGTGGGCTGCTGGTCAGCTGTTCGAACGTCTGTTGGGCATATGCGAGGGGAATCTGCCGATCATGTTCTCCATGGGTGACAAGAAACGGAACGCGGATCCGATCGAGAATGCCGTTGAGGTTCATGCCTGCCGACTTCTCAAGAAAGGCAGGCATGCTCTTCGCGCCGAAAACCCACATGACATGGTTCCAGTAGTGCGGCACGGGGTTTTCCCCTTCGCGCTGCAGGCGCCGATGCTGCACCTCTGCCCAATTGTGATTGGCACCCCAGACCGCCCCGCTTGCAAAGCGTGGCTCGAATGCCATGGCGCGTGGCACGAAGAATCCGCCCAGAGAAATGCCAGTCATTCCGACGCGTGCAGCGTCGATCTCCGCGCGTGCAGCCAGCCATTCGTAACATGGCGTCGCCCATTGCTCAGCTTGATATGTCGCGTGCAATCCCTTGAGACGCAACGCCTCGCCAGTTCCTGGTTGGTCGACACAGAGCGTCGAAATGCCCCGGCGGGCAAGTGCGTGCGGCAATCTGGACCAATACAGCAACTCTTTGCAGCTGTCTAATCCGTTGACGAACAGGACACAAGGCCCAGGTTTCGAGGAGTCCTCGCATGAGGGAGCTCGCGTGAAAAGGGCTGGAATGACGCTGTCACGATAGGGAATCTCGATGCGCGCGCAATTCTCCCCGCCAAGCTCCATTGCATGGTGGAAGCTTTGCTGTGCCTTTGCATACGTTCCAGTTCGACCCGGGTGTCCATGGCCTTGCATCCGTTCCGCCGTGAGTAAATATAGTGCGGCCCGCTGGAGCTTGTCCGAGGCTGAAAGAGTACGGCCACGGCGCTCATCCTCGTCCGCGAGGCTGATCAATTTCTCGCCCATCACTACCCAGGCAGCGAGAAACTCTGGTGTACCTGCATCATCGCCACGTGCGGCGGCCTCCTTCAGGGGCTGACACATGTCGACGATCTCGCCGATTTCCGCGCCGCTTGCGAGCGCAATGGCGACGGAGAGGTTCCAGACGTAATTTCGCGGAAAGAATTCAAACAATGCCACGTCCAGCCCCCCCAGCAAGTCTATGGTTAAGAGATCTTACTGAAACCGTTTACAGATGCAAGCGCAGGCTGATCCGCGAAATCAGTTCGGCTGGGGGCGTGGCCGCTTGATGTGCTGGGCAATCCGCGCCCCCCGATCGTGTCGATAATATGCATGCTGCTTGCCGTTGAGTGTAGCGAGGATCTGCGTCCCTCTGCTTGTAAGGGCGGCTGGCCGGTTAGCAATACGCGTTCGGCTAGTTCACGTGATCCAGGGCGCAGGAGCATCAGTGCCCGTTCGCGCTGAGCGCAAATAAGTTCCGGGGCCGTGTCGAGTTTGTACTCCGCCTTCACTGGGCAAATGGCCCTTCTCGGCCGCCTTGGACCATGAGCTCGCATGGCGCGCAATACAGGTGGAGCAAGCACTGGCATTTTGCGCGTATGCGCGCCGAGTCGCATGAGCGGCCCCCGCGGGTTCGCGAGTCGGGGCCACGTTGGTAAGCCGTCTCCGTTAGGGTTACCTGCCTTGACGAAATTCACCCGATATGTAGATACCTCGCCGGCGATCCTGTGATCAACTGCTGTGACATGCCGGTTTGGGGAGCGGTCAAGCCTCTCGAAAGAATAGGGTATCTCTGAGGATTGAAATGCGCCCCATTGCGCTGAATGCGGCCCGGGTTCCACATGTCCGCAGAGATACGCATAGAAGACCGGGGTGCTGGCATGCCTGAGCCGAACCGTTGCCCAGTGATACAGTGCGGCCCAGTCCGAGGTCGGTCTGCAGTGCCTGCTGAGCACGAGCTCGTTGCGGTGCAGTGCGTGTCGGGTATAGATGCGCAACTTCAGGCGCCATCGCCACGAAGTGTTTGTGCAAGAACTCACGCCACCGCAACACGCTCAAGCGTAAGCGTAACAGTGATGATTGGGATCGTTCGTTTGCATTCATGACAATCAAGACCGGCACGTTTGCCACGCGTCCCTCTTCGAGCAATCGCTCAACGGGAGCAGGGATCAGCTTCCTATCGACGATTGGGAAGAATCGTGGTCCCGACTTGAAGGCACGCGGAGGTTCCAGCGCCTGTGCCGGGAGCGCGCGAAATGCTCGCAGCGTCTTAGCTCCATGCGAATGCATAAATCGCATTCCCTCACGTTCTGCTTGTATGAGCGTCACGGTCGGCATCATTGACGGCAGAGCACTCTTGGCGATCGCGCGCTGAAAGAGCCCGTGAGCTAGCGGAGAAGCCAGCAGATCCTGGACGGATATCGCCCCAGCCGACTGGCCGGCTATCGTAATTGCGTGCAAATCGCCACCAAAGGCGCGTATGTTCTTCTGCATACATCGCAAGGCCACAATGATCTCCGAAGACCATAATTTCCAGGCAGTTTACGCTGGCGTACCGTCTCGGCAGTGAGGCGCAGGGTCGCGCCAAACCCGAACGGTCCCAGGCGGTAGTTGATCGTTACGACCACGATCCCTCATTGAACCAGATGCGCGCCGTTGTAAATCGGTATTGATCCTGAGCCGCCAATAAATCCGCCACCCGGGATCCAAACCAGGACCGTCAGGAGACCAGAATGTCTACGGGGCGTCCATATATTCAAAAATTGGCAGTTCTCACTCACTGCGCCGTCTGGGAAGTACTGCCTGCTCCAAGGACCGAACCCCCTGGAAACCTTGGGTTGCCAACAGCTTGGCGCAAAGTGATCGGCTATCCGTATCCCGTGCCAACCAGTCGCGGGGCGAGGAGGGCGCCAGCGACCCTGGCCAATCGGTGGGGTGGCATACGGTACACCCAAGAAGACACTGACCGCACCGCGAAGATGGCCCCGAGTACATCCCTGTGCGACATGTGCTCGTGGCCCCGCCAGCCCGCGCCAATGACGACATCCCGAGCAACAGCCAAACGGCCCAGACGACCAATGAGACAAATCCTAGTGACTGCTATCCTCATCATGCCCCCCCCTTGCACGACATAAAACCTAAGAGTAGCATCGCGATGCAATCGTTTACAATTAAGGCCGGGGAGGGTATTCTTCGGAGGACTGAAGATCCACTGGTTACTCCGATCGAAGGGCGCATCCTACTGGATGAATATCTCGTCGGGAAACAGCAGAACATCCGTCTTGTAGATGTAACCGATTGTTCGTCGCTAATTCCGATGAGTGCGAATAGTTGGTGCGGCGCGAACTCAAGGATAGGAATCTGTAGGAAGGGGCTAGTTCAGATGCAGAAATTTGGTTGCGCGAGACGGCGTGTAGCAGGAAATGTGGTGATTTTGCTAGGTGTTATGCTGTCACCATTTGCGCGAGCCCAGAGTTGTCACCCGATTGAGGGTTGGTGGCAGTTGCGCTTACACGCGAGTCAAATCGGAGAGTCGCTGAGTTTCGATCCGTATTATACAGTTCGCGCCATTCAGCTGCGGCTGAGAACGGTTGCGGGCAGAATCAATGAACGGTGGTCGTTCAAGGGACGGCATCTTCATGAATCTTGGAGTTACTCGTTCCGGCCGGATGGCCACACGTATCCTACCTATACGCATTCAGTTCTGTACAGCGTGCCGACATCGATAGTTGCGCACTGGCAGAACTGCACTCTGCTCGTTGACGGGTACTCGAGCCTCTTTGGACTGAGAATCTCCACACTGAGTACTTATGTGTTCGCGCCCGACGGGCGGATCCTCACCATATTGCAGTCGTCGGAGTCTCGGATCATGCATGTATCGAGACGGCTGGTGTTCACGCAGATTGAACCCGTCAAAGCGGCAACATCTCGCCACTAGGAAGATTTCATGGATCGTCGACAATTCGTATCCGCCGTTGCCGCCATGGGTTCGCTTTCACTCGCGCGCGCTTCCTCACGAGGCGAGAGTTCCGAACTGGAAATCGTCATTCGCCCGGATCGCAAGCTTGGCAAATTTCCTCACTATTGGTCGGCATGTGCCGGATCCGGCCATGCGCGGCTCGGCCTCCAGGCTCAATGGCAGCGCGACCTGAAATTGGCGCATGAGCGAGCTGGCATCCGCGCAGTTCGCTTCCATGGTGTACTCGATGATGATCTCGCGGTTTGTACTGGCGTAAGTGCCACCGGCCCCCTCACTAATTTCATTTTTGTGGACGAGATTTATGATCGCATGCTTGAGCTTGGTGTACGTCCGTATGTCGAACTCAGCTTCATGCCTCGGGCGTTGGCAAGTTCCGATAACACGGTGTTCTGGTATCGGGCGAATACCTCACCGCCAAAGCAGCTGAGTGAGTGGCGGGCGCTTGTGGCGCGTTTCGTCAGGCACCTAGTTGAGCGCTACGGCCTTGCGGAGGTCTCCCAATGGCGGTTCGAGTGCTGGAATGAACCGAACCTCAACTTTTGGGCCGGGAGCAAGGAGCAATACTTTGAACTCTACAGACATACGGCGACTGCTATCAAGGGCGTCAGTCCTCGGCTTCAAGTCGGAGGTCCAGCTACCGCCCAGATGATGTGGATTTCCGAGTTTCTTGCAGAGTGCGCTCGTAATGACGTGCCGGTGGATTTTGTCTCGAGCCACATCTATCCAGATGATCCACAGGAGAACGTCTTCGGTCATGATCTCGGTCTTGCGCCCGATGAAGTCATGCCGCGGGCTATGATGCAGGCCAACGAACAGATTAGGGCCTCCGCGTATCCTCACGTGCCGCTTGTGATTTCTGAGTGGAGTTCACGGAATCCCGCGTTTATCGCGCAAATGGTCCGAGATTGCGCTGGCCTTGCAGACACCATGTCCTATTGGACATTCAGCAACGTCTTCGAGGAGCAGGGCCCAAACCGTACATTCATGAATGAGACCTATGGAATGATCGGTACCCGAGGCATTCCCCGTCCAACCTTTCGTACTTTCGAGCTTCTAAATAAGCTTGGCAATGAGCGCTTGGAGTCCGGAGCAGGACCAGTGCTGGCCACACTTAAACCGGGTGGTGCACTCGCGGTCATGGCGTGGCACCTGGTGCCGGAGGATGGGGCAGATCGAGGAGCGGGCAATCCCGTGGCGACGCTGCACAGGCAGCACGCGGCCCTTAGCCCCCCATTACCACTCCATCTGAAGGTGGCTGGTATTTCTAGTGGGTCCGCACGGGTGACACTTGTGGATCCGGGGTCGGATCCTGTGGCACGTGTTTACGCCGCGATGGGTGCTCCTCTGTATCCCAGCGTGCAACAGATCCATGAGATGCGCAACGCAGGATTGTTGCAGCCTCCGCAAGAGCGTCGGATTGAGGCCGGCTACCTTGACCTGATTTTGCCTCCTAGTAGCGCTGCACTGGTGGAAATCGGCTAGGAGACTTCACGCCACGCCATGACAGTCAATGTTCCCGATGGAGCTCACCCTGCTTTGGCGCAGTTGTCAGCGCAGTCATCTCGCAACGCGATTGAGATCATCACACTGGTTGAGAACCCTAGCGCATTTCAGCAGCCTTGCGTTGAGGGTCAAATTCTCAGTGCCGGAAGACCTCATGGACGGAAGGGACTGGGGGGAAGCCGGAGCCAGAGAGCGACGCACTGAAACACTCCGCACATGCAGTAGCTCTGTGATCGATAGAGCGGATCAGAGACAGCACCCAAATTTGCAGCGAATTCACAGAGGAGAAGGCTGCGACCCTGCACTAAGGAAGAGTATGCGGGTGCTCATTCAGAGGCACTTTCAGTTCGATACCTCAAGCTCAGCCCATTTTTCGGAACTGTAGGCATCTCACCTAAAAAAAAATAGAAAATTGGATCCGGGGGGGGGAATCAAATTCCCCATCGAATACGTAGGGGCATAAGGTGCCATCCTGCGCCGCTGCTTTTCGCACTCACCAGCGGTTGGGCTGGCGCTCTCCCGGAGAATTAGGATGACAGGGATGCGCAAGGAGGACTCTACACACGTGCTGGTCCAACGGATTAGTGGACCTTCATACTGGCGCGCATCTCATGCTGCGGAACGTCGCTGCAATTGATCATCTTGGATTCACGCTGAGGGTATGAGCTCCGTGCCGCCAATTCTCTATCTATGCAGCCGTCAAGGCATTCTTCGTCGGAACAAACCAGCTCCCACTTGACGGTGTAAACGGTTTCATTACAATGCCATCTCGGGCACAGCTCGTACCAAACACATTCGTCCACGATTCCGGGGGGAAACCATGTCGAAACTGCGTCACTCCAAGAGGAAGACTCAACACCATAGCCCAGCGAAGCTGCAGGTCCATAGTAGGCAGCTCGGGGCGAGCATCAGAACGGGTCGTCCAGTCCTTTCCGTGGGTGCGGTACTGGTCGGAATACCCCTTGGCTTGGCGATCGGGCCCAAGCCTGCCTACGCGACGGCTAACAGTGGCACAGAGAGCTCGCCAGTGCTTCAAGAAGTGGTGGTCACTGCAACGCGAGTTCGTACCAATGCGGAGAAGACTCCTGTTTCCATGGAAGTAATTTCCCAGTCTCAACTATTCCAAAAAGGCGTAGTGGACCTTCAGAGCCTTACGGAAGCAGATCCCAGTCTGAATTTTGCGTCCGGGGACGGTAGCGCCGGGATCATAACGATGCGAGGCATTGCCGGTGGCCAAGGATTTGGCGGAGCAGGCATCGGTACGCCCTCGGTTCCCATTTCGTTTGACGGGTTCTACTATGATTCAGACGTGATCTTCAACGCTGCACTCTATGATATTAAGCGTGTTGAAGTATTGCGGGGACCGCAGGGAACCCTCTTCGGTAGAAACTCCACCGGCGGCTTGATTCATGTGGTCACCAATAAGCCTGGGAAGAAATTTGGGGGCTATGGTGAGCTGACGTTTGGAAACTACAATACCCTCAATGCACAAGGAGCTTTGAATGTACCCATTAACGACAAGCTCCAAATGAGATTCGCGTTCTTCTCAGCACAACACTCGGGTTATCATGTAACGTCTTTCACAAATCTCCCCGTCGATAACCGGGATGCAAAATCCGGGCGGGTTCAAGTCGCCTTCGAGCCTGAAAGCGATCTGCGATTTCTTTTCAGCTTTCAGCAAACGCACGTCGGAGGAGCAGGAGCAACAGACAATATATATGTGCTTCCGGCTGATGCCAATAACATGCCGACACATGCAGCATTCAACCTATCAAAGCTGGATCAATACCAGTACAACATTACATTTCCGTCGAAGCAGAGCATAAACGATAAATTGGTTCAATGGAGAGCGGTCTATACTGGGCTGCCATATGGCATGACGCTTACTTACCTCGGTGGCTTCGATCAACTTCGGTATTTTCATTCAAATCCTGTAGTGGGCGCAGACATTACGCCTTACCAGATTCCAACCACAATTGAGCTTACGTCTTCACTAGACCCAAACACTCAAAACGAAGAAATTCGCGTTAATTCCGCGAGTAATCAGGCGGTTACTTGGCAGGGGGGTGTGTACTATTTTCGATCGAACATTGGAAACAATCTTTCCAGATTCAAAGATGCAGCACAGCCAACTCAGCCGGACATCGTGGATTTTTTCTACAATGACGAGAGCCGTTCTATTGCGGCATACGGGCAGGGGGATTGGACGCTCGGCTCTACGATATTTAGTGCGGGTGCGCGATACACGCGCGATTATCTATCTAGAACGGATCTGACATCCCCCCAGGATGGAATATTCCCCGCACGAGAGTCGGTCCAGTATGCCAAGTGGACATATCACGTGGGTGAGCAATGGAATATTACGAACCACAACATGATGTACGCAAAGATAGATACGGGTTACTCTGCGGGTGCATTCAATCTGAATATCCCTTGCAATTGTACTGGTGGACCGCCGCAGCCTACGACCATTCAGCCCTATAAACCGGAGTACGTAACGACGTACGAGTTGGGCACAAAGAATTTTCTCTTCGCGCATCACGTCATCTTGAACGCCGATACCTTTTATTCTCGATATAAAGGCGAGCAGATGTTGCAGTCGAATGCCGGCGGCATTGTTACCGTAAATGCGAAGACCTCAAATATTTATGGTGTCGAAGTGGAATTTGCGGCGCTAGGACGTCTTGGTAAGCTAAATTTTAATGCAACGTGGTTGCATGCCAGATTCGATAGCCAACTGTTTACGAATGGAATCGGCCAGACGTATAACATTGGCGGAAACATGCTCGTGCAGGCGCCAGAGGTGTCGCTGTCCGCAAGCTTTGAACATACCTTCGCTGTTGGATCCGGAACGCTAACACCAGTCATTGGGACTAAATTCCAAAGTGGGCAATACTTCGACTTTTATAATCAGCCGGATAGCTATCAGCCTGCCTATACGAGAAGCTATGCGGAGTTGAATTATGCGCCAGAGAATGGTAACTGGAGCATAGGAGTTTATGTACACAATCTCGAAAACTCTATAGTTATGAATGACGAGAGTGAGAGTTTTGCGCCGCCGCTGACTCAGCCGGGCACGTACAATGTAGACTTTCAGTCACCGCGTACGTACGGCATTTCGATCAGCGACAGATTTTGAGATTCGGAGAGATTGAGAACTAAATTACATCTCTCTGGCCAGCACGGCTCGCAAGTAGTTCTGCGGGCCGTGCTGGCAATCGTGGGGTTGGGAATTGCGCATGTGGTGTTAGCGGGAGGGGCTCAAGCAGCCGACACCTACCATTTGATCCGGACCGTTGAGCTTCCGAAAGTAACGGGCTGGGACTACCTGCGCATCGACAGCGCAAAGCGGGAATTATTTGTATCGAATAACTCTGGTGTCATTGTTTTCAGCATTGATCGCCTCAGGGAAGTAGGAACAATCCCATCGCCACCAACTTGGCGAGGTGTAGGGCTTATACATGGCGTTGCCGTTGCTAACGACCTGGGATATGGATTCGTCTCGCAGGAGCTTCCACCGCGGGTCGTGACGTTTCGGCTCTCAGACCTTAGAGTGGTTCGCGCCACACGTGTGGCGCCGGGTCCAGATGCAATTGTTTATGACCCGACGACAAAGCGAGTCTTTTCTATTGACGGGAAGGTATCTGGAGTACATCGCGTGACCGTCGTTGATGCCGACTCAGGGAGGCGGATTGGAGAAATTGAGCTTCCCGGTCGACCGGAATATGCTGTGTCAGATCATGCTGGAAGTGTGTTTGTAAACATTGCGAGTTTAGACAGGATTGTCCGCATTGACGCGCGTACACTGCAGATAAATGCCGTATGGCGAATGGGCGCCTGTAAGGATCCGTCGGCGCTCGCAATCGATAGAAGTCGACATCGCCTATTTGCTGCGTGTGGGAATCACCGCTTGATCTGGATGTCGTCGAGGTCAGGGCAGGTCCTAGGTAGCATTCCGATCGGTGGTGGAACAGATGCCGTCAGATTCGATCCGAAGACTCGAGAGATATTCGCATCCAGCGGTATCGGCACGTTGACGGTGGCCAGGGAAGTCAGGAATGCTCACGTGACGGTTGTTCAGCAGATCAAGACAGGGCCAAATGGTCGTACGATGGCGCTTGATCATACAACACATCGCGTATTTATCATCACTGCGCGGTTTGGTTCGCCGCCGAAGCATCCCACGAAATACAATCCGCATGACTACCCGAGTGTGCTTCCGGGGACGGTGAAGCTAATGGTCTATGGGCCTCGCAGTTAGCCCAGGAGACCGGAATCCGGTGAGTGGCGCAGCGACAGAGTGGAGTCCATGGTATGGGCTTAACGTCGTGTTTAAGGACGCCTGGGTACAATACCAGTGCTCAATCGGACTTCAAGCTTGTGTGGCAGCGTCACAGAAACTGGCTTTTCAATGGAAGCGTGCAGCACGCCAAGGAGCAGACGAACTGTTTCCCGTCCAATTTCTAGCATGGGCTGGCTGATAGTGGTGAGCGGCGGCGAACAAAAGCGGGCAAATCTAATATCGTCAAAGCCGGCAACTGAGACGCTTTCGGGGACTCTGATTTCATGCCGCCTAAGATATTCGAGTGCACCAATTGCCATTTCGTCATTAAAGCAGAAGATCGCCGTTGGTTGTTGAGGTTCGGCGAGCAGTCGCGCAGCGCACGCAATCCCTGACTCAATCGAAAAATCTCCAGTAGCGACGGAAAGCTGGCGCGCACAGCCCTCTCTCCTCGCGCAGGCTTTCGCGCCTCGCAGCCGGTCCCGGCTAAGCGGACTGGCGAGCGGCCCTGTCACAATGCCTATCCGTCGATGCCCCAGGCCGTATAAATGGTCCATCATTTCGGACGCGGCGCGTGCATTGTCGATATGCGCACTGGGCACTCCGACCGTAGGGGTATATTCGCAGCCGTTGACGACTGGAGCGAGGCCTTCTTGCCCGTCAATCCATGCTTTCACTGTGCGGGGCAGCCTGTGTCCGAGAAAAATTAGGCCATCGGCTTCGTGTCGCTGCAACATAAGACCATAACGGTCTTCTACGTCAGCGTCGTGATGCGTGTCGCCAAGTAGAACCGCATAGCCCTCGCGTTGAGCGCTTTCTTCAATGCCCTGAATAATAAGGGAAAAAAATGGATTTGCGATGTCGGGGACAGTCACCAAGAGTTTACGTGTGGCAGATGTACGCAGTGTCTTCGCTGCGGCATTTGGAATGTATTGAAGCCTTTCGATCGCCTCAAGTACCTTAATGCGAGTGGCTTCAGCAACAATTTCTGGATTGCTGAGAACACGGGAGACCGTGGCGGTCGACACCTTCGCGCTTGCGGCTACATCGTGGATAGTTGCCATTGTCTCTATTCATGGACCGTTGGGTGTCACATACATAATACCAGAACCCAGGTGAGAGGGCTCTTTGCCGCCTTCCCGTGTGGAATTGACCTCATCAACGAATAAATGTTATCGTTTACATCGGAAAGTTCAAAAAATTTGGAGGCCGCATGCGGCGCTTTCGGATGGCACTGGCTGGCGGTGGAACTGGATCATTCATAGGGCCTGTGCATGTGATGGCTGCGAGGCTCGATGGCGCCATAGATTTGGTAGCCGGGGCATTCAGCTCGAATCCAGAGAGGGCTGCAGAAGCTGGTCGAAGATTTGGCGTTGCGCCCGATAGAGCATATAGGAATTTTCGGGAGATGCTTGAAGGTGAGGCTCTCCGTTCTGATCGGGCAGATTTTGTAACGATTGCGACACCAAACTCATTGCACTTCGAGATGGCTCGAGACGCATTGCGCGCTGGGTTTGATGTGATTAGCGATAAGCCCGCCACTGCGACTCTGGAGCAAGTTATTGACTTGCAATCAGAGATTGAAAAATCGCAACGACTATATGTTCTCACCCACACTTACACAGGCTATCCGCTCGTACGCGAAGCCCGGGAGTTGTGTCGCAGCGGCGCCATCGGGGTGATCCGGAAGGTTGTTGTAGAGTACTCGCAAGGTTGGCTGAGTGGACCAGTAGAATTGTCTGGCAATCGTCAGGCAGCTTGGAGAACGGACCCATCAAAGGCAGGTGCCGGGGGATGCGTCGGGGATATTGGGGTTCACGCATTCAATTTGGTTGAATACGTCAGCGGCCTGAAAATATCGGCTCTATCGGCGATGGTATCTAAAATTGTTGAACGCCGCGAGCTCGATGATGACTGCAATGTACTGTTTCGTCTTTCAAATGATGCTCCTGGTGTTTTGCATTCCAGTCAGGTTGCGATTGGAGAATCGAATAGACTCGAGTTGCGAATTTACGGCAGTAAGGGATCATTGATATGGAACCAAGAAACGCCAAATAGCTTGATCATTCATTGGAGTGATAAACCCACGGAGGTCCGGTATGCGGGATCTGGTTACCTCGGTGAGTCTGCAAAGCGTGCGACGCGCCTTCCATCTGGACATCCGGAGGGATACATAGAGGCATTTGCGAATATCTATCGCGAGATTGTTGAGGTGCTTGTTGATAGAGCCGGCGGAGTCTCCAATGCGTGGAGAGATACGCTTTGTGGAATTGATGAGGGAGTTAGAGGAATGCGTTTCATAGCTCAAGTACTAGAAAGCAGTAATCGATCGGCATGGGTGGAGTTGAACTGAGCGGGTGGAATCATGAAGACAATAAGAGGCCCTGGAATTTTTCTAGCCCAATTTGCATCGGACACAGTTCCTTTCAATACGCTTGAAGGTATTGCCCGCTGGGCAGCTGGTTACGGATATAAGGCGGTTCAGATTCCTACCTGGGATACGCGTCTATTTGACTTGGAAACGGCAGCCGTGAGTACGGACTACTGCCAGCATGTTTCGGGGGTTCTTGGAGCCCAAGGGCTGGTGATTAGTGAACTCTCGACGCATTTGCAAGGGCAATTGATTGCAACCCACCCAGCGTACGATGAGTCCTTCGACGCATTTGCTCCAGTGGCCCTGCGAGGAAGGCCTGCTGCCCGGCAGGAGTGGGCTGTTAATCAGTTGCTGCTAGCAGCGCGAGCAAGTCGTAATTTCTCCTTGGATGCGCACGCGACGTTCTCTGGCGCACTGGCCTGGCACATGTTTTATCCGTGGCCCCAGAGACCAGCCGGAATCATCGATGAAGCGTTTGGGGAGCTGGCTAGACGGTGGCGCCCTATACTCGATGCGTTCGATGATGCAGGAGTTGATGTGGCGTTCGAGATTCATCCGGGAGAAGACATATTTGACGGGGCTACGTTCGAGAGATTTCTGGCTGCAGTAGGTAATCATTCAAGAGCAAACATCCTGTTTGATCCCAGCCATTTCGTGCTTCAGCAACTCGATTATCTTGCGTTTGTTGATTTGTACTCGGAGCGGATCAAGTGCTTCCATGTAAAGGACGCTGAATTCAGGCCAAATGGCCGTACTGGTGTCTATGGCGGCTATCTGGATTGGATTGATCGTGCCGGACGATTCCGGTCGCTCGGAGATGGGCAGGTTGATTTCGGTGCGCTTTTTAGCAAATTCGCAAAGTATGACTTTTCCGGGTGGGCGGTTCTCGAGTGGGAATGCTGTCTCAAGAACCCGGAAGATGGAGCTCGAGAGGGAGCTTCATTCATCAGGGACCACATTATTCGAGTTACAGATCGCGCATTTGACGATTTTGCTGGTACGGCGACTGATCGAATACAAAACAGACGTCTTCTTGGTCTCGAAAATCCTTGATCCCTAAGGCGCGTGATGTGTGCACCGCGGTGACGCTGTTATGCGGGGTTTGTTTCGACGCAGAATTCTGTTGCGGAAGTCGGAGCGGCTGTTTGGCGGTGGAATTAGATGAACGGAATGAAATGTGCAGACTGCAGTCGACTATGTGTGCACGTTCTGAGCGCTTAGATGATGCGGATCACGCTGCGTTCTGGTGTGGTCGGTCGACTGAGAGAAGGGACCATATCTAAAGGTTAGGAACGGATCGGACCTAAGATTGGGTGGGTAAGCCCGATGCGCCCTCGTCGGTTCGTGTGAACTCCGATCCCCCGGGCTCGGGAGGCGAATGAGTTGCATGACGGGCAGGCTTCTTTGGGGGGGCTAATCAATGCGCATGCGAATGTGCTCGATTCTTGCGGGTTTGAGTCTGGCTGCGATTGCGGTATTGAGTACACCGGCACTCGTACAGAATTCGTCAGAGGGAGGTGTGGCGGCTCCGGTTGTTATTACTCAGTCCATAAGTAGGTGCACTTCATGATTAGATGGTGATATCCTTGCAGAATGACGCGACAAGATGCCCGCAAGCTCGATCACGCGACGTTGGAAGCGATTCGTATCCGGGCGGTGCAACAGGTGCAGGCCAGAGAGAGCCCCGAAGCGGTGGTAGGTGCGTTGGGGTTCTCGAGCCGCTGCATCTACAGCTGGTTGGCGATGTATCGAGCCGGCGGTTGGGATGCATTGAAGGCGAAGCGCATCCCGGGACGGCCGAA
>JAJZGF010000231.1 GCA_021805025.1 Acidobacteriota bacterium
TCGACGTCTACACCTACCTCGTCGACGTCCTGCAGCGCGTCGCAGAGCACCCCGCATCCCGAGTCGCCGGGCTCACTCCGAGACTGTGGAAGCGCCACTTCGCCGCGAACCCGCTGCGCTCAGCTTTACACGCCCGCGTCGCATAGACCAGACGCCGCGTAATTACCGGTTACGTTACGGCGGCTCGACTGGGCGCGCATGAATCGCCTCGTTGATCGATGGCTTCCCACGGCCCGCATTACCCACCCCTGGCCGCAAGCGCGCTTTGCTGTTCGAACCCGCGATAAGAGCCCAGTGCGGTAGCTCCGCACGCTGGGATCTGTGCGGGGGGCGGTTCGCGTCCGTATCGACGCGAATCGTCCCTACCGCGACCTGCGGACACAGGCAGCCTCAGGTCATACGGAACCTCTTACAAGAGAAGCATGTTCGCTATGCCGCCTAACACGTTACGCCTTATTTTCCAGCCTGATCAGTAACGTGACCTGTGCAGAGTTTCCCTAGTCGCAGATCGCCCCTCATAGGAGAGGGGCATCACTTACTGCAGCGAATTTCCGGGCGTGATCAGCGGAATCTATAGCTCACATCAACGCCAATTGTACGAGGCTGACCAGATACGTCACTGATGTAAGCCGGAATGACATCGATTTCGTTACCCGTAACGCCAACCAAGGTATGCGTGTTAAAGACGTTGCTCGCGAATAGGGAAGCTTGCCATCGATGCATCTGAACGCCGAGCCTTACATTGGTCAAACTATAGCGTGGAATTTGCACAAACAGGCCCCTGTCCGATTCAACTCGGCTGCTCACGAAGTTATAGCCGACATTCGCAATAAGTTCCAACTCCTCGGAAAGAGGTCGGGTGTAGCTAATGTCTCCATGAACGGTGAGATCCGGTACATCCAGGATCCGCTCACCCACGTAGGTCCCTGCGTCTGGGGTCCCTGCTGATATCCGAGCGTGGTTATAGCCAGCACCCAAGGATACTTGCAGCCCCCTGACCACGATCGCAGCTATCTCCAGCTCAGCACCAGGAATCTCCGCCGCACCGACATTTGTCGTAAAGTCGGTTCCGCAGGCGAGCGTCACAGTCTGCTGTAATTGCGTCCACTTTTCGAAATACACATCGCCATTCACACTGACTTTGCCGTTTAGGAAGCGGGCTTTTTCTCCAGACTCATAGCTCCAGAGTGAATCCGGGCCGTATTGGGAAGGCTGCGCGGACAGTCCAAGGCTCGCGAGGTCGCTGTTGCATTGCGATGCCTGCACACCCGATGTCGGCGGTGATTGATTGCCTCCGCCCGGCCGGAATCCCTGGGCGGCAGTCAAATAGAGCATCAAGTTTTTAGTTGGGTGGTACGACAACTCGTACTTCGGGCTGAATCCGCTGTTGTGAGCAGTCGGAATAGCCGTTGTTGTCAGTACATTACCGCGAAAATATCCATCTTCGTAGTTTGTTTGACTCACTGAATAAGAGTAATAGCGACCACCAAAAATTGCTCGTAGACGGGGGAGCACTTCGTAGGAAAGCTGACCAAATGCCGCGACTTGCTTGGTCAGAATCGGAATGTACTTTGAAAATAGAACCGGCGTAGTGCTGAGTCCGCTTGTGACAAGACCAGCGCCGCCACCGGTGTTAATTCCAATAGATGTGAAGCGGGAGTAGAATCCACCCACGATCCAGGTAAATCGCGTATTCCCGGAAGATGATAGACGGACTTCTTGGCTGAATTGGTGCGTCAGGTCCGTAGCGGTAAAGGAGATCGGACCATAGCTATATACAGACGGCGAGTTTAAGAACAGTGGCGATGTCACAACTTCAGTATCATCTCGCGTCTGAATGGATTTTCGATCCCAGTACGATGTGTTAGAGAATACATTAAACCAGGGCGCCTTATACCGGACAGTCAGGCTTTCCACAAGAATGCGATCCGAATATGGCTCACCAATATTGTAAGGTTCGTAGTGTGCAAGCGTTCCGGGCACACTGTCATATGTATTCGGCGCCCCCATACTAATATTCTGGTAAAACACCATAGGCGTGATTGTCAAGCCATCCGTTGGTCTTACGAGCAGGATAGCCCTTGTTGAGGTTAAATGTTCCCAGTTGACACCCCTATAGCGCTCCGCAACAGGGGCGGCCAAGACATTACCCCGCTGATAGCCGCCTGCGGTCTCTGGAGGAAACTCACCCGGAGCTATCACGACCCGGTCAATCCAACCACTGTTATGAGTGTCCGTGCCCACAAGTCTTAGGGCTACCTTTTCATCTACTAGCGGCAAATTCACCATGGCATTTACGGTTCCATTGGCGCCACCGCCGCTAGTAGCTGAGCCGATTCCTTCTGCGCTGGCTTCAAAGCTATTTAGGTTGGGCCGATTTGGGATCAATCTCACTGCGCCACCCATTGAACTGGCGCCGTATAAATCGCCCTGTGGGCCGCGCAGAACTTCAACTCGATTCAGATCGTAGAGCCCTGGATCGATTACGACTTTCCCGTCGTTAGCTCCGGCAGGCGCTGTCAATGGAGTATCACCAAGATAGAAGCCGGTGGTAGGTGAGCCGCCACCCGATCCATCTACACCTCGAATGGTAATTTGCGTTTGTCCAGGGCCCTGGTCGAACGTGGCAAGTCCGGGGACGGTCTGAATGATGGAGTTAAAATCCGTGGCGCCGCGAGCTTGAATGTCGGCGCCACTGATAGCCGTCATGCTAATGGGTGTCTCAAGAACAGTTTCGCTGCGTTTAGCGGCGGTAACCACAATTTCCGCCAGTTTCATGGCAGGTCGCACCTCGTGGGTGCTAGGCACCGGCTGGGCTCCTGCGTTCCCCACGCATAACAGCCCGCCCGCGACTGTTGCGAATGGCAGTACATGACGGACGCGTCGGATTGAGGCTCTTCTCATGTCTTTATCCCCTGTTGGACTCGTTATTTAGACTGTGCTGGGCGTCGCGTTGAGGTGACTCTACAAACAAAGGATTTTCAGCGTCAAGGTCGTAATTATTTGTGAACTATTCGTTTCGGTTATTTCCCTGTACCGCGGTAGCTGCCACGTCAATAGTCCACTGTCGTTAGGTAAGCCGCGGAAGGACCGAGTGCGCCGGGGTAGCGAATCCAAAAGCGCTCTGATCAACGGAACATGCACTCAGACCAAGAGGTTTGAAGAACTCCAGGGTATCCACGGGGATCGTAGCATTGGGATTGACGCTGCAGCCGACACACGGAGATGTGATACCCAGACGCACTTGCGCAGACGCCTGGACGTTTGCGGCGATTCTGGCGGCCGCGCCAGGTACCGCGACGAATATGATCCCAGGCCCTCGCACCATGTTGGTACTGCTTACGTCACCAGCTTCGGCGGTGCGGCCAGTGCCTTGCATTCTCCCGCGTCTCTTCGACCCTCCTGTAGCTCACAATGCGACCGACTATTTCCTACCGGAAACCGACAACACTAGCGTCTTGACGGCGCGGGGTGCTCGTCGTTCGATGACGCGTGAATTGAATGTCACTTCGTCAATCTCCGTGCACATCCGATGAATGGCATTGCGGCGCTGCATATCTACACGATGCCGCGGCGTAGTAGTTTGTATCTGCCGTAGATTTCCAGGGCTTCGCGTCGAATTTCAATGAGCGGCGCCACGCCTGCTTTGTACTGATGAGATTTCAAATGCCGAAGCATCTGCAGCGAACGACTAATGCTTGGTGCGAGTCTGACGCTTTGTCTACATTGTCTGTTTCTGGTGCGGCTGCATTCCGTTCCATCGATTACTATATTCGGCACACACAGGTCGTGAGGCCATGACTCTACACCCGTGACCACGCAATCGAAATGTTTGGAATGAATACATGTCGGGAGCTGGATTCACATCTCTTCGACTTTCCGTAGAAATTTTCTCTGGCGCCGTTCATATGTGTGCCAGACCAGCGGTCGGAATACGCTGTACGACTGACATCTAGATTCAAGAACGTCGCGCTGCACGGCTGTCATACCTACCGGCTGATGATCTCGCTACGCATGATCAGGATGTTTTGGAGATTCGCGAACCAACAGGCGCTTAGTCGTTGCGCTGTCCAATGCGCGGAACAGGGTTGGCTGCACGGCCCACAGGCGCGTGCTGCATGCCAAGTCCGAGACCTCCAAAACCACAATCTGCGGGGGCTGCGCCACCGCGATATGCATCACAAACTGAACTAGAGCCAGTCGCGACTTGGCGGCCGGCTTGCTCCTTTGCGTTCAAATCGCACATGTCTCGTTACCGGCACGACTGGCTAGGCGATGAGTGCCCCGAGCGGCGCGTCAAATTCGATGCGTGTGTGAACCCTCAGTTTGGGCAACTCGCGATCAAGATTGCTTGCGTAAGCGCGCTGAAGATAACGCTAGCGCAGAAGAAGAATGTGCGTCAAAGTCAAAAAATGCTGATCAGTATTCTGAGGAGTTATGAATAAGGGCGCCGCTCAACGTGAATTTTTTGGGAAGGGCCAGTACACGTTGTACTCACCGACCAGACCTGGTATGCGGTGGAGAGTTGTTGGGGTTGACTTGGACCGTAACCCACCGGGTCATGGTAATAGTGGACAACCTCGAGGAGGATGTGGGCTTCTGGATCGACGATGCTATTGAGAAATGCGTAAGTGGGTGACACTTTTTCAGCATCTTGCGGTCCAAGTACCCGGAATGGTTACATTCGGGGTAGTGATGAAGCACGTAGAGAAACGGAAGGAGCTGGAGCGACGCCGACGACGCGGGGCGAGGCTGCTGGCTACGGGGCACCCGCAAGCGGAGGTCACACGGCAGGTGGGCGTCTCACGGCAGACAGTGATGCGCTGGGAGAGGCTGCGCCAGAAAGGCGGACTGGAGGCGCTGCGTCGAGCCGAGCACTTCGGGCGCCCGGAGCGGCTGTCCGAATCGCAGCG
>JAJZGF010000232.1 GCA_021805025.1 Acidobacteriota bacterium
ACGCCCTGCATCTGTCGCCTAATCCACATAGCATCCTCACATCGTCTCACTGAGTCTGTCGACCCGACTGGGACACCGGCATCCCATTTGGGGCATTTCGATAGAGAACACCGCATGCGAGGAAAAGTTGCCGATGGGTACGGAAGCGAGATGCTGGATAGTCTGTGCCTGGAGTTCCACAATTGGCTTTTTGTACGCCAAATCGCGCCCGGATTCGCCGCGCCGCCTGAGGCGCACGGCCCTCACCACGGTCGCCACCCCGGTCCGCTCTCCCTCAGGACACCCAGCCTCGGGTGATACCCACCACGTTCGCCCGCGGCAAATTCCGCTCACCCCCAACCGGGACCTACATCCCGGTGCCCCGCTTTGCAAGAACGGGGTTCCCAGCGTGCTTACATTGCAGCACGCAAAGGAACTGCAAGTATCTAATTTTGCTTTAGATTGCCAGTCGCGTGTTCTCTGATTTTTGGCGAGGCGCTGGCTCGAAAGAGCAACCACCTGATTTCATTCATTGTGCGCGCCGCTATCGTATTTCGGTAGCCGCGTTCCTTCCGGTCCCCCGAACCGATCGTTACGGCAGGGCGGGCTTTCGTGAGTGAACGTCGGTGAGCCGGTAGTGACGCATTTCTGCGATCTCCGGCATGAATCCGCGAATGGCTTCCAGAAAGACCGGGAAGTGGGGACCTTTGCGGAATGTCTGCAAGTGAGCCTCCGTGGAAAGCCACTCGATGCGCAGAGTCCAGGACTTCGTATCCTCCTCGCATTGGGACAACTCATAGGCCAGACATTCCGGTGACGCATCGAGTTGCTTCGCGGCGGTGACATACGCTCGGTGAAGTTCCTCGCCGCGGAACTGATCGGCTACCGTGTAGCGAATGTATTCGACAATCATGACAGTGTTCCACTCCAGCCTGCCAACGTGAATGCGAAGGTCTCACCGCGCTTCTGATTCACGGCCAAGTCAATCCACAGCATCGCAATCGCTTCGAGGTAGCGCGCATTTCGCAGCGGACCGACATCAACGGGTCGAAGTCCCGCAGCAGTGACCAACGGGCGGACCACTTGTTTGGCGGTTGCACTGTCGCTGCAAAAATATCCATCAGCCGTGCGGCCGTCAATCTCGCCCTTGCCAAGCAGGGCGGCTCCAATGGAATTGAAGGCCTTGACGATCTGTGCGTTGGGGTACCAGCGCTGAATCTGTTCCGCGGCGGACGTAGTGGTGCCCAGCACAAGACCGTCAAGGCCCGCGGAAAGCGGGTTCGTGCAGTCGATCAATATCTTGCCAGCAAGATCTCCGCACGAACCAAGAGCTACTTCGGCAGCGGACCAGGGCACGCACAATGCGACCACATCGGCGTCTGCTACCGCTTGGGCGCAATTCTGGCGGTCGGCCACCCGTACTTCGTATCCACCGGCTGTCCATAAGCGTGCCAGCGTACCGCCGACATGACCCGATCCAATTGTCGTAATGAGCATGCCATAAGCGTGGCATGGAAATCGCTGACCGCCAAGAAGGTACTTTTTTGTGGCTATGGTCGTGTAGGCTTGTCCAGATGAGACTCGATGAATGCCCAGTCAAGACTGCCGTCGATGTCATCGGCGGGAAATGGAAGCCCCTCATCCTGTTCGCCCTAAAGGATGGTGTATTGCGTTTCGAGGAACTCAAACGATGCGTGCCCGGATCCAGCCAGAAGGTTCTGACTGAGCAACTCCGGCAACTCGAAGCTAACGCGATCGTTCAGCGATGTGTATTGCCTGGTGCGCAGCCCCACACTGAATACAGTCTCTCGCCCTATGGGGAGACGTTGCGGCCTGCACTGCTTGCCCTTGCGGAGTGGGGAGCCCATCATCGCCTGAGGAACGCTGCGCAGAAGGGGGGGACCTGAACGGCGCCATCGGCTCAGTGCCCGCACGGATCGCAAGTTGGAGAGTGAACCATTCCGGGGGTGGTGTGGCGGATCACTTCTTCAAAAACACTTCCGGTTCGTAAGCACTTCAGCAAACCCGTGTGACGACGCGAGCGGGATCGGCCTCGGCCTTGTTGGGATCTATCACCCTTGAGGCTCGATTAACCCCGTACTGGTTATTCTTCAGGGATTCAGGTTGGTCGAGGCGCCGCTTCTGGCAGCGGATTGCGGACGCTGCTGATCTTTTTTTGTTCGTCCCGCACTGCCTTGAGGCTCCAGGGCAGCAACGCTTCGACCTGCTCGACGGTATTCGCCATCGGCAGATGTTTAAACAGATAGTTCAGGTACGCGTAGGGCTCGATGTCATTGATTTCTCGGTGACGAGTTCGACCCGCTTTGCGATGAGGCGGTGTTTGCAAAGGCATACCTCGAGCACGGCGCGTTAACGTGGCCAGGTGGCATCGATTTGGCACCCGATGCGATGTACCAGAGAATTCGAGAATCAGGCACTTCGACGCTCGCGGCAAAGAGCAGGAAGGTCGCCTGAGCGGTTCCGGCATGCGGGATACGGTCTAAAGGCGCGCCGCTTAACCCGGTTTTCTGTTCCGTTGCTCCCGAGACCCCAGCGACGGGATTTTAATTTTACCCGTGCCCCCCTGTGCCAATGTGAGCTGGAACACCTGCCTTCCGGAATTTACAGTCCAAGGTAGTATCACTCATGGCAGCAGTACTGGATTCTTCGATGAGCCACGATCGGTCCACTCTCAATCCGGGCATCGGGGCGCTACGCGAATATTAGCCGCAGCTACGATTCCGGTCGGCTGCTACATTTCGGCTCGATGCGCCAGCCGTGACGCAATCGGCAGCTCTCCCCAATGCGGACCTTCGCGAACGGCGGCAACAGGTCAATCTGGGACATTCTCACCATGAACAGGTAGCCGAGATATTACTGGAGCTGAGCCAGGTACATTCCTCGCACGAGATCCGCCGCTGCATCAACATCGTAAGGGCCGTAGTCGGAACGGAGGAGTTGGCGCATGTCGTTCCGGAAGCTTCGATCTGCGAGGTGTCCGGTCAAGCGGCGCTCCGCCTCGTCCCGTCCCAGTCGCGTACCTTCATTCTCAAGGTACCAATTGAAGGCTTCAATCACGCGTCCGCCATCGATGGCACGAGCTGGCGTCGCACGGGGTCCAAAAGTCGCGGCGTGATAGAGATCAAAGAGATCGCGACCTTGCTTGCGCTGCATCAGCGCTCTCAATTTGGTGCCCAGCATTTCGTGGATATCGTAGGAGCGGGCGGAACAGTTCGTAAGCTCTCCGTCGTCATCGAGCAGATCGACCTGTACGTCCATAAACGGAAACAGGGATCGCTGCTCGTTTAGATTCACCTCGACCTTGACCGTCATCGGGTAACGCAGCCCTAGCGGCATGTATTGGTAACGGGTCCGTAAAATCCGAGAGGGCTTCAAGACATTACGGATGGTGAGCCACGCATCAGCAATGGCCGAATCTGTTGGCTCGCCGAGCACCGGGGCGAGAATCCGGCGCAGCTGAGCGTCAAGTTCGTCCTTGTCCATGGCTTTGATGAGCACCAGATCCAGATCTTCGGAGTAGCGCGCCGCCGGAGCAAGGTGTCCTTTGTGCAGAACCGTTCCACCACGAAGTGCGAGGTGTTCGGCAAGGACGCCGTTCGAGAAGATCGCCGCCACAGCCCGCGAGAGTCGCAAGTCCTGCTCGATTTTGCTGCGCTGATCCCAGGGCGCGTGCGCCTGCCAGGCGGTCAGGTGTGATTGCTGGATCACGTGTTCGATTCTCCGAGTCGTCGGGGAAGGCGCACTTGAAACTTCGCATCCTCCATGTCTTGACCTGCCGCCCCGGGCTCTAAAGTCACTGAACGGCGCGGCCGCCGTCCCAGGAATGCCGCCACGATCTCGGACAGATCGGATCCCTGTCGCGAAAGCAGTGCACCCAGTCGCTGCGCATTGGGGGTATCGTCAGCCGTCCGCAATGCCTCCCGGAGCCCCTCTGGCTGCGCGTACGCGCTGAGCCCCTCGACCAATTCGGCGACTCGAACTGCCCCGCCGGCGACATCCTGGCGCCGCAATAGATCGAGCATCGTGAGTTCCGGCGTAGAGACGAGGTAGCGCCCATCCGCGGTTTCGTGCCAGCGAGTCGGCATGACCGAGACGCGGGTGCGGGTATGAAAAACCAGGCGCTGGCGGCCAACTGTGATCGGCCGTCGTTGTTTTGAGACCATCACCTGAATGACCGAGGGCGCATACGGGACGACGCCATACGCTTCGGCTGCGGACAAGAGCCCCACGTAATACGGAACTTTGAGGGCGGAGGCAATAAATCGATGCAACCACGCCCCGGGGGGAGGAGCACCGGTCTGCGCGTGCGCCAGCGGCACGATCACCCACTGTCCGGTACCGCGGGCCACGTGGACGATGCGGCCGCGTTGCTGTTGTCGATGCAGAGCCTGGCGCAAGGCTTCCGGGGATGCATCCGGAAGCGCGGCTGCAATTTGCGCGTCCGTCAGCATGAGTCTTCCGGAGCGTTCGGCATCGTCAAGGATGGTCGAGAGACGCGGTTTCATGACGGGCTGTGCACTATATATGCCCAATATATCATTATTCGTTATTTACTGCATATCGCTTGCACCACTCAGTTCAGTGGTTCGTGCCGCCGCCGTCGGATGCGCGCATTGCCTGACGTT
The DNA here is from genome assembly GCA_021805025.1 of Acidobacteriota bacterium. GTDB lineage: Bacteria > Acidobacteriota > Terriglobia > Terriglobales > Acidobacteriaceae > Telmatobacter. Next base: position 4,626 of record JAJZGF010000232.1, read on the forward strand.
GCCTCCCGAGGCCCCATGAGCCGCGAAGTCCCGCACTTGAATCGCACTGGGCAGGGACAAGACAGCTAACCTACTGATTTGCTGAAATCAAAGATGGGTTCGATTCCCATCACCCGCTCCATTCCCAGGCCATGCCGGGCAACCTGCGGCAACAGCAGCGGCGGCAAATCTCTGATTACTTGGGTGACTTCATGGGAACTGCGCCATCGGGCAGCCTCATGTCGTCGCCTTGAAGTGCCGTGTCTTGCCCCAGCATTCGCACTCAGAGTC
>JAJZGF010000008.1 GCA_021805025.1 Acidobacteriota bacterium
GTTCTTTGAATGCAAATGCCGGGCGAAGATTAGCAAAGCCACCCAGCTCTGAACGAATCTTCAACAAACCCGCTTCAGGCCGCTTGTCCGGGGGCAGGGAATTGAACTCATTGCCGCCCACCGCGCCCAGCAGCACGGCATCGCTGGCCAGCGCTTCGCTCAGCGTCTCGGCCGGCAGCGGCGTGCCGTCCTGCACAATCGCCACGCCGCCGATGCGGCGCTCAGAGAATGCAAATTCATGCCCGCCCAGTGAAGCGGCTTCCGTCAGAACGGCGACGGCTTCGCTCGTTACTTCCGGGCCGATTCCATCGCCCGCAACGACTAAAATTTTCAGCTTCATTCGTTCTCTCAATAGTGGTTTGTGATCGGACGTGCGTGGTGCTCGATCCTCAATCAAGCTGTGCGACAGGCATGTTGCGCCGCTCGCGAATCTGATCTGGCAACATGCCGATGAGGTCCTGGTCATAGATGTTTTTCTTGCGGTCGGCGAGAGCTACAAAGCGGTAATAGGTCTGCTGCAGCTCTTCCCGGTCCAGCGTAAAGCCAAGTTGCTCCAGTCGGTGGCGCAGCGCCGCGCGGCCGGAGTGCTTGCCCAGCACAAGATGCGTGTGGGAGACGCCGACCAACCCCGGCGTCATGATCTCGTAGCACAGCGGGTTCGCCAGCATCCCGTGCTGATGAATTCCCGACTCGTGCGCGAAGGCGTTGGCCCCCACAATCGCCTTGTTGGGCGAGGGCTTGAAGGTGATGATCTGGCCCAGAACCTGGCTGGCCGGATAAAGCCGGTCAAGCTTGATGCTGGAGGTTACGTTGTAGTGGTCCGAACGCACGTAGAGCGCGGCGGCAATCTCTTCCAGGGCGGCGTTGCCTGCGCGTTCTCCAATGCCGTTGATGGTGCACTCCACCTGCCGCGCGCCATTCTGAATCGCCGCCAGCGAGTTTGCTGCCGCCAGGCCGAGATCGTCGTGGCAGTGCGATGAGAGCACAATCCCTCTCTCGTCGATGGCAGGTATCCGCTCCCTTACCTCACGAAACATCTGGCCGTATTCTTCCGGCGTGGAGTAGCCCACCGTATCCGGCATGTTGATCGTCGTGGCGCCGGCCTGGACCGCTACGCGCACCATCTCCACCAGATAATCCCGCTCCGAGCGCGTTGCGTCCTCGGGCGAGAATTCGACATCGTCGACCAGTGAGCGCGCCAGTCGCACCGATTCCGCAGTACGGTCAAGCGCCTCCTGGCGGCCAATCTTGAGCTTGTATTCCAGGTGCAGATCGCTCGAAGCAAGAAAGACGTGAATGCGGGCGCGGTCGGCAAACTGCAGGGCGCGCGCCGCCATCTCGATGTCTTCCGTCTTGGCGCGGGCCAGAGAGGCGATGCGCGGCTTGCGAATGGCCTGCGTTATGGTGGCAATGGCCGCGAAATCACCCTCGGAGGCCATAGCAAAGCCGGCCTCGACGATGTCCACACCCAGATCCTCAAGAGCGTGGGCCATGGTCAGCTTTTCCTGCGTTGTCATGCTGCAGCCCGGTGACTGCTCGCCGTCGCGAAGCGTTGTGTCGAAGAAGACTACATGATTGGTCAGATTCGAATTCATGGAATTGCCTGCCAGGGAAGCCTTTACTTGCAAATCCATTTTCTCGCATTCTGCTTGTATAACGCAAAGTTATTATTTTTGTAGAGTAGATTAGAATTATTTATACACTTAGGAGCAGTCCTCAGCAGGAGACCCGCATGGATCTGAACCAGCTCGAAACCTTTCTGGCCGTGGCAGAGGAGCGCAGCTTTTCCCGCGCCGCATTGCGGCTTCACCGCACCCAGCCCGCCATCAGCCAGGTCATTCGCAAGCTGGAGGCTTCTGTAGGGGAAACGCTCTTTGACCGCTCCGCCCGGGATGGATCGCTGACCGCGGCAGGTGAGCTGCTGCGCGAGTACGCGCTGCGGCTGCTGGCCCTGCGCCGGGAAGCATCCAGCGCTCTGGACGAGTTGAAGAGTCTGGAGCGCGGCCATCTGCAACTGGCCGCCAATGAATACACCTGCATGTATCTGCTGCCTGTCATGGATGCCTTTCGGCGGGAGTTTCCGCAGGTCCATGTGAACGTGCATCGCATGTTAGCAAGCCGTATTCCCGAGGAGCTCAATCTTCGCAGCTTTGAGATCGGCGTGGTCTCCTTCCGTCCAGACCCCGCCCAGTTCCGTACCATCGCAGTTTACGGAGACAGTCTCGCTCTCATTGCAAGCCCCACCCACGCCCTGGCCAAGGCCGGGCGCATATCGATCACGGAACTGGGCCGCGAGGACTTCATCGCGCACAACGTCACCTCGCCCCTGCGGCGCAAAGTCATCGAGACTTTCCAGCGCTTTCGAACGCCCCTCAACATGCGGATCGAACTGCCCACCATCGAGGCCATCAAGCGATTCGTCGCGATGGGCAACGGCGTGGCGCTCGTGCCAAACCTCACGGTTGCCCGCGAGCTTGAGACCGGCGACCTCGTCCGCATCAAGGTGGATGAACTTGAATTCAGGCGCGTGCTGCGCCTCGTTCACCGCCGCCAGACCCCCCTTTCTTATGCAGCGCAGGCGTTTCTGCGCGCCGTCCGCACCCTTGCCCAGACGCAGGGCCCGCCCTTCTACTACCAGGTGGAGCGCCAGGGCTGAGCAGTAAGCCCGTCACCGCTGCTCCGCGCGCCCATTTGCCGCGTGCTTCGTCTAAGGGGTTAAAGCCTGTCGGGGCAGTGCCATCCGCCGTAACCCGCCCCGGCCATTTACAATGCTGAGAGCGGGGCCCGGCACCAACCGGCGCACCGGAATCGACAAGCTGGTTGCCGGCCGGACGGTTGGGCAGTCGTGAGGTTCTTGACCGAATGAAGAAGATCGCCTTTTTTATAATTCTGCTGGCCTTGGGTGCGGCAGCGGGTCGTGCTCAGGAGAGCAGGCAGGATATCAGCGTCAGTGCGACGGGCATCGTCGAGCCGTTCATGGCATCTTCCACAGATGTGCAGGTAAGCGCGAATCGTGGCTTTGGCGCAATGCTCAGTTACCGCTTCATGATGACGCCATCAAGCGCCCTCGAAGCCAACTACGGCATCACCTATGACAACAAAATCCACTACCTCGTCAGCAACACCAACAGCTACCTCGTCAACACGCGTACTCAGGAAATCTCCTTCGCCTACGTGCGCAGCTTTACCTATAAGAAGTACAACCCCTTCGTAGAGGGCGGACCGGGCGTCCTCATCTTCCTGCCCATCCGCGATCAGACGACACAATCGCTCGATGTTAAGCAGGAGACCGACCCCGGCATCCTGTACGGCGGCGGCATCGCCTACGAACTCAGCCCCAGCTTTGACTTGCGCGCAGAATTCAGGAGCTTTGTCACTAAGGTTCCGAGCATGGGTTACTCCCAGTTGGACACCAAGCGCTGGTACAACATCTTCTATCCTGCGGTCGGTGTGGCCTACCACTTCTAAAGCACTTTTGGAATTGCCGCAGGACGAAGTTGCAACAGTAAAGTCAATGCGACTCGCAGGGAGAGGAGCCCCTGTGGAATCTCAAACGGCCACATTCCTTCCGAGAATGCCGTAGCCGTTCCGGATTGGCCCGCCACTGCGGCCAGGCAAATTCACTGTCGCGGTATCATGCGGCGCTGGCACGCCTACTTCAGGCAAAGCAAATGCGGGAGCCTCCGTGAGGTTCCCGCATTTGCTTTCTGCTTCCGGACTTGGGCTTACCCTTCAGAGCGCTTCGCTTCTGGGTAGCGTCCGAGTTCCTTCACCATTGCGCAGTGCGGCACAAGCGCCTGCACCGCGCGATCCGCCTCTTCCAGCGACCCAACCTGGCAATCCACATAGAAGATATACTCCCACGGCTTGCCATGCACGGGCCGCGACTCAATCTTCGTCAGATTGGTTCCCACTGCAGAAAGATCCGCCAGCGCCGCTGCCAGCGATCCAGGGCGATTCTCAACCGAAAACGCCAGGCTGATCTTGTTGGTATCGGTCCGCGGCCGCGTGTCCTCGGTTCGCCGCACCAGAAAGAAGCGCGTAAAGTTTTCGTTGTTGTCTTCGATGTTTGACTGCAGGATGTTTGCCCCGTAGTAGCCCGCGGCGGCTTCGCTCGCAATCGCTGCGGCGTGGCGGTCACGCAGCTCTACAAGCTGCTTCACGCTGCCCGCTGTGTCGTAGAAGGCAAAGGCCTCCATCCGCGGATGTGCGGCAAGGAACTGCCTGCACTGGGCGAGCGCAACCGGATGTGAAAAGACGCGGTCAATTTCGGCAACCGTTATACCGGAAAGAGCAATCAGGTTATGGTGAATCCGCAGCAGCGTCTCCTGCTCCACGCGCACGTCATGTGCCAGCAGCAGATCGAAGTGCTCTGACACCGATCCGGCCAGGCTGTTCTCAATCGGAATCACGGCGGCATCGATCTGATGATCGGACAGCGCCGCAAAGACCTCCGCCGACAGTGAGTATGGAATCACCAGACTGTCAGCGCACAGTTGCAAGGCCGCTCCGTGGCTGAAGGATCCGGGCTCGCCCTGGATTCCGACTCTCATTCCGGCGTCTTGTTCTCCTCGTGCCTGGTTGGTAGTGGGGACAGGCGAAAGTCTGGACTGCTTGCGCGCACCATACCACAACGCCGCCGCAGATTCGCGAGAGATTGTTTCTCCGGACATCGAAATTTACCTCCGCAGCCACACGTCCGTGGCTACGAAACCAAGGAACACCATAGCGATGACCCCATTCATCGTGAAAAACGCGGCATTCAGCCTGCGCAGATCGCGCGGCGACACAATTGCATGCTCATACCCCAGAAGCAGGCACACCGCAGCCACGCCGAGCCAGCCCGCGCGCCCGAAGTGAAACAGTTGTCCAAACCACACCAGCAGCCCAAGCATCGCCAGATGCATCAGGCGCGCAGCCCAGAAAGCCGCCGGCACGCCAACCGCTTGCGGAAGACTGTACAACCCCACTGAGCGGTCGTGCTCAAAATCCTGGCAGGCATACAGCACATCAAAGCCGCCCACCCACAGCGTTACCGCACCGGTCAGCACCAGGATGCGCGCGTCCAGGCTGCCCCGCACCGCAATCCACGCGGCGGAGGGCGCCAGGCCCAGCGCAAGCCCCAGCACGAGGTGCGACCAGCGCGTCAGCCGTTTCATGTAGCTGTAGCCCAGCAGCACGGCCAGCACCGCGGGCGACAGATACAGCGTGAGCCGATTCAGTTCCGCGGCGGCCACCACAAACCCCAGGCCGGTCAGCACCGTAAAACCCAGCACAAACTCCCGGCTCAGCAGCCCGGCCGGAATCGCACGGCTCCTGGTGCGCGGATTGGCTGCATCCAGATCGGCGTCAGCCCACCGGTTAAACGCCATCGCGCACGAGCGCGCCGTCACCATAGCCACTAGGATCCACGCCAGCGTGTGCAGCGCGGGCAGCCCGTGCGCAGCCAGCAGCACCGCTGTCAGCGCAAACGGCAGCGCAAAGATCGAGTGCTCCCACTTGATCATCTCCAGCGTCGTGCGGGTTTTTGCGATCAGGCCCATCCGCGTCTGCTCCAGCCACAAGTGTACTTGAGGGCAGGGCAGCAGTCACTGCCGGCGCACTCAGGCGTAGCCTTCAGCTTCTTCCACGGTGGCAGTCTGCGGGACAACGCTGTCAATCTTCGTGATTCGAAACAGTTCCATGACCCGGCTATTCGCACCCACCACCACCATGCGGCCGCCATTCGTCTGGCAGTGCACATATTGATTCATGAGCAGGCCCAGCCCTGCCGAGTCCATGTATGGCACTGCACTCAGATCAAGAATCGCCACACGAGACTTCTTGTCCTCGCGCAGTGCAGCCTGCAGATCAAACATGTTGCGCAGGGTGAGTGGTCCACTCAGAGCATAGATTGCGGCTTCGGCAGAGCTTCCCTGCCGGCGTTCGAATGTCAGGGGTGCATCGTTGAACATGGTGAGGCGATTGTACGGATGCGCAGCGTATTCTGAGATTACAAATCTGTGAATGTATTGCCAGGTCCCGCTACCGGTAGCGCCGCGTCGCTTTGATTACCATCGAGAAAACATCGGACTCATCGCGCGCAATCAGGAGCGAGACGTGGCGGTTGATGGCGATCTCGGCCTGCAGCAGTTGCTGCGCCGTCGTGTCCACATCCGTAGCCCAGGTCAGGGTCACATTCCGCCCCACCTGCTCCTCCACCGTAATGCGCGTTGTCGAGTTGCCCAACAGTCCAAGGTAGCTCGGGTCCACCTTCACGGATCCTGCTCCGAACAGCTTCTGCACGCGGCTGCTCACCGTCGCATTCAGTGCACCGCCCAGTAGCGCGTCCGTTGCCGGATTCGAGGCCAACTGCTGCTGCTGCTGCGTATAAAGCCGCTCCTGGTTCTGCGTCCGTCCCAGCGCCAGCAGCGCCACAACGTCGGACTCCGGCAGCGGCGGATCACTGCGATAGGTCACCGACAACTTGTTTGGCGGCCCGTGAAGGCCCAGCGTAATGTCGTAGTCCTCCACGCGTGCGGTGGCGTTCAGGTCAATCGTAGGCTCAATCCGCACCGGGTTCGTAAAGGTGATATCGCCGCGTTGCAGGTCGTAGCGCGTTCCGGCAATCGTTGCGCTACCCTCCGTAATCGAAATCCGTCCCAGCAGCGACGGCGTCGCCAGCGTACCCCGGAGACGTAGATCAATGTCGCCGGCCAGCTTCGCAAAGGCGTTCTGGAAGTTCAGCTGCGGCGACGATTGAATCCGCACATCCAGTCGCACATGGTTTGAGGGAGCATCCTGCGACGTCACGGGCTGTACTTTCCCTGCCTGCGCCACCAGGCCTGCTATATCCAGGTCCGGGCTCACCGTGAACCGCGTCACCAGCACGCGACCGCTCAGCAGCAGGCTGTTCTGCGTTCCCTGCAATTGCAGGTCGGCGTCGGCCAGGGAGCTAACTCCATCCGGATAGCGTATGCGCACTCCCTGCCCTGTCAACGAAAGCGCCGCAAAGATTCCGCTCTGATACGCCAGATAGCCTGAAACGCTCAGCGTTCCTCCGCCGGTCCGCGCCGTCAACGATTGCACCTCCAGCCGGTTCTGGTTAAACACCAGCGTCCCCTGCAACTGGCTCAGGCTGTTCGGCAGATCTTCGAGCGCCAGTGACGCATTCTGGAAATCAATCCTGCCGCTCAGGGAAGGTTTTTCCAGCGTTCCGCGCGCACGAATCTGGAATGTCGTCATGCCGCTTGCCGTCAGGTCTGGGTCAATCGTCTGCGCCAGCTTCAGGTTGATAGATCCGCTCGCATCCAGGTCAAGTTGTCGTCTGGCCTTCAGATCAATGATGCCCTGCGCCTTCAGATCCGTCTCTTCCCCTGTCACGTGCACCGGGTCCAGCACAATCCGCTCGTCGGCCAGCGTCGCATGCACCGGGCCCTCGCTCTTCAAATGCACTCCGGCGATCGTCGCTACAAGCGTCCGCAGTAGGGCTTCGCCGTGTAGCTGCTCCGGATGGCCGAGCGGCCCTTCCACATGCACCGTTCCCGCAAGGGACGACTCGCCGGAAAGTCCCTGAACATGCGCCATCTTCAGCAGGGCGCCAATGTCGAACTGTGTCAGTTGCAGCTCTGCCTTCGTCTGGTACGGCTCATGCAGAACGGTCTGTCCATGCGCCGTCAGCATCGCCGATGCAAAATGCGTATCCAGATCGTAAAGCAGGGTATGGTTCACGGTGTGCGCTGTCACTTCCACATTGCCCACCTGTTCTCCGCGCACCACCAGCCCGCTCAGCGTCCCGCTGCCCGCCAGTTGCGGATCGTCCGCCGTCCCTGTTCCGGTGGCATGGAAGGTCAGTGACCCGCTTATGCCCAGGGTCGATTGCTGCAGATCCCGCACCCGCGCAAGATCAATGCCGTTGCCATGCGCGTCAAACTGGAAGCGGCCAGTGCTCATGTCATAGAATCCCGTGCCCGCCACCTTGCCGCCTGGGTCGCTGACGCTCAAAGACGCCACCTCGATCACATGGCCCGCCACGCTGCCCTGTGCCCGCATGTTCGCGAAAGCCTGGCCCCAGGCCGTGCCGTTGTCCAGTGCCACCCATCCCGACCCGCTCAGTAGATGTACAGGCCCATCGGCTTCGAACTGCGCGCTCAGCGATCCCGTCACCGGCAGGCTCTGTCCCAGCAGGGTAAGCACCTCGCCGAGCGCCGCCTTGCGGGCCTCCACCCGCGCATGAAGCACTGAGTTCCAATCAAACTCCGGAATCCCCACCGCGGCATGAGCCTGTGGCGATGCGGTCAGGCTGCCCGCAACGCTCACCATCGCATCGCCGTGCCGCAACTCGCCATGCTCAATCGCAATCCGGTTCGCTGCGTAACTTCCCGTCATCTCCACCGTGTCCCAGCGAATCGATTGAGCGCTCCCAGTCTTGTCTCCTGGATTCGCCGGCAACTCCATCCCCAGGTTGCTGGCCGAAAGGTTCCCGGCAAGATGCGGATCCATCACCGAGCCAGTCCAGGTTCCGGTAAAGTCCGCCTGGCCGCTCAGGGAGACAGGCAGCGCCGCGCTCCCAACCTTGCCATTTCGCTGCAGACCCAGATCCCGCAGCACGCGATCGAACTCCGCCAGATTGTGCGAGTGAAATGCAACCGAGATGGCCGAGGGGCTCGACAGCGGATAGGCCCCCAGGTGCCCATGTGCATCGACTACGCTGCCGGGCAGAGCCACATGCAACGCGCGCAGGTCCACGGCACCGTCTCGCTGCGTATAGGTGCCGTCGAGTGTTCCCGTTGCGGACACCTCGTCCGCCTGCGCCCTGCCAGACGGGCTCACCCGCATTGATGCCCTGACGACAAGCGTGTTCACATCGCCTTTGGTCCACACCGCGGTCGCCGGCCCATCCAGCCGCGCATCCACGCCCAGCCGCTGAAACGGTCTCTGCCCCACAATGTCCAGCACGGAGTCCGCAGACACATCCTCAAACTCCGCCGTCACCTTACCGTTCACCACCAGCGGCAGCGGCTGATTTGACGGAGGCTTCGGCGCGGGCTTCACCGGGTGCGCCTTCCTGCGCCAGAAGTGTTTGGGCGTCGCCGTCGGCGTTGCCACATCCAGCGTCGCACTGCCGGGAATCGGCGGCAGCCAGTGATCCAGCACCACCTCGCCTCTCAGTTGGCCGCCCTGGGCCAGCCGTGCCACCACTGACCGGACGATCAGTTGTTGCGGATCGGCATGAACCACCGCATCCACCGTCACGCCGCGCGCCGTCACTCCCGGCGCAATGTACGATCCGCGATCGATATGCACTGGCCCGTCCACACGGAACTGGCCGTCATGCCCGCTGGCCGTTGCCTGCACCCGCGCAATCCCCTCCGTCGCATTCGGAAAGCCGGTAAAGCTCTCAAGGAGACGCAGGTCCAGCTCACCCTGCGCCGTCGCCTGCCAGCTTGGCCGCGCAAAGTCGTGCAGCCATCCTGTCACGGTCAGTGTGCGCTCGCCTGCATCCTTGCTCCGTGCCGTCACGCGCATCTGGCGCAGGTACGCATCCGTGCGCGTCAGGTCCAGCGTCGCCTGCACAAACCCGCTCACCGGTCTCGCCAGTGGCTGAGCCGCCGTGCCGCGTAGCAATTCCACATCGCGCGCCCCAAACTCAATCCGGTAGCTCTCCGGCATCGTTGCCGCCGCCGCAAGATAGTGCAGTTGGACCGTAGCGTCCCGCGCCGTCAGGTCCAGCGGCTGCAGCCTGTTCTGAAAATCGAAATTCGCGGCGCGGTTCTCGTAAAGCACCACACCCTGTTCCACCGTGACATGGCCTGCCTGTAGATCAAACAGTGTATCCATCATCGGCTTGCCTGGCTGCGCTTTGTGCCGCGGCTGTGGCTGGTTGGTCGTGCCGTCCCGATACACAATAAGATGAATCGAAGGACGCTGCAGATCCAGTTCGCGCAGCAGTATGCGCGGACTCAGCAGACCCAGCATGCTGATACGCAAGCGAAGCGCATCGATTTGCGCGTAGGGCGCCTCGCCGGCCGCCTCGCGTCCGTGGATCACGATCCCGCCCGCATCAGCTTCCAGGTTCATCAGCCGCCAGTGAAACGATCGAATCTGCACCCGCCCGCCCAGCGCCGACTCCATCTTCGCGATCAGCCGCTTCCGCACCAGGTTCTCGCACGCCGAGGAGTTGGCCCACAAGCACGCCAGCACAGCCGCGACGAGCAACGCAAACAGCGTGGCCCCGGCCCACAGCACGTACCTCCCCGTGCGCGCAGGTTTCTGTGCCTTCCTCGGATCGCCTGTTGTCATTGCGTACCCGCTCCCTGTGCGGCCGGGCCCAGCGCCGCTTCCAAATGCGGATCAAGTACCTCGATCTGACCTTGCTTGCGAAGATTTTCCAGCCAGTCACTGAACAGTACATTCACCTTCTGCTGCAGCAGAATCTCTTCAATTCGCGGCGACACCTCATCCAGCGTCGGCGCCTTTTCGCCCGCTGTATATTGCGGCGCCAGCATGTCGCGGTAGTAGGCTTCGATCTCCTCATGCGAAATGCGAATCCCTTGACGGAAGCGCAGCTCAATGAAGTGCAGAATCGCTAGCCGATTCCGCACATAGTCCTCCACCTCATCCTGATCAAGGTCGTGGCTCAACAAAAAGCGTTGCCATCCGGCATCCGTCTCGCACTTGGATCGAACGCACGCAGGCAGCTCGCGGCGCATCAGTTGCAGTCGACTCGCCACCTCCTGCGCGGACGGAAGCGCCTCCTGTCCCTCCTCTTCCCGCATCTGTTGGCGGATCAAAGCGCGACTGATCAGGCGTCCAAGTGCATCGGTCTCCGTCTCATGCGGGTCTGCGGCGGAACGGGGCTCAAGCGACGATAGATGAATTTCATTCTCCAGGTCGCTGGCCAGAATCACCTCGTCGTTCACCACCGCAACCACGCTGTCCAGAACCACCGGCGCAGTTGCCGCCTGTGCCCATGCGCCCAGCGGAAGCATGGCGACCGCGCAGGTTCCGGCACAGGCAAGGTGCACCATCATTCCCGCCGTTTCCTTCACGCTCTGTCCGCGTCTCGCCATCAGAATGTCTGCCCCAGGCTGAAAATGAAGTTGAAGTGTCTCGCCTCGCCGACCTGCGGTTGAGAGGCCGGCCTCGCCAGCGAGTAATTGATATTGACAGGAAATATCGGAGGATTCAGGTTATAGCTGAAGTCCAGCCGGATCGGTCCAACCGGCGTATGGTAGCGCAAGCCAAGTCCCGGCGCATGCGAGAAGTAGTTGAAGTTGCACTGCCCCTGCACGCCGGTAGAAGTCGATGGCCCGGTCGGAATCGGATCGGCAAGACTTGTCGTGTTGCCGCTGTTGTTCAACACTTTGCATGCATCGCGATTCGGCTGATGAATTCGCATCGCGCTCACCCACGCCTCGCCCGCGTCCGTGAACACATTTCCCATGTCGTGGAAAAGCACAAAGCTCAGCGAGTTCCCAAGCCACGGCAGGTTCGGCGGCGGCAGGCGCAGTTCCGTGCTGTTCATCAGCGCGCCTGCGCCCCCGATCGGAAAACCGGTCTCCGGGTCGCGGGGTCCGGCCGCATTCACTGCAAAGCCGCGCAGCGAGATCGGTCCGCCCGCATAGATCCGCTCCGGCAGCGGAATCAACTCATCGGAAGCAGGCCCGTAAGCTCGCTCTTGCGCGTAACGCGTATTGCGCGCCAGCACGATCCGCCCGTGGTCCAGGCCAAAGTAATTCGAGTGCGACACATCCAGCCGGTTGAACTGCGCCTGGGCCCCAAATGCGTGATTCGAGAGAAACTCCTGAAAGCTCAGATACGTTCCGCGATGCGCATCCAGGGGCGAATCGCGCGTGTCGCGAATCCACGTAAGGCCCGGCCCGCCCACGCGCACCGCCGCGGCAAGCTGCGGAATGGCCGCCGGATACACCTGCAGGCTTTCTGACGCAACCTTCACCCGCCGGAAATCAAATTCATAAATGAACGTGTTCGCGCGCGAAATGCCCGCGCTCGGCGCATTGAAATTCTCCGTCACGCGCAGCCCCGCATCCAGCTTTGATGCAACGTAAGTCGTCACGTCCTGGCTGTTGGCATATCCGCCGGTGAACGTCAGCCCGAAGCTTTTGTTCCCGTGAAAATGCGGGTTCTGGTACACAAGATCGATGTTCTGCTCCAGCAGACCGTATGTTCCCTGGATCGATGCGGATTGTTCCCGGCCAAAAAGATTGTTGCGCGTCACGCTGCCCAGCACCCGCGGGCTGATGCCGGTCTTGCCATTCGGATTGCAGGGCGTACCCGTCACCTTGAACCCCGCGCAGTTGTTCTGCGGCTGCCCGGTCTGCGTCTCAAAGCCAAAGCCATAGGTCAGCGCCCAGCGACGCGCCTCCGTCGTTTGCACCAGAACCGTCTTGAATGTCTCCGCGCCCCGCGGATTCTCGATCGCGGTCCGTACCTCATTGAACAGCGCAAAGTTGTAAAGGTTGCTCTGCGTCTCAGCCAGCGCGGACTGGTCCAGCGGATCGCCCGCATGAAGCGTAATCGCCCGAGCCACCGTCGAATCGCGCGTGAAATGAAGTCCGGTCAGCAGCACATTCCGCACAAAAATCTGCTGGCCCTCGTGAATCTGAAACGTCACATCCACCAGGCCGCCGTCTTTGGGATCAGCCGTCTGCGCTACGCTCACCTGCGCCTGGTCAAAACCCCGGCTCAGATAATCCGTCAGCAGAGTATCGCGGTCGCCGGCAAGGTTCTGCGGAGACAGAAGCTGTCCCGGAGCCGTATTCAGCAGCGGCAACAGCTTGCTGGTTTCCACATGCTCGTTCCCGCTCATTTCCACGGCTCCCACACGCTGCTGCGCTCCTTCCACGATGTTGTAGACGATCGACAACCCCGCGGGTTTGCGGCTCGCGCTGCCATGCGGCGGAGTCGCCTGGCTCACATCCGGGCTCACCGTCACCCGCGAAAACCCGTTGTTCTGGTAAACCGCCTGCAGCGCGCTTACATCGGCCGCCACAAGCGCCTGGCTGTAACTGCCATGATGATCCAGATAGTCAGCTGCGCGCACGCTCAAAAGATCCTTTAGCGTTGCAGCATCAAAGTAGTGGTTGCCCGCCACCGCCACCTTTTCCACCCGCCGCCGCAAGCCCAGATCCACCGTGTACACAATGTCCACCTCGTCGGGCCGCGGCGTCAGCCGTCTATGGCTCACCTTCACGTCAAAGTATCCCTGCCGTTGAAAGTAGTCCCGGAGCCGCCGGTTGCCCTCGTTCAGCAGATCCTCGTCCACCGTGCCCTCTTCATACACTGGAACGGCTCGCTTCACCCGGTCCGGATCGATGCTTGCTCCCTCCACGCGCACCGTCACCACCGGGCCCCGCGTTGCGGAAAAGTGAAAGTTCGCCAGATCCGTTGCCGGCGCATAATCCTGCGCCGTCAGCTTGATCTCCGCCTCCAGATGGTTCTCCTTCTGGTAGCGCTTCAGCACGCCCGACAGCGCGCGGTCTGTCGTCTCGTGATTCACTCGCGCTCCAGGGTGCAGACGCGCCAACCGCCGGAACTCCGACACACTCATCCCAGGATCCCCGGTGACCTGCACATCGCCCACCCGCGCCTGTGGCCCGGAAGTCACATGAAACGCAATATCCACCAGTTGCTCTTCCGGATGCTCCACGAGGGTCTGCGTAATCACCGGCTCGTGAAATCCACTGTCCGCAAGCGTTGCCCGCATCTGCGCCAGTCCCGCATCCAGTCGCGTCGTGCTGAAGCGCGTCCCGGCCGTCAAGCGGCTTGCATACTCCAGTTGTGTGTTCAGCGTCGCGCCCTTCGCGCCGTCCACGGTCACCAGCCCTATAAAACGGCTCGGCTTGCCCCTGAAGATCAGTCCAACCCCGTCCGCTTCTCGCCTGCCCACCACCTCCACCGTTTCAAACAAGCCCGTCGCATACAGTTGGCGAAGGCTCGTTGCCAGCTTCTCTTCGCTCAGCGGATCTCCCACCCCCTGCGCCAGATGCTGCGGCAGAGGGTTCAGCCGCGTCGCCGTCACGTTTTCAAAAGAGATGCTGCGCACCGGCTCACCGGCCCACCGCGCTGCCGGGTCCTCCGCCTTCGCCGTGCGTATCTTCGGCTGCGCCGCGCCGTTCGCCGCTGCCTGTGCCCAGCCTCCTGGCACACACAGCCCCGTAACGCTCCAAACCGCCAGCAGCACGCCGAGCCACAACTGACCGCCCCATCGCACCGCCGACCTCTTCGTCAAAATCATTTCTCCTGGGAATGCGAAAGGAATCACGCCGTCTGCCGTCGCTTCGCGCCACCCGCGACGTCCACCTTGCAAAGCTTCTGGGCTGCTTTCTCCATTGCCCACCGCTGCACCTTATACTAACGAGGATAGGTGCGCGGCGCAGCATCACAACGTCTGATGTTCCGCTATCGCAAACAAAGGAATTGCATGCCCCGTCCCACCTCCCTCAAGCGCGTCCAGGGTGCGCAGTCGGCTGAGCCGCCGGATCCCCGCGGCAACCTGCCGAGCCACGCTCCCATTGCACCCACCTACCCGCAGGATGAGGCCCTCGCCCGAGCGCAGGCCGGAGACCATCAGGCTTTCGCTCAGTTGTATGCCCTCCACAAGCGCCGCATCTATTCCCTCTGCCTCCGCATGGTCAACAACGTTGCCGAAGCAGAAGACCTCACCCAGGAAGCATTTCTCCAGCTGCACCGCAAAATCGGCACCTTCCGCGGAGACTCAGCGTTCTCCACCTGGCTTCACCGCCTCGCCGTCAACGTGGTCCTCATGCACCTCAGGAAAAAAGGCCTGCAGCTCACCTCGCTCGATGAGGCCATGGAACCCACCCACGACGAGGGGCCCGGACGCAGCTTCGGTGCGCCCGATCTCTCCCTCACCGGCTCCATTGACCGCCTCGCACTCGAACGCGCCGTCGCAGACCTCCCGGCAGGCTACAGGCTCATCTTCGTTTTGCACGACATTGAAGGGTACGAGCACAATGAAATCGCCACCATGCTTGAGTGCTCCATCGGCAACAGCAAGTCTCAGTTGCACAAGGCAAGGCTCAAGCTGCGTGATGCGCTGCGCACCGCTAGTCGAGGGGAGGGCGGTAAATGACCAACAATCCCGGTAACATGAGTTGTGAACAGTTCCAGGCGCAATTGGCAGACCTGATCGGTTCCGGAGAAGATGCCAGCCGCCATCCCCATCTGCTCACGTGCTCCCGATGCCGTGCCCTGCTCGCCGACCTTGAAACCATCGCCGAGGCGGCGCGCCAGTTGCTGCCCGCCGAACTGCCCAAAGACGACCTCTGGGAGCGCATCGAGTCGGCCATTCAAAAGGAAGAAACCTCACAGCAACAGGATTAAGAAATCTCTCAGAGCCTGTATAAAAACTCGCGGTTTTGAAAGGGCATGGCTCCAGCCGTGCCGCAAATGCCCCTGAAGCAGCGCGGGCTTTAGCCCCTGGGGGAATGTAGGTCCATGGGGCACGCCGCATCAGCGATTTCCGAAAGGGCTTAATACCCTTGCGCCACCAGCCACGCCTCTGTCAGCTCCAGCTCTGGCTTCCGGGCGTCCCCGTTCTCGATTCCGAGACCCGGGTTTTGAAGCAGCTGCTGATGCGCCAGCTTCACCAGCACATCCGCTTCCACATTCACCGGCGCGCCCCGCGTCAGCGTATGCAGATTCGTCCGCCAATATGTCAACGGAAGAATCGCGACCGTCACCGTCTCGCCGTCAAAGTCCGCGATCGTCAGACTGATGCCCTCAATCGCTACTGACCCCTTCGGCACCATCCACTGCCGAACGCCTTCCGGCGCACGTATCTTCAGCGTCCAGTCCGTCGTCTCTTTGTCGAATTTCGGATCAGACCGAGCTATGACCGGCTCCAGCGCCGTCATCTCCCCGCAGCCGTCCACATGCCCCTGCACAATATGCCCGCCCAGTGGGCTACCAGCCGCAGTCGGCAGCTCCAGGTTTACCTTTGCGCCGGCCGCCAGCGACCCCAGCGAGGTCTTGTCCAGCGTCTCCTGCGCCAGATCGGCGTGGAAGTACGTCGGGTTCACGTCCAGCGCCGTCAGGCACACCCCGGAAACCCCCAGCGAATCGCCCTCGCGCAAACGCGCTGCAACGCCGGGAGCCTCGACCGTAATCCGCCGCACCCCGCCCCGGTCCGTCAGGCTGACCAGGGTTCCCATCTGCTCAATGATGCCGGTAAACATGGTTCCATTCTATTGGATCGCGGAATAGGCCATCTCTCGTCGTTGCCGCGGCCCACGCAGAAACACTCGTCGCAGCGGCCCTCGCTCATTACGGGGGCATCATCCACACGCTCCGGCAAAAGGTCGCCGATCAGCCAAAAGATATATCTAAAAATATATTGACAAAATAGGTTTCGAGATATATCTTTAGCTAGTGCGAAAGGGGAACTTCAATGCATGAACAGATTTTTGGAGTCAATGTGGAACATAGAGGGCGCGGCGCATGGCGCTGCGGCTTAGGTGAGGGCTCGCAGATGCGAGGGGAATATGGATGCGGTGGACGCGGAGACAAAGGCTTCGGGCGCGGCTTCGGTTTTGGTCGGCATGGCGGCTTTGGCCGCGGCTTTGGCGGAGGACGGGAACGCCTGTTTGATGCCGGGGATGTCAGGCTCGCCATCCTCAAGCTGCTGTCTGAGGAGCCGAGCTACGGGTATCAGCTGATGAAGACCATGGAGCAGCGCCTGGCCGGTGGTTATACGCCGAGTGCCGGTGTCATTTATCCGACACTTACCCAGCTCGAAGAGGAGGGTCTGGTGTGCGTCGCGGCATCTGAGAACAACAAAAAGGTGTACTCCCTTACACCGGAGGGATTCACCTGCCTGGATGCCAACAAGGAGCGCATCGCGGAGCTATTCGAAAGACTCGAACAAGCTGGAGAAGGGTTTCGCCGCGGCCGATCCCCTGAGATCATGAAGGCTTTCATGAATCTGCGCGACGCCGTTGCCGCGCGAGTGTCTCGTCAATCGACGACGCAAGAGCAGGTTCGAAAAATCATCGACGTCATCAACGCTGCGTCCAAGACAATCGACGAACTCTGACCCCGTGTTCCCAGGCTCCGCCTTTGGGGTCTGGGAATGCTCAAGGATGACTGTTTTGCCGTTTGTCTTCGTTTTGCGCCAACAACTCTACTCGGCCTCTTCCGCGGGCGTCTCCATCGTCAGCACAGGCCCGCTGGTCAGGGCACGATAGGCAAAAAACAGCTTCGCCCGCCAGCGCAGAATCATCCCGAAAGCCAGCAGGTAGAACAGCCCGCCCGTCTGCTCCAGCGTCATATACGAGTCGAGGTAGCCGCGCGCGAAGTACCGCACCGCCGCCAGCACAATCACCACAGTAAAGAATGCGCTGGACCGCTTCATCATGATCGCGTCGCCCTCGCGCTGCAGCCGCGACGTAAGCAGCAGGGGATACGCAAACACAATCGCGCCGACCAGAAAGGCAGCCAGCCCCCACATCCACGGCACACGAAACGCCGGCACTATAAACATGCAGAACCCCGTCGACATGCCCAGCGGCGGCATCACGATCTTCTTCGCCGTCATCGCGGTGCGGCCTTCGCGAACCCGCCAGGCCAGCACGCCGCACAGGCCGACAAGGGATGCAACCGCCGTGACGACTGGAGAAACAACCATCTAGTCTACCTCTTCAAAAAACGAGTGAACGAAACATACGGACGCGGGGAAAGACAGCACCTTCATTCTATTGGATGCAGCAAATCGGCAGTCCGCGTCACCGCTCCTGCGTCACCGGCCATGGATTGCGCAGCAGTGAGCACAGGCCCAGGTCATTCCCGTAGCGCTCCACCTCCACCTCGGCCATGCGCACAAACTGTCCCATTCCACGAAAGGCCGGCACCGCGTCCGAGCCCATAATCTGCGGCGAAACAAAGAGATGCACGCGATCCACCAGCCCCGCGTCCAGTAGCGCCGTGTTCAGGCGCGTGCCTGTCTCCGTCAGCAGCGTCAGGATGCCCTCCGCACCCAGCGTGTCCAGCACATTGCCCAGCGGTACGCGTCCCGCCTCGGCGGGCAGTATCTCCACGCGGACCCCGCGCCGGCGCAGCTCGTTAATTCTGGCCTCGTCGTTTGAGACGGTAAAGATTACGAGATCATTCTGCGCGCCGCGCACCATCTTTGAATCCAGCGGCATGCGCAGCGCCGAGTCCAGCACCACCCGCAGCAGCGGCCTCCGCCTGCGCAGCCCGCTACGGTCCGTCAGCATCGGATCGTCGGCCAGCACCGTGTCCACGCCCGTCAGCGCCGCATCGGCCTGCCAGCGCAGCGGCTGCACCGCTGCACGCGCCGCTTCGCTGGTGATCCAGTAGGGCTCCCGCTTCCAGTGGTGTCCGGCAGGCGGCGCAATCCTGCCATCCAGAGTCATTGCCACCTTCATCAGCACCAATGGCCGCCTGTGCTGGCTCCAATGCGCAAACCCCTCATTCAGCCGCCGCGCGTCCCTTTCGCACAACCCCACCTCGGTCTGAAGGCCCGCCACACGCAAGTGGTCGAGCCCATGTCCGGCCACCTGAGGATTGGGATCGATCGTCGCAGCCACCACGCGACCCAGCCCCGCGGCGATCAGCGCCGCAGTGCACGGCCCCGTGCGGCCCATGTGGTTGCACGGCTCCAGCGTCACATACGCCGTGCCGCCCCTCACCCGCTCGCCTGCGTGTTGCTGCGCTACGCGCAAGGCCACAATCTCCGCATGATCCAGCAAGTCGTACTCGTGCCATCCCTCGCCCACCACCTGCCCAGCGCGGTCCAGAATCACACAGCCCACCGCGGGATTGGGTGAGGTCACAGCGACTCCGCGTCGCGCCAGTTCCAGCGCCCGCTGCATCCAGTACCGGTCTCGTTCAAGGGTTTCCATGCTCATCCCAGCAACGCATCCACAAAATCAGCAGGCGAAAACTCCAGCAGGTCAGTCATCTTTTCGCCCACGCCCACATAGCGCACCGGCAGGTTCAGCTCCCGCGCAATCGCCACCGCAATGCCGCCCTTGGCCGTGCCGTCCAGCTTAGTCAGCACAATGCCCGTAACGCCCGCGGCCTGCGTAAACAGCCGCGCCTGCTGCAGGCCGTTCTGCCCCGTCGTCGCGTCCATCACCAGCAGCACCGCGTGCGGAGCGCCTGGAATCAGCTTCGCCGCCGTGCGGCGCATTTTGTCCAGCTCGTCCATCAGCCCGGTCTTGGTGTGCAGCCGCCCCGCCGTGTCCACAATCAGATCGCTGATGCCGCGCGCCTTCGCCGCCGTAGCCGCATCGTACAAGACCGCCGCCGGATCGCCGCCCTGCCGCGTCTTGATCATCTCCACGCCGCTGCGCCCAGCCCACACCTCAAGCTGCTCAATGGCCGCCGCGCGAAAGGTGTCAGCCGCGCACAGCAGTACCGTCTTGTTCTGCGCGCGATACCAGGCAGCCAGCTTGCCCGCCGAGGTAGTCTTGCCCGTCCCGTTCACACCCACCAGAAACGTCACGTTGGGTGGCGCATCGGGCAAGAGAACCGGTCGCTGCGGAGCCTCCAGGATGGCCCGCAACTGCGCCTTCAACAGCTCGCGCAGCTCGGCCCCCCCGTCAATTGCCTGCCGCTTCGCCCGCTCCCGCAGCGCATCCAGAATCTCCGTCGTCGTCTGCACGCCGATGTCGCTCGTCAGCAGCGCCGCCTCCAGATCCTCCAGCGCAGCTTCATCCACGGTCCGCGTCAGCGAAACCAGGTCTTCAATCTTCGCGGAAAACGACTCGCGCGTCCGCGTCACGGCCTGCTTCATCCGGCCAAAGAAGCCGATTTTCGCCGCCGCCTCCGGCTCCGCTTCCGGAGGATCGTTCTTGCCGCCAAACAGCTTGATCATGGGTGGGTCCAGGCTCAAGTTTAGTGCATTCGCTCAAATCGGCGCGACCCGCCACGACGGTTCGGCAACCCTGCAAGCACACCTTGCCATCCGGGTCATTTTGCGCCAGGTCCGGATGGGAAGACGACCGACGCCCGCAATGCGATTGCGGTGTCGTGATGTTACTTCTTGAAGATCTTGGTAAAGCCGGCGCCGGCATCGGCGTCTTCCACCACCGCGACGGTGCGAAGCTCCAGCACATCCGCCCACTTCGCCGCACCCTCAAAAAGCGCCGCGGCATTGTTTGTCTCGTACAGCGCAAAGCCGCCGTTGCAGTCCGTTTGGTGCCAGCGGCCCAGCAGGGTCACGCCCGCCGCAGGTGTTCCTTCGCCGGCCAGAAAGCGGTCCACTGCCGCTCGCAAGGTTCCAGGGACAACAGTCCAGGTTGACATGAATTTCATGATCTTCGTCCTCCATGTTGCGGTAATTGTCGCGATGATGGTTGCGGGGGAAGGGTTCTCGGTGTTGCCGAGCCCGCCAATTATAGGCCGAATCAACACAGCTGGTGGTCGCCGCTTTCAAAAAATAGCTGGCATTTTGCAGTCGATTTGAGGAAGAATGCGGAGAGCAGCCGCTCTCCTTTCCCAGGCGCCTGCGCAGAGATAACAGAGATAAAGGAGCCCATCAGCGATGAGCAAGGTGCGTGTCTTGGTCGGAACGCGCAAGGGTGCGTTCATCCTTACTTCAGACGGCAAGCGCGATCAGTGGCAAGTCAGCGGTCCCCACTTCGCCGGATGGGAGATCTACCACATGAAGGGTTCGCCCGTGGAACCCGACCGCATCTACGCCTCGCAATCCAGCGGATGGTTCGGGCAGATTCTCCAGCGCTCCGACGATGGCGGCAAAACATGGGCGCCTCCCGGCGGTGAGCCCATTCCCACCCCCGGCCCGCCAAAGCCCATCAGCAACCGCTTCGCCTATGACACCTCCGCCGAAACCGGTGCTCCCCTCACCACGCACATGTGGTACGACGGCACGCAGCATCCATGGGAGTTCAAGCGTGTATGGCACCTCGAACCCTCGCTCACGGACGCCAATGTTGTCTACGCAGGCGTGGAAGACGCCGGCCTCTTCCGCTCCACAGATGGCGCCGCCAGTTGGCAGGAACTCTCCGGCCTGCGCGGCCACGGCACTGGGCCAAAGTGGCAGCCCGGCGCGGGCGGCATGTGCCTGCACACCATCCTCCTTGACCCCTCGAACCCCGACCGCATCTACATCGCCATCTCCGCCGCAGGCGCTTTCCGCACAGACAACGGCGGCAAATCCTGGAAGCCCATCAACAAGGGCCTCGTCTCCGACTTCATGCCCAATCCCACCGCGGAGGTCGGCCACTGCGTCCACCACGTTGCAATGCATCCCTCGCGCCCCAACACTCTTTTCATGCAGAAACACTGGCATGTCATGCGGTCAGACGATGCCGGCGACAACTGGACGAAAATCAGCGGCAACCTGCCCACCGACTTCGGCTTCGTCATCGACGTCCATGCGCACGAGCCGGAGACCCTCTACGTCGTCCCCATAAAAAGCGATTCGCTCCACTTCCCCATCGACGGCAAACTCCAGGTCCATCGTTCCCGCACCGGCGGAAACGAGTGGGAGCCGCTTACCAACGGCCTTCCGCAAAAAGACTGCTACGTCAACGTTCTCCGTGACGCCATGTCGGTGGACAGCCTGGACGACTGCGGCATCTACTTCGGCACCACCGGCGGCCAGGTCTACTGCTCGCCCAACGGTGGCGACAACTGGAAACCCATCGTCCACGACCTCCCCGCCGTGTTGTCGGTCGAGGTGCAGACGCTGCCATGATTCGGGTACAAATCCCGTACCACCTGCGCTGCCTGGCGCGGGTGGAGGGCGAGGTGACGCTCGATGTCCCCGCGCCCGTCACCGTCCGCACCGTCCTCGACGCGCTCGAGGCCTGCTACCCCATGCTCGCAGGCACCGTTCGCGACCACGACACACAAAGGCGCAGGCCGTTCCTCAGGTTCTTTGCCTGTGAAGAGGACATCTCCCTTGAATCGCCGGACACTCCATTGCCAGACCCCATCGTGCAGGGCAGGGAGCCGCTGCTGATTATCGGCGCGATTGCAGGCGGATAGAGCCGAAAATCCCGTCAATGCGATCTAGGCAATTGCCGGCGCAGGTCTATGCTGCAGCCTTTGCGATGCCGAGCTTTGGCGTTTGGAGGAGTTCGTCGAAGATGGCCCGGTGCTGAATCATTGCGACGCGCAACTCTTCGGTGGTGGCATGGGCCTGGTAATGGTGAACGGCGACAACGTTGCCGTGGAAGGCACGAATGCAGTCCCATGCAAGGGGCATCGCTTTCAATTCAGGGTACCGGCCTCAGCCCGTCAGGCCGTCGCCGCCAGTAGCGGTTCGGCTTTGGGTTCCGCTTCCACGCCTGCCATGCTCAGCCGCAGCAGCGACCGCACCACGTCCACCGCGGAGTAGCTCTCCCGCCCCGGCACAAGGAACTGCGCAATCGAGTTCAGATCGTCGCCTACGGTCACGAGCGGAACCTCAACGCTGCCATCTTTGCGCGTCTGCGCGTGACCAATATTGGCCATCAGCGCGTTGCAGAGACACTTGCGACCGACCGTGTCCTCCACTTTGCCGCCCTTGGCGACATAGTTCGCCACCGGTTCGGCCGCGCAACGGTAACCGATCTTGCCATCCTCTGCGGCATACGGCTCACGCAGATAGCCCAGATCGCATACCCGTTTCCGCTCCTGATAAATCGGAAAAGACGAAGCCGTTCCCTCCAGTTGAGCTACCTTGAACGGGAACCCTGTCGGCGAAGCCAGAGGGTCCGTAAACACTTCTCCCAGGCTCGCTCGCGCCTGCGCAATCAATTTTGCCTTCAGGTCTGACCGCATCCCGGACTCATCACTGAACGCGAACGCTGTGCCCACCTGAATGCCGGCCGCGCCTTCGTCCAGCGCCTCGCGAAGCTTCTCCGCGTTCCCATAGCCGCCCGCCAGCCAGAATGGCACGCCCATCTCGCGGAAACCGGCCAGGTCCACGCGATCCCGCTCACCATACACCGGCTCTCCGGCATCGTTCAGTTGCAGTTTGCCCCGCGGCGGCGCATTGTGCCCGCCCGCCGTCGGGCTCTCAATCACAAAGCCGTCCACCCGTCCGTTCGCCCGGCGCAGCATCGTCGCCGCCAGCGTGTTGGACGACACAATGGCCAGAAACCGTGGCCGGTTCAGCAGCGGCAGCGGTCCTTCGACGTAGTCCGCCGGGTTGAACCGCATGAAAGTGTCCTGTTCCGGTGTCGCTCCGGTCACGGCTAGCTTGTATTCCGAAATCTGATGCGTCGCATACGCATCCAGAACCCCCGGAATATGCAGCGGAATCCCCGCGCCCATCAGCACGTAGCTCACCCCAGCCAGCATCGCCCCGTAAATGGAAGCCAGATGCGGCATCTGTACCTTCTCCAGGAAATTGATGCCCACTGGATTCCTGTGCCCTTCGCGCGCCAGAAAAACTTCCACAAAATTGCTGACGATGCATAGCTCCACCAGCTTGCGCGGTTCTACCCGCTGGTGCATCGGCACATTGGGATACGCTGCTTCGCTCGGCTTGCCGCCCGGCACAAAGTACTCATTCCAGATGCGACGCGCCATATCGGGAAACGGAAAAGCTTCCAGCCCGCGGCGCATGTGTCCGCCCAGGTCGCCATCCGCCAGGCGGCGCAGAAAAAGGGAATCAATCGCTGTTCCGGAGACGACGCCGAGTTGGCCGAGGCGTGAAACGGCATTGGCAAGGCGCCAGTTGGAAACGCCGACGCCCATCCCACCCTGGATGATTTTAGGAAACTGCACCATCTTAGAATTGTTTCACAGTTTATGTTGCAGAAGGAGAATTCTTTCTCGCCGACGCGGAATTGGTAATCCCCATCTCAATTCGGGCCACCCTCTTCCCGACCCTAACCGCTTTCGCTACAGCTTCTCCCGCAGGAAGCTGATCACCTGCTCCGCCTGAACTACGCCCACCATCCGGCCTTGCGCGTCCACCACCGGCAGCGCGTGCAGGTTGTACTTGTCAAACATCTCCGCCACGTCGTCCTGCTTCATATCCGCCGGGCACGAGAGCACGCGAGGCTCGGTGAGCACGGAAAGATGCGTCTCCGGCTGGGCCATCACCAGCCGCGCCAGCGGCACCACCCCCCGCAGCACCCGCTTTTCATCCAGCAGATACACCTCTGTCATGCTCTCCGGGTCGCCGTCAAAACCCCGCAGCGCATGCACGGCCTCGGCCACGGTGGCCTGCGTGTCCATCTGCACAAAATCCGTCGTCATGCAGCCGGCCGCCGAGTGCTCGTCAAACTCCAGCAGTTCGGAAACCTCCTGCCGCTCCTCCGGCTCCATTTCCTCCAGAATCGCGTCCGATTGCTCCTCTGAGAGCTCCGCCAGCAGGTCCGCCGCCGCTCCGGGATCCATTTCCTCCACAATGTCGGCGATCTTCTCTTCGTCCAGCTTCTCCAAGAGCGCCTTCTGCAGCTTGGGCTCCACCTCTTCCAGCGCCTCGGCTGCCACCCCCTCGTCCAGCGAGGTAAACACCGCCTCGCGCTCGGCCGGCGCCAGGTCCTCCAGTATCTCCGCCAGGTCAGATGGATGCATCTCCGCCAGACGCTCATGCTCAATCCGCAGCTTCACCCGTCGCGCCGGATCGACCTCGATCACGTCCACAAACTGCCAGGGAATCCCCCGCGCCGTAAACCTCCGCGAAAGTCTCTCCAGCGTCGGTCGCGGCAGCATACCCTTGAACACCCGCCGGAATGCCCCGCGCAGGCCCACCTCCACCTCGGCCACCCGCAGCAGATGCGCCGCCCCATGCCCCATCCACTCCAGATCCACGTCATTCACCCGCACTACCTTGCGCCCGTGAATGTCGATAATCTGCCGGTCCACCAGGTCCTGCTGCAGATAGAGATAGTTCCCCTGCTCACCCAGCGGCGTCAGCGCGTCTACCGTCTGCAACTCCAGCGTCCCCGCCGGCGTCTCCATCACTTCCTGCGACGGAACAATGCACAGGCCCGCGCGCGTCTTCAGCACCAGGCCGGCCACCTTGCCCGCATCCGGTCCGGTAGCCACCGCAATGTCCTTCAGCCTGCCCCGCAGTTGCCCCTGGGCATCCGTCACCGGCATCCCCAAAAGCGCCGTCAGACTCACCCGTGATGTCGTCCTCGGTTGCATGTCGTGAGTGTAGCCCTTTCTGCTCTATCTTCGCTGCCCCAGCTCATCCTCTTGCCTTGCCCGGACTCACGCCGGTCACCGCCCCACCCTTGACACAGCGCGCACCAGCCATGAAACTGCCAGCAAGGTTCCTCGAACGGCAGCGCGTCGCGTCCTGCCCCGCCAGAGGAGGAGGCATTTCCATTGGATAAGCCGCGAGCAGGCAAGCTGCAGTTTGCGCTCAGTTCCACCATGGACAGCGTCACCGAAATCGAGGCAGCCGCGGAAAAGCTCGCTACGGACGCCGGCTTCGACGAGGATGCGCGATTCGGCTTCACCATGGCCGTCCGCGAGGCTGCCGTCAATGCCGTCCTCCACGGCAACGAGTACGACCCTGCAAAGAGAGTCACCGCCAGCTTTGAAAATACCGGCAAATCCCTCGTCATCGCCATCAAGGATCAGGGTGCCGGACTGGACCCGGACAAAATCCCCGACCCCCTCGCTCCGGAAAACCTGCTCCGCGGCACCGGACGAGGCATCTTTCTCATCCGCTCATTTATGGATGAGGTACACTTCCGTCAATTGCATCCTGGAACCGAGATCACGCTCGTAAAGTATCTGGCGCCGGCAGCCGACGCCACCTGACCACTCCGCACCCTGTAACCGGCACGCGAATGCAATGCAGCGAGGCATTCGCAATTTGCTCTCCCAACTCAACATAAAAATGCTATAACCGTAACACCACAAAGAAGGAGGAGACACCGTGGCTCTGACAATTGCTTCCCGGGAGGTGGACGGCGTGACCGTACTCGACCTCAACGGGCGGATTACCCTGGGCGAAGGCAGCGTTCAACTGCGCGAAGCAATTCGCGATCTCATCAGCAAGGGCATGAAGAGCATCCTGCTGAACATGGGCGACGTGAACTACATCGACAGCTCCGGTCTGGGCGAGCTCGTCAGCGCCTACACCACTGGCAAGAATCAGGGTGCTGCGCTCAAGCTCCTCAGTCTCACCAAGAAGGTCAAGGACGTGCTCCAGCTCACCAAGCTCTACACCGTCTTTGACATCTTCGACGACGAGGCCAGCGCCATCGCTTCTTTCAAGTAGCTTTCCACGAGCTGCCTCCTGCCCTCCATGCGAAAAGGGCCATCTCTGCAAGCGAGATGGCCCTTTTCGCATGGTCGTCTTAGAACTTCACGCCAGGCACCTGCTGCGCCGCCGGGCTCGCCGTAAAGTAGGCCGTGTTCTGCTTGTACCCTGCGATCCCCGCCCAGATGCTGTTCGGAAACTGCAGCACAAACGTGTTGTAGGTCTGCAGCGAATCGTTGTAGCGCTTGCGGGCCACGCCTATCCGGTTTTCCGTGCCGGCCAGTTCATCCTGCAACCGCATGAACTGCTCGCTTGACCGCAGTTGCGGATAGTTCTCCGTCAGCATCAGCAGCCGGCCCAGTGCACCGTCCAGCTGATTGTTGGCCGCGATCTTCGCCGACGGCCCCTGCGCATTCAGCATCCCCGCGCGCGCGTTGGCAATGTCGCCAAACACCGTGCTCTCTTCTTTGGTAAACCCCTTCACCGTCTCCACCAGGTTCGGGATCAGGTCGGCCCGGCGCTCCATCTGCACATCCACCTCTGACCACGAGGCCTTCACGTCCTGATCGTAGGCCACCATCTGATTCCGCGCGCTTACATAGCTTGAAAACACCATCAGCGCCACCAGAACCAGCACCCCCGCAATTCCAAGTCCTATCAAAAGTCCACGACGCATACAGTTCTTACTCTCCTCCGGCTTCCACCGTGGGAAGCCTCTGCTGCAAACAACCTCGTTGAACTACCAGTCGCCGCCCGCGCCGCCGCCGCCGAAGCCGCCGCCGCCAAAGCCGCCAAATCCACCGCCGCCTCCGCCTCCACCACCCAGGCCGCCACCACCACCGCCGCCCATCGAGGTCAACGCCCAGATGCCCCCCAAGAGCCCGAAGCTGCCAAACACCCGCAGCAGATAAAAGAGAACAACAATTGCGATCAGAATCAGTTGAAAAACCTTGAACCCCGACACCGGACGCTCCACCGACTTCGGTGGCGCCGGCTCATCGGTCAGCGTCACATTGGCGTCGGTGGCGATCACCTGCGCAACCTGCCCTGCCGCCAGCAGCACTGCGCTGTCATAGTCGTTGGCCCGCAGGTACGGCACCATCGCCCGGCCGATGTCGCCCACCTTGCCATCCGGCAGGATGCCCTCCAGCCCGTAGCCCACCTCGATCCTGTATTTGTGGTCGTCCACCGCCAGCAGCACCAGCGCTCCGCGGTCTGAACCCTTCCGCCCCATCTTCCACTTGGTCTCAAGCGCGTCCGCAAAGTCCGCCGCGTCGTCGCCGTTCAGGTTGCGGACCGTCACAATCGCAAGCTGCGCATTAGCCTTCGAGTGGTCAAGCTGCGCGCACAGCCCGTCCAGTTGCGCCACCGTCTGGGCTGACAGCACATGGGCATAATCGCTTACATAATCCGTGGGTTGCGGCAGATCCTTCACCTGCTCGGCTCCGCCGCCCAAAGTCGACAATCCGAGCGCGGCCGCCACAAGCAGCTGAAGAGAAGCAAAGAACGTGCGGTGAAAAACTTTCATCGCTCTCCATTGTACGAGTCCATCCACCAGTTCGTTCCGCACCCCCACAGCCCAGGGCGTTTCGCTTTCGATTCTGAACCCTGGGGAACTGCCAAACCCGCCCAGCTGGTTCGCTGCCGTCAACACCCCTTGGCCCAACATTTTCTCTATCCTCCTCATTCCATTCATAAAAAGCCTGCCGCCGTTTTGCAGATCATTTCCCTCCCAAATCGCACAATCAAACTATTCATGCAAACCACGCTCTCCAATCCGTCCGCGATCTCCGCGGTTCATTCTGCCGGAGATCCCCGGGTTTATACCCGGAGAAGAAATACCCACCCCACTTTGCGAGATTTGCGGTTTTCCATATTTCCCTTGCACAAAAGTGCGAAGTCAATTTCGGATAATCTTCGCGTTTTGCCGCGCCGGAACTGTACGACTCCTGGTCGAATGCGCGCCCCCGTCAACCCGCATTCGGCTACCATGGTTGCCATGCAAGTCTTATCCGCAGCGGAGATGCAAACCTGTGACCGCGTCACATCTGAGCGCTACGGCGTCCCCTCGCTCAGGCTTATGCGCACTGCGGCGGCTGCGGTAGCCGGATGTGCGCGCGAGATGTTTCCCAGGGTGCGTCGCGTCACCGTGCTCTGCGGCTGCGGCAACAACGGCGGCGACGGCCTGATGGCCGCGCGCATGTTGGCCGCCGCCGGACTCCAGGTGACCACGCTGCTCCTCGGGTCCATAGACAAGTTGACCGACGACGCCTCCGAGGCCTGGCGCGAGCTCGTTAACCCGGTCCAGGGACTCATTCACATCGTCACCACGGCGGAAGAGTTGGTTCACCACAACAGCGCGCTCGCCACGGACCTGATTCTCGATGCCATCGTCGGCACCGGCTTCAAGCCGCCGCTCAGGGGCCTGGCTCTTGCCGCGCTCGAATGGGTCAGCGCCAGCGCAGCGCCGATTCTTGCTGTCGATCTGCCCTCCGGCTGGCCCGCCGACGCAACCGCGGCGACCGTGGACAGTCCCGTCTTCCCCGCAGATGCTGTCGTCACCTTCACCGCTCCCAAGCCCGCGCACCTCTTCGGCCAGCTCACTCGCCGCTGGCATCAGCCCATTGTGGTCGCTCCCATCGGCTCGCCGGGTGAGGCCATCGTGTCGTCCCTCAACATCGGCTGGGCCGGCTCAGCTCTCGCGCTCGCGCAGCAGCCGCGCCCCGCTGCGGCAAACAAGGGTAACTTCGGCCACGTCCTCGTCCTCGGCGGTTCGCTCGGCAGGTCCGGCGCGCCCTCCATGGCCGCGCTCGCCGCGCTCCGCACCGGCGCAGGACTCGTCACCGCCGCCGTCCCCGCGCCCATTCTGCCCATCGTCGCCGCGGTTGCGCCCGAGCTCATGACCCGGCCCCTCACTGCCACTGAAGATGGCCAGATCGCCGCAGACAACGCCCGGCCCAAGCAGATTGAAGCCCTCATCGCAGGCATCACGGTCCTCGCCATCGGCCCCGGTACCGGCCAAAGCGCAGACACCATCAAGTTCGTCGCCGGCATCCTCTCCGCTACAAAAATGCCCGCCGTCATCGATGCCGATGCGCTCAACATCCTCGCCCGCAAACCTGTTCTGCTCACAAAACTCGCCCTGGGCCGCACCCTCGTCCTCACCCCGCATCCGGGCGAGATGGCGCGCCTTGCCGGCATCACAACCGCCGAGGTGCAGGCCAACCGTCTTGCCATCGCGCGCGACTTCGCCCAGCGTCACGGCGTAACCGTCGTACTGAAAGGCTGGCGCACGCTCATCGCGCACTCCGACGGCCGCGTCGCCGTCAACACCACCGGGAATCCCGGCATGGCCAAAGGCGGCAGCGGCGATCTTCTCGCCGGCATCGTCGCAGCCATGCTTGCACAATATCCCGCCCAGCCTGCGCGCGCCGTCGAGGCCGCTGTTTATCTCCACGGCCTTGCCGCGGACCTCGCCGTGCGCCAGGCACACGAGCACACCCTGCTCGCGACCGACAGCCTGCGTGAACTGGCCAGCGCTTTTCAAGTTCACATGCCCGGCAGAAACGGTTATGTTTGGTTACAGGGGCTTCCGCCGGAGTCGCTTCCAGCCGCGCCGCCGCACGAGGGAATAGCATGAGCAACGCAGCACCCGCCGTCGAGGGCCGCATCCACGAGTTCCGGACCGCAAGCGGAGCGGACACGATCCAGTTGGGACGCAAGCTTGCCCGTCTGCTTCATCCGCCGCAACTGCTCATCCTCCAAGGCGACCTCGGCACTGGCAAGACTACACTCGTCAAGGGCATCGCCCAGGCTCTCGATGCCGCCGACCCCGACGAAGTCACCAGCCCCACCTTTACGCTGCTGCATGAGTACGATGGCTCGCTTGACGGCCAGTCCGTCAAGCTCTTTCACCTCGATGTCTACCGCCTCGAAGGCGAGCGGCAGTTGGAGACGCTTGGCCTCGACGATCTGCTCACACCCGACGCTCTCGTACTCGTCGAGTGGGGCGAGAAGTTCAAGAGCATCCGCAAAAAGGCCACGGGCGAAATTGTCATTGCCTCTGAGGGCGGCGACGCGCGCCGCATCACCGTTACGCTCAAAAGCTGAAACGCAACCCCCAGGCCCGCATTGCCATGCAGCGACTTCCTTTTCACGAGCTCCAGGCCACCCTCGCCGGCATTCTTGTCGGGCTCGGCTTTGCGCCGGCGCGTGCCGCCCATTGCGCGCAGCTCTTTGCAGAGACCACGCGAGACGGTGTCTACTCACACGGCGTCCATCGATTTCCGCGCTTCGTTGCCATGATCCGCAACGGCAATATCCGTGTCGATGCCGAGCCTGCGCTGGTTACGCGCTTCGGCGCAGTCGAGCGATGGGATGGCCATCGCGGCCCCGGCAACCTCAACGCCCATGCGTCCATGCAGCGCGCCATCGCACTTGCTCGCGAGCACGGCATCGGCTATGTGAGCCTCGCCAACACCAACCACTGGATGCGCGGCGGCACTTACGGATGGCAGGTTGCAGAGGCCGGCATGATCGGCATCTGCTGGACAAATACGCTGCCCAATCTGCCCGTGTGGGGCGGGGTCGAACCCTGCATCGGTAACAATCCTCTAATCTTCGCTGTGCCGCGCGCAGCGGGTCACGTCGTGTTGGACATGGCTATCTCGCAGTTCTCGTTCGGGGCGCTGGAAAGCTATAAAGCCCGCGGAGAGATGCTGCCCGTCGATGGAGGCTTCGATCGCCAAGGACAGCTCACGCGCGACCCCGCCGCGATTGAAGCGTCCGGCCGCGCGCTGCCCGTCGGCTATTGGAAAGGCTCCGGCCTCTCGGTCCTGCTGGACATGATTGCCGCGATGACCTCCCTTGGCCTCGCCACTCATCAGCTCGCAGGCGATCCGCTGCAGGAGGCCGGCATCTCGCAGGTCTTTCTTGCCATTCAGCCCGCAGCATTTGGCTCTGCCGATCACTCCGCGCGCATCGCCGACGAAATCGTTGCCTCGCTGCACCGCTCTTCACCCACAGACCAGCACACACCCATCCGTTATCCCGGCGAACGGACCTTGCAGATTCGCGCAGAAAACCTTGCCCGCGGCGTTCCTGTCGACCCAGCCGTCTGGGCAGAGATTCTCACGCTGTAACGGAATCGCGGGCAGCGCGTGCGCCTTTGCCGCATCCCACAGCCTCGGTGCGCAGAGGTCTCTGTCGATCGGCAATTTCGAGACACCTTGCGGCAAATCTTTCTTCCGCTTTAGTCCCGGTTCTTAACGGCCGATGTGCGCAACCTCAGAACCGGCGAGCAGAAAGGCTCCGGTTCCGAAAACGTAACTCGCCCCAGGCGAGTACGCTCCGGGCGCTGCTCCCACGGGCTGAATGCAGCCCAGGCGGCCATCTTCATAAATGTGGGTAACCAGCCCGCTCCAACCCTTCAGAATTACGGGGCGATACGTTTTGCGATCGAGAATTCCGTGGTTCACTCCCCATGCCATTGCGTAGACGAAGAAGGCCGAGCCGGAGTTTTCGGGATACGGGTAGTCTGCGGCATCCAGCAGGCCGGGCCTCCAGAGCCCGTCTTTGCCCTGAAGCTCGCGGATTCTTGACGACATCAGGCGCAGCTTCTCTACAAAGAAGGGACGGCGGGGATCGTCTTCGGGGAGGAACATAAGAACCCGAACCAGACCAGCCATGACCCAACCGTTGCCTCGCGACCAGAAAACCTTGTTGCCGTTCTTCTCCCGTTTGTCCAGGTAACTCTGATCGCGATAGAAGAGGTGCTCCTGGGGATCCCAAAGGAGCTTTGAGGTAATCTGCCACTCGCGATTCATGTAATCGAGATATTTTTCCCGGTGCGTGACGGCGGCCAGTTGCGTCCAGACAGGCGGCGCCATAAAGAGAGCATCGCACCACCACCAGACAGGCTTCTGCGGATCGTCCGGCGCGAGCATTACTTCATCGAATTGCTGCTCGAGAGGGGTCAGGTCTTTCGGATCGCGCTGCTGGCTATAGAGCCACAGGTAGGACTGGCCGATCGCCTGATCATCTGCATGATACCTTCGCGGCCCAAGCGCCCACTGATAATGCTCCGAAACGCCCTTCACAAAATCCCGATAGCGCGTATCCTGCAGCGTGTCTGAAGCCGCCAGCATCCCGAGATAGAGCGTGGCGAACGTCCAGTCCCGGCTGAAGGTTCCATCCACGCGAGCCAATTGCCAGTCTGCAACTTTACGCATCGCGGTTCTTACAGCAGCGGGGCGCACGCTTCCAGAAAGGCGCGACGCAGGCGGACCCGGATCTGCGGGTGCATCCCCGACCAATGCCTGGCTCTCATTTGTACTCAACTGCGCATGCAACCGGGAAGCTGGCAGGATGCAAAAGATGCAGATCAGCAAGCCGGCAGCCGGAGGAACGAGCCGGACCTGGGCAAGTACCGGAAACGTGAATCGACTCGAATTCCTCATCAATATCGTTCTCACCAAAAGCTCGGATTCATGAGAGGAATCATCATCCATCCTGGGGATGCTCGATGGCAACCAGAGCCCTCAATTTTCCCCATGTCCTGCGGGAGGATGCGCTCAAGGTGCGAGCCGAACTCACTTCTGTCGCTCAGGTTGATCGATCGGTCCCCAAACTCTACACTTAGTCTGGTAGAGCAAGTTGTAAGCAGGCCAAGGAGGGAATCGTGTCAAACGAATCAAAGTGCCCGGTTGTGGGCGGTGCCCGCATGTCCGCAGTGGCTGGAGCTCGAACGAACGCAGACTGGTGGCCCAATCAACTCAATCTGAAGATATTGAACCAGCACTCCCCGCTGTCCAACCCCATGGACAAGGCGTTCAACTACGCTGAGGAGTTCAAGTCCCTCGACTTGCATGCGGTGATCCAGGACCTCCGCACCTTGATGACGACCTCGCAGGACTGGTGGCCTGCGGACTACGGTCACTACGGGCCGTTTTTCATCCGTATGGCGTGGCATAGCGCAGGCACCTACCGCATTGCTGATGGCCGCGGCGGCGCGGGAGCCGGAGCACAGCGATTTGCCCCCCTCAACAGCTGGCCGGACAACGTGAGCCTCGACAAGGCGCGCCGGTTGATTTGGCCGATCAAGCAGAAGTACGGCCGGAAGATCTCCTGGGCCGACCTTATCATTCTCGCCGGAAACGTGGCGCTGGAGTCGATGGGATTCAAGACCTTCGGTTTCGCCGGTGGCCGCGAGGACATCTGGGAGCCGGACGAGAGCATTTACTGGGGGCCGGAGGGCAAGTGGCTGGGAGATGAACGCTACAGCGGCGACCGCCAGCTCGATAATCCACTGGCCGCTGTTCAAATGGGCCTGATCTATGTCAATCCCGAAGGTCCCAACGGGAATCCGGACCCGGTCGCTGCGGCGCGGGATATTCGAGAGACCTTCGCGCGCATGGCGATGAATGACGAAGAGACGGTTGCGCTCATCGCGGGCGGACACACGTTCGGCAAGGCTCATGGCGCCGCCGATCCTAACAAGTACGTCGGTCCCGTACCCGAGGATGCCGACATTGAAGAGCAAGGCCTGGGCTGGAAGAACAGCTTTGGCAGCGGCAAGGGCGCGGATACCATTGGCAGTGGTTTGGAGGGCGCATGGACCACCAACCCGGTGAAGTGGGACAACAACTACCTGGAAAACCTCTTCGGCTATGAATGGGAACTCACAAAGAGTCCCGCCGGCGCGCACCAATGGACGCCCAGGGACGCATCTGCGGCGGACAAAGTGCCGGATGCGCACGACCCGAAGAAGAAGCATGCGCCCATCATGTTCACGACGGACCTCTCCCTGAGAGTGGACCCCATCTATGAGAAGATTTCGAGGCGATTCCTGGAGAATCCGCAGGAGTTTGCAGACACCTTCGCCAAGGCTTGGTTCAAGCTGACACACCGCGACATGGGTCCGATTGCGCGGTATCTGGGCCCGCTCGTTCCAGCGGAGCCGCTTATCTGGCAGGATCCCGTTCCCGCGGTGGATCATGAATTGATCGGCGAGCAGGATATAGCTGCCCTGAAAGCCAGCATCCTCGCATCCGGACTCTCCATCTCCCAACTCGTCACAACGGCCTGGGCGTCGGCTTCAACCTTCCGCGGCAGTGACAAGCGCGGCGGGGCCAACGGGGCGCGCATTCGCCTTGCGCCGCAAAAGGATTGGGAAGTGAACCAGCCGGCTGAACTGGCGAAAGTTCTTGAGAAGCTGGAGACGATCCGGAAGGATTTCAACGGCGCCCAGAAGGGAGTCCAGGCCGGTGGAAAGAAGGTTTCGCTTGCCGACCTGATCGTGCTGGGCGGCTGCGCAGCCGTTGAGGAGGCCGCAAAGAAGGCCGGCCACAGCGTAAAGGTTCCCTTCTCACCGGGGCGTACGGATGCGTCGAAGGAGCAGACCGATGTGCATTCGTTTGCCGTCTTGGAGCCGACCGCGGACGGGTTCCGCAACTACATCCGGAAGGGACGCGAGGCAATGGCGGCCGAGCTGCTGCTGGATCGGGCGAATCTTCTCACGCTAACCGCTCCCGAGATGACAGTTCTGATCGGCGGTCTGCGCGCGCTGCAGGCCAACTTCGGGCAAACTGAATACGGGGTCTTCACCAAGCGGCCGGGAACACTGACCAACGATTTCTTCGTCAATCTCCTCGACATGAACACGAAGTGGCAGAAATCCGCTGCATCGGAGGGCGTGTTGGAGGGACGCGATCGGGCTTCAGGCGATCTCAAGTGGAAAGGCACGGTAGTCGATCTCGTCTTCGGTTCTAACTCTCAGCTCCGAGCCCTCGCGGAGTTCTATGCGTGCAGCGATTCGCGCCAGGTCTTCGTGCGTGACTTTGTAGCGGCCTGGGGCAAGGTGATGAACCTTGATCGCTTCGACCTCGCGTGAGTTCGGTTGACAGATCCTGAGCGTTCTACAAGGCATACCCTCAACCTGGCACCGGGTTATTCCGGACCAGGTTGAGGCAGTGCCGCCGGACCAGCGGAGCGATTTTCAACCGACGCCAGCTTCGGCGGGGTGCCGATCAGCGAAAACAATTGGGTCTTTCACAATCAGAAGGTAAGAAAGCGCGCCAAGAATTGAGACCATCGAGCAGATCACCAAGGTGAGATGGAACGAGTGGGTACGATCGAGCAGCCAGCCGGTGATGACAGGCGCAAACGAGGCACAGACGAAGCTGCCGAAGTTTTGGATTGCAGCCACGGCACCGACGGCTCCTCGAGGCGCAATGGACTGCACAAGCCCCCAGCCTGAGTTTCCCGCAAGATAGGTGAAGAAGAGCGCCATTCCAATGGCAAACGCGGCGGCAGTTGCGCCGGGAACATACGGCACCAGCAATGTAGATGCGGCAGAACACGTCATTCCAATGACGAGAAGAGTTCTGTGGCTGTTGATCGGAGAAACGCCATTGCGTACGAGCAGATCTGCGATGATGCCGCTCAACAACATGCCAACGGCGCCGCAAGAGAAGGGGATCATCGCAAGCATTCCGGTTCTCGCGACGCTAACGTGATGTTCAGCCTCAAGGTAGTTCGGCATCCAGGACATGTAAAGCCACACCGTGTAGTTAATGCCGCCGAACCCGAGCATCATTCCCCAAACAGTGCGCAAACGAAATAGGCCCCACCATTGGGAGAAGGAAATGCGGACGGAACCGCCCCGTCGACCCGACGCTTCGAGGTACGCCAGCTCACTTTTGTTCAAGGAAACCTTTTTGCGATCACGATAGAGAGCGAACCATGCAATTGAAAGGACCAGACCGGGGATACCAATCAGCATGAACATGCCTCGCCATCCAAACGCCAGCATGGTGATTGTGAGAATGGGCGGGGCGATGGCCTGCCCCAGAGTGGTTGAAGCGTTGACAATGCCCATTGGCGTAGCGCGATCGCGAACATCGAACCAGTCGTTGACCGTTTTCACCGAAGAGACAACGAAAGGCGATTCACCTACAGCCAAACCTACGCGTGCGCCCACAAATGAGGCGAAGCCTCTCACAAGGCCGGTTGCCGCCTGCGTCAAGGACCAAAGAAACATCCCCGCGCCAAGCACCAGACGTTCGCCGAATCGGTCCAGAAGTATCCCCATAGGGAGTTGTGAGATGGCGTACGACAGCGAGAATATCGATAACAAGACGCCCATCCGCGTCGCGGAGATGCCGATATCCGCGCGGATCGTTGTGTTGGCTATAGCGAGGGAACCGCGATCGATATAGTTGATTACGCCTGCGATCGAGAGAATGGAAACCGCGATGATTTGTATTCGCGCAATGCGTCGCGGCTTGTGAGGCTTGGTACCAGAGTCCATGCTCGTTCAAACCACCAAACCGCCTCGGGCGATGCGACGGCGCAGGCTTAGTGTAGAGCATTTTCCGAGGGATCGGTGCATCGGCCGCGATGGATCCAAATCCAGCCGTGATGTTCGCCGTGAGCCTGCTTGCGTCGACGTCCGTGACCGTTAATCGAATCGCGTATACACGCCAATAGGCGTGTGTTGGGAAGAAAGCGCAAACGCGGGCTGCTCCACTGGAGCGAAGGGCGTACTTAAACCGGCGCCTCTCGCGCAAAAAACGTGAGCGGCGAATGGTCTTGCGGCATCTCTGCGCACTATTGAGTAGAGCAAACCCGATCGGTGGTCCTGCCAACATCGTGGATGCGGGGCTTGCAATGATACGAGAACGAGGGAGGCCGGAGGCGTGAGGGAAGACAGGTGAAACTGGGGTTGCCCAGGTCTCGGCGCGATGCGGGACCTGGGCGGCAGCGCGCTATTTGCAGCCGGTGTGGGGTTTGGTGATGACGACCTCTGTGGGGAGCCAGTCGGAGAGGCGCTTGTCATTGATCTCGGCGTCTTCGGCTCCGGGGTTGAGCGAGGAGCGGGCGAGCGCGACGGAGACCTTGACTTTGCCTTTCATGCAATAGGCGCCGGTGAGGCGGGCGAGGCCCTGGTCGGCGATGTCGAGGGTATCGGCGGAAAGCTTGCCGTCGGCTCCGGAGATGTCAAAAGGGGCCAGGATGATCTGGTTGACGATCAGCTTGTCGGTCTTGATGCCGGAGGTGTCAAAGCGGACGACGAGAGTGGCGCGGCGCTCAAGGGCGTCAGGGTTGGCGGTGAAGCTGACGTCCGGAAGGGTGATGCCGGCGGGGTTGGGCTTGGGCGCTTTGGTGTCAAAGGCGAGGCGATAGGCAGGGCCCTTCCACTTGGGTTCGGTGGGAATGCCGGCGGTGTTGTCTGGTTTGCTGTTGCAGCCGGCGACGAGCATGAGTCCGCTGACAGCCAGCAGGATGACATTTTTCATGGGGTTCTCCTGAAGGAAGAAAATGACGGGCAAGAATACCACCGCAGAGGCTGGGTTGGGTGTGACGGCAGTAAACGCGGGGAGCAACGAGGTTTTCCATCCATCGCCGGGAAGGCGCGGGATGGATGCTACGAGGCTTTGCGGAGCGGCTTGCGGCGCGACGTGGATTTTTTCGCAGCGCGCTTGGGCCTGGCGGGCGCGGGCACGACGGAGAGGCGCAAGCCCATGGGCTTGAGGACGGCGACAAGGGTCTTGAGGGTGGGATTGCCCTTGGGCGAGAGCGAGCGATAGAGGGCTTCGCGGCTGAGGCCAGCACTGGCGGCGATAGCGCCGAGGCCGCCGCAGGCTTCGGCGAGGGCGCGAAGTGCGAGCAGGCCGCCAGCGCGTTCGTCTGGATTGTCGAGGGAAGCGAGGGCGAGCTTGAGGTACTCAGCGGCAAACTCGCGGTCTGCGCGGAGTTCCTCGACTACCCACTCATGATGCGGAGCGGCGCCTGCGAGGTTTTTCATGATTGCCTCCGTTTCCAGTCTGTCCAATAGCCTTTGGCACGCTCGATATCTTTCGATTGACTGCTCTTGTCGCCGCCGCAGAGGAGGATGATCCAGTGGTCTCCATGGCGGCCGCAGTAAATGCGATAGCCTGCTCCGGCATCGACACGCAATTCCAGCACGCCTTCGCCCACGGCTTTGGCGTCGCCAAGGCTTCCTGCTTCGAGATGGTTCAGGCGCATGGCGATGCGGGCCTTTGCGAGCCTATCGCGCATTTGTCCAAGCCACGTGCGAAATGGGAAGGTCCCATCCTCACGTTGATAGTGGACAATTTCGAGCACGCAGTCATCGTAGCATAAAAGCTACAATGGGAAAGATGGGATGGTGGCAGGATGGGCTGAGGCTGTAGGGTGCCGGGGCTGTTTTCCCAGGTCTCAGAATCGAGACCAGGGGCACCCGGTAACCGCAGATCCTTCGGCTACGCTGTGCTTCGCTCAGGATGACAACGCGGAGAATCGCGACGGAGTTGGCCGCTGACGCAGGTCAGTTCAGGAACATGGTGCGGTAGAGGGTGTCGCGCTGGACGGGCTTGAAGCCGGCGTCGCGGATGATGCGGCGGAGCTCTTCTTCGGTGGTGCAGTTGCTGGTACCCGCGGCTTTGACGACGTTCTCTTCGAGCATGACGGAGCCTACGTCGTTGCCGCCGAAGTGGAGGCCGAGCTCGAGGACCTTGAGACCCTGCGTGACCCAACTGGCCTGCACGTTCTCGATGTTGTCGAGATAGAGGCGGGAGATGGCGAGGGTCTTGAGGTATTCGACGGAGGTGGCCTCGTCCCAGCCGCGGCCGCCGAGGGCGGTGTTGTGGGGCTGGAAGCTCCAGGGGATGAAGGCCGTGAAGCCGCCGGTCTCTTCCTGCAGGCGGCGCACGACTTCAAAATGGTTGACGCGCTGGTCGAAGGTTTCGCCGACGCCGAACATCATGGTGGCGGTGGTCCTCATGCCGAGCTGGTGGGCGGTGCGATGGACGCTGACCCAGTCCTCGGTGCGGCACTTGAGGCGCGCGATGCGGAAGCGGACGTCGTCGTCGAGGATCTCAGCGCCGCCGCCGGGGATGGAGTCGAGGCCGGCGTCGCGGAGGCGGGCGATGGTGGTGCGGAGGTCGAGGTTGCTGTACTCGGCGATGGCGAGGACTTCCGAGGCGGACAGGCAGTGAAGCCAGATCTGCGGGAAGCGTTGCTTGATGCCGCGGAAGAGCGACTCGAACCAGTCGATTTTGAGGTCGGGGTGGATGCCGCCCTGCATGAGCACGCCGGTGCCGCCCATCTCGACGGTTTCGGCGATCTTCTCGTAGATCTTCTCGAAGTCGAGGATATAGCCTTCGGCGGCCCTTGGGTCGCTTTTTCCAGGTTTTGGGAGCGGGCGGTAGAAGGCGCAGAAGGTGCAGTACTCGGTGCAGAAGTTGGTGTAGTTGATGTTGCGATCAATGATGTAGGTGACGACGCCTTCGGGGTGCAGGCGGCGGCGGACGGCGTCCGCCTCAAAGCCAAGGCCGATGAGGTCAGGGGATTGAAAATGATCGAGGGCCTGCTGGCGGTTGAGCGTCATAGGTTGATTTTACCAATTCGCGGATGTTCGGTCAGCCCGCTGGGCCGTGGGGGCTATTTGGGTTGGGTTTTGCGGAAGAGAAAGAGGCCGCGGGTGTGTACGGGCTCACGGCGGGTACGCGAGAGGTTGGAGGCGGTGGAGATGCCGCTGAAGAGGACGAAAAAATCCCAGAAGGCGCGCAAGTGGTCGCGAAGGGAGCGTGGGCCGATGGGGGAAGAACGTGGGCGAACGGAAAGCATATCTCTGTCTATTGGAGACCAGCGGGCCGCCGCGGGTTGCATTTTCTGCTGGCGCGGCGGCGTGGCGGGTTACCTGGGCTGCTGTTTTTCCGATGCTGGACGCGGCGCCGGCTTTTTGTTTGGGCTGGAAATGCCCATGCTCATGAGAAAGAAGCGCAGACCTTTGCGAAGTGCTTCAAGCATGATGAATTTCCTTCTGCGGCGGGGCTACTTTGCTGCGGCAGCGCGGGGCGGTGCAGGCGAAGGTGCGGGAGCGCGCAGCAGGTCGAGCGCGGCCGGCGGCAGGGGTTTGTCCGCGTTGGCGAGCAGCAGAGCGACCTGCCACATTTCAGTGTCGGTGAGCTGCTTTTTGTAGGAAGGCATGCCTGTAAGGCGAATGCCATTGGCGACCTTCCAGTAGGTTTCGCCTGGGGGGTCGTCGCTGACGCCGACGACGGTGCCGTTGTGGTGCTTTTGCCAGAGCGGCGGCGCGTCGGGGAACATGTTTTTGCCAATTTCAGAGGGCTGGCCGTAGACGCCGTGGCAGAAGGCGCACTTGTCGGCGTAGATGTGTGCGCCGGCGATGAAGTTATCGCCTGAGGGCTGGATGGGCGGCTGGGCAATCATTTCGCGGTCGATGCGGGCGTTGAGCGGGATATGGGTGAGCTGCCGCTCGAAGGGAAAGGGCTGATCATCGACGGCGACGGGGATGTTGCCAAATTTGAAGTAGACGAGGCCGGCGACGGGCACTAAAAGCAGCCCGAGGATAATCCCAAGCAGGATGCGTGACATGAACGGTGAAACCTCCGTGGACTTCAATCGTAGAGCATGGGAGCGCCGGGTTGCGCCGGAATGGGTGATTTCGGGTGAAAAAATGAGGTGATTCGCCTGGATGGACGCGGTGCGCGCGCAGCCAAGGGGCGGCGGATGCGTCCAAGTTGAGTGTGGGGTCGCCCGCAAGGCAGTTCAAGATGATTTAATACCTAATGGGGGAGCGCTTCATAGCGGGTGCTTCCGTAACGTTGTGGAGGGTTCCCGAAAGCATGGTTTTATTCCGCCGTTTTGTGTTTTTGCTGGCGCTGGTGTTG
Organism: Acidobacteriota bacterium; assembly: GCA_021805025.1. Classification (GTDB taxonomy): domain Bacteria; phylum Acidobacteriota; class Terriglobia; order Terriglobales; family Acidobacteriaceae; genus Telmatobacter. Next base: position 40,870 of record JAJZGF010000008.1, read on the forward strand.
CCGGCCGCCGTGGTGGTACACGGGGAGAGTACGGATTCGAGCAGCAGCTCGTCGCTCGACGGGCAGCAGGAGAGCCAGGCCCAGCCGCCTGCGGGTGCTGCGACCCAGCCGCAGATGAGCGTGCAGGAGCGCATCCGGCTGCGGCGCGCGCAGCGGCAGGCGCAGACGATCCACGACACGTACTCACCTAAGTGGGAGGCGTTTCTCGGCACTGACTATCTGCGTTTTACGCCGGGGCCGGACAAGGAGCGCGTGGCCTATTACGGGTGGGACACGGGGCTGACCCGGTATCTGACCGAGCGGCTGGGTGTGACGGCCGATATGCGCGGCTACTATGGCACAGCGTATGTGGGACTTAACTTTGCCGCGATTACGCGGCCTGCAATCAGCGAGTACGGAATGCTGATGGGGCCGACGTACAGGGTGTATCTGCGTCCCAAATACTCGGTTTCAGCGCGTGTGCTGGGCGGTGCTACGCTGGGGAATTTCTCGAGCGATACGAACGGATTTGGCAGCACAGCTCTGGGGCTTTATCCGGACGGCTATACCTACGCGGTGGATCCTGGCCTGATCGGCGAGGCGAATGTCAGCCCGGACCTGTCGTTGCGGGTTGGCGGCGAGTATTATCTGACGGGCTTCGGCTCGTCCTTTCAGCACAGTTTTGGCTATACGGTGGGGTTTGTGTATCGCTTCGGCAACAAAATGAAGTAATACCAGGCGATGCCCGTTCTTCATTGATTGCTCATCCTTTCCGCGGCAAGGCTGCGGAAAGGATTTGAGCGCATCGGCGGAAGGTCTGCGACTTTCGGTTCCCATCCAGAAAAATCCAGGGCAAAACTGTCTTGACATTCGATGAAGGCTGTGGCTATACTCGCGGCGCTTGAGTAAATCGAATTACTCAAGCGCCGAGCGGTACGCCCGGAGTGCCTGCGTCGCGGGCATAGGTTGGTGTGCGCCCAAAGGGAGAGTGTGCGATGGTCCAGATAGCGCAGGAGTTTTCGTGGGCCCGTGTTGCGGCCAAGGATGTTTCGCTCAGGATTCGTTCCTTTGCCTGGGTTTTGATCTTTCTGCTGATGCCCCTGGCGATGCGGCTGAATGCCCAGACGGTGGCGACGTACAGCTTTGAGGATGGCGGGGCAGACGGGTGGAGCTCGTTCAACGGGGCAACGGCCCCGGCGGCGACGAACCTGACGGCGTATGCAGGCACGTATAGCCTGGCAACGACCACGGGCGCGAGCGGACAGGGCGGGCCATCGCTTGTTGTGACCCCGTTGCTGCAGGCCGGCGCTCAGTACACGATTACCGGATGGGTGAAGCTGGCGAGCGGCGAAGCGGCGAGCAACGCGAATTTCACCGTGCGGCGCAGCGATGCGAGTTGCAGCGGCGGTACGTGCTACGACACGATCGGGAGCTACAAGGTAGCGGTGACGGACTCGGGATGGGCGCAGATTGGCGGCAGCTATACCGTGAGCGCGACGGAGACGGGGATGACGCTGTACGCGCAACTGGTGGGCGCGACGACGGCGCAGACGTTTTATCTGGACGATGTGGTGATTACGGAAACGGCTCCGCCGCCGGGCGGAACGCCGATCGCCACGTACACCTTTGCCGATGGCGGGACGGATGGATGGTTTGCGTTCGGCTCGGCAACGTTGACGAACGCCGCTCCGCCGACGGCTGACCCGAATGGCGACACGCACAGCCTGCTGGTGACAAACCGGACTTCCGGTTACATGGGACCCGCGCTGAATCTGCTAAGCGTGCCGAATGTGGTGGCCGGCGCAACATATCAGGTGACGGCCTATGTGCTGCTGGCCGCGGCGGACGCGACGAATCCGACGGCAACGATTTCAACCAAGACGACGGACTGCGCGACATCGGGTGCGTACAGCAACATTGCTACGTCAGGGCCGCTGTCGAGCGCGGTATGGACGAAGGTGCAGGGTACGTTCAGCTTCAGCAATTTGCCGGGACCGCCGACGGGGCTGACGCTTTACATTCAATCGAGCAGCGCCACGGATTCGTTCTACATCAGCGATGTGACGATCGGGCAGCTTGCGCCACCGCCCCCCACGCCGAGCCAGCAGGACAACACGGGAATTTCGAGCACGTTTGAAGATGGAGGGACGGATGGATGGAGTTCGCGCTCGGGCAAGTCGAGCGTAACGAACTCGACGGCAGCGGCGCACACGGGTACGCACAGCTTGCTGACAACGGGACGCATTGCGAACTGGGACGGCCCGCAGATCAGCGTGAGCGACAAGATGTATCCGGGCAGCGTGTACAACCTGAGCGCATGGGTGATGCTGACGCCGGCGGACGGCACGAGCCACGTGATCAACATGAGCCTGCAGACGACGCTGAGCGGGAACACAAGCTATCCCAGCATTACAGGGTATCCGGGCGTGACGGTGGCGGCAGATGGGCAATGGCACCAGATCAGCGCGATGGGCTACAACATGGCGAACAGCTATGACACGGGTCAGGCGAGCCTGTACCTGCAGACGGTGCCTTCCTCCGGCAACGATCTGGTGTCGTTCTACCTGGACGATTTCCAGTTGACGTATGTTCCGCCGGCGGTGATTCAGAGTAACATTCCGTCGATCTACAAGACGCTGGCGCAGTTCTTCCCGGTGGGCGCGGCGACAGATATGAGCGACATCAGCGGGCCGCATGCGCAGTTGCTGACGATGCACTTCAACAGCATGACGCCTGGCAACGATCTGAAGTGGAGTTCAGTGGAATCGTCCAAGGGCTCGTTCGACTACACGAACGGCGATGCTCTGGTGGGCGAGGCGGTGTGCGCGGGGATGCGCGTGCGCGGGCAGAACCTGGTGTGGTCCACGGCAGCGCAGACGCCATCGTATGCGACGGGCGACGGCACGAACTCGGCGGCGAATCAGGCGGTGGTGACGGCGAATATCCAGGAGCATATCCAGAACGAGGTGCAGCACTTCGGGACCAAGGTGTACGCGTGGGATGTGGTGAATGAGCCGCTGGATCCGAGTCAGCCCGACTGCCTGGAGCACGGGCCATTCTATCAGGTGCTGGGCAAGAGCTACATCGACGTTGCGCTGGAGGCCGCGCGGCAGTATGCGCCGGCAGGGACCAAGCTCTTCATCAATGAGTACAGCACGAGCGATCCGGCGCGGCTGGCGTGTCTTGTGAAAGTCGTCAGCGATCTGCGCGCGCGCGGGATTCCGTTGGATGGCGTGGGGCACGAGATGCACAACGCGATCAACTATCCCGCGGTGAGCGCGATGTCGAACGCGATTGACACAATGGCGGACAACTTCCCCGGCCTGGACCAGCAGGTGACGGAGTTCGACATGAGCGTGTACAACGCCGGCGATAAAACTTCAAACTACGGAAACAACATTCCGCCGGCTGTACTGGCCGAGCAGGGATGGCTCTACAAGCAGACGTTCGACCTGTTCCGGCTCTGGAGCGGCAAGATCAGCGCGGTGACGCTGTGGGGCATGGCGGATGACGATACGTGGCTGGACAGCTTCCCGGTGGTGCGGACGGATTATCCGCTGCCGTTCGACATGCAACTGCAGGCCAAGCCGGCGTACTGGGGGATTGTCGATCCGACGCAACTGCCGGGCTACGGGATGACGTTTGCCATCACGAGCACCGCGACTACGCAGGACCAGCGCATCCTGACGGTTACGGCGACGAACGGTGACGTGGGTCCGGCGTATGCGACGCAGCTGAACGGCATCACCTTTACGCAGTTGACGAAACCGGCCTGCACGCCACAGGTGGTTTCGCCGACGAGCTTCCCGGTGGTGCTGGGCGATATTGCCACGGGCGGCACGGCGAGCGCGTCGTTCACAGTGAGCATTGTTGGATGCAATCCGAATGCGGAGTTCACTGTGAGCGTTCCGTGGAGCTCGGCGGTGTATGACACCGGAACAGCGACGCAGACGATGAACTTCAACCGCGGTGCACAGCAGTAAGCGCCGAGAAGACTGCAGGCTCCCCATGACGTGGCCCGAATGCGGGTGGGCGATGGTCGTGGGGAGCCTGATTTTTTGCGCGGCTGCGAGCGGCGCTATTGCAGGATGGGAATGTTGGCGATGCGTTGCTGCCACTCGGCGGGGCCGGTCTGGTGGACGCTGGTGCCTTTGGAGTCGACCGCGACGGTGACGGGCATATCTTTGACATCGAACTCGTAGATGCCTTCCATGCCGAGATCCTGAAATGCGAGCTGGCGTGCGCCGATGATGGCTTTCGAGACGAGATATGCCGCACCGCCAACGGCCATGAGGTAGACTGCGCCGAACTCCTTGATGGCCTCAATGGCTACGGGGCCGCGCTCGGCTTTACCCACCATGCCGAGGAGGCCGGTCTCGGCGAGCATCTGGCGAGTGAACTTGTCCATGCGGGTGGCGGTGGTGGGGCCGGCGGGACCGATGACCTCTTCGCGGACGGGATCGACGGGGCCAACGTAATAGATGAAGCGGCCGCGGAAGTCGACGGGAAGTTTTTCGCCGCGGTTAAGCATGTCGGTCATGCGCTTGTGCGCTGCATCGCGGCCGGTAAGGAGCTTGCCGGTGAGCAGCAGAACTTCGCCGGGCTTCCAGGTGGCGGCTTCATCGCGGGTGACGGTGTCGAGGTTGACGCGGCGCGCGCCGGAAACGTCATAGGTGAGTTTGGGCCAGTCCTGCAGATTCGGCGGATCAAGGTAGACGGGGCCGGAGCCGTCGAGCACGATGTGCGCGTGGCGCGTGGCGGCGCAGTTGGGAATCATGGCGACGGGCAGGTTGGCGGCGTGCGCAGGGGTGTCCAGCACCTTTACGTCCAGCACGGTGGTTAGTCCGCCGAGGCCTTGTGCGCCGATGCCGAGCCGGTTGACCTTGTCGTAGAGCTCGATGCGGAGCTTTTCTGCGGTGGTTTGGGGGCCGCGCGCGATGAGGTCCTGGATGTCGATGGGGTCCATCAGCGATTGTTTGGCGAGCAGCATGGCCTTTTCCGCTGTGCCGCCGATGCCGATGCCGAGCATTCCGGGCGGGCACCAGCCGGCGCCCATGGTGGGCACTGTCTTGAGCACCCACTCGACAATGGAGTCCGACGGATTGAGCATAGCGAATTTGCTTTTTGCTTCAGAGCCGCCGCCCTTGGCCGCGACGGTGACATCCACGTTGTTGCCGCGCACGAGTTCGACATTGACGACGGCGGGGGTGTTGTCTTTGGTGTTGATGCGCTTGCCGGCCGGGTCGGCCTGGAGCGACAGGCGCAGCTTGTTGTCGGGGTCGAGATAGGCGCGGCGCACACCTGCATCGACCATCTCCTGGAGATCGAGTTGCTTCTCGCCGGGACCGGTCTCGAAGCGAACGTTCATGCCGACTTTGACGAAGGCGTTGACGATGCCGGTGTCCTGGCAGATCGGGCGATGGCCCTCGGCGCACATGCGGCTGTTGATGAGGATCTGCGCGATGGCGTCTTTGGCGGCGGGCGACTGCTCGCGCTCGTAGGCCCTGGCGAGGCTGGTGATGTAGTCGACGGGATGATAGTAGCTGATGTATTGCAAGGCGCCGGCGACGCTGGCGATGAAGTCTTCCTGCAGGATGACGGTCATGGAGATTCCCTCGAAATTCGTGCAATTCTAGGGTAATCGATGCGAGGCGGGGTCGTCCGACGCGAGTGTCAATTCTGGATGTCAATCAAGGCGCGGAGTGTATTTCGCACGACGCCAGGCGGGATTTCTCGACCAGCATCATGTGGGTGGAGAGATGCACTTTAAGAGGCATTCGAGATCAACCGCTCTGCGGTGCGTCGATCCGTGATGAGGACATTGATCCATTTTCCCTTGAGCGCAGCTATGATGGCGGGGACCTTGGCATCGCCGCCGGCGATTCCGACCACGCGAGGAGCGGACTTCAGCGTGGTGAGATCGATGCCGATGACGCGCTTCATGAGAGGGGACTGGATCTGGCGGCCTTGCTTATCAATGAACTGAAAACAAATGTCACCGACCGCGCCGGAACGACGCAACTGGCGTCTCTCTTCTACGGAGAAGATGTTTCCGCTGCTTGCGAGTAGTGAGGATGGCTCGAGCGATCCAATGCCAACCAGAGCAAGATCAAGTTTCCCAAAAAGTTTTGCGGCCTCTTCCACGGCGGCATCTTTTACCAGTACAGCCCTGGCCTGGGCAGAGCCGACAACCCCAGGGGCCTGCAACAGGACCGGCGATGCGCCGATCAAGCCTGCCATGCGCTGCGCCAACAGCATGGCCTGGTATTGGGTGCTGGCATTGCCCACGCCACCCAGAATCTGCACGACCTTTCCCCCGATGCCGGCGGTACTCGGATGCATGGCATCGACCATGGAGAAAAGCGAGCGGCTCCATGATGAGATACCGAGGACCATCTCCGGTTTGATCGTTGTTTCCACATAGAAGGCGGATGCAGCGCCGAGATCGCGCACCACGCGCTCTTCCTCGCCATCCGAGTCGATCACTACGGCTTCCTTCAATTGGAAGCGGCTTTCCAGCGCGTCTTCCAAGTCAGGGAAGAAGCCGGCAGGCGTAGCAACGCTGATGCGGACGATGTTCGCTTCCCGTGCACGTTTGAGCATACGGGATACTTTCGACTGGTGAATGTTGAGTCGTTCCGTAATCTCCTGCTGACGAATGCCCTGGTCGTAGTACATGCGCGCGACCTTGGCCATCAAGCGGATCTCGTCCAGACGTGACATAGAGCTAGCCTATCGTGAGGCGGGCACGTGGCGATACACGTCCCAACCGAGGTATTTGCCGAGGGCTTCGGAGGTCGGCGCGGCGCAGTGACTGGCGGTCATTGCGGCATGATGCTCAAAGCCATTGAGGCAGATGTACTGCATCAGCTCCTGCAACTGCGGAATCTGAACCACGGCGCGTGTGCCAAAAGTATTCAGCGCATCCTCGGTGAAGTCTCCGTCGCCGAAATATGCGCGAATCCTGCCGGAGGCATCATCGGTGCTGACTCTGCCGAAGGTCATCGGACCTGCAGGCGTGCGACCCGCCAATGCACCGACAGTGTTTTCTTCACCCAGCATGGTGCCGAGAATGGGAGCGGTGCCGATGCGAATGTCGGGGAGGAAATCCTTGGCCCAGTTGCCGCAATGGAAGAGGACGCACTTGTCAGGTGCGCTGCCGTAGTTGTTGTTCCAGTCCACAAGCGCGCTTGGCCTGCCGCTGGCCAGTTGCAGCGCATACATGCTGACGACTCCGGCGATGTCGACTTCACAGGCGGAAGGCATCATCTGCTCCGACATCATGCTCATCACCGTGCAAACATTCACGCCGAAGTTTTTTTGCATCGAACTCCAGCACTGGATCGCGGTCGCAGTCAATCCCAGAGAAGACATCCAATCGTCGATGACGAGGGCAAACTTTGCCATCTTGTTGAGCGACTCGATAGGAGCGGCAGAGCTGTCAGCATAGGCACGAATCCGATCGACGCGCTGTTTGACTCCGGGGTCATTGTCGGCAATCTTGGAGGCGCTTCCAAAGATCTCTGATAGATCGATGGTGTTCACGGAGATTCCCGCGGCCTCAAGCAGCTTCTCGCTATATCGTGTCGTGTTGAAGGCATTGGGCCGCGCACCGACTGCGCCAATGCGCACGCGCCTCATGCCGCGCACCACGCGACAGACGGCGAAGAAAGTCTTCAACTCATCCCGGAAGAGATCGGAGGACAACGACGTGGTGTGATTGCGTGTCAGGGAGAATTTATAGCCATACTGGCGCAGATTGTTGCAGACGGAGATTTTGCCGCAATAAGCATCGCGACGGCGCGCGAGCCTGAACTGGTCAAGGTCGTCGGGACATGCCTGCACAAGGATGGGTACGTTCAATTCAGAGAGGCGAATCGCATCGGCCACGCCCTTTTCATCGCCGAAATTGGGCAGGCACACGAGAATTCCGTCGATGCGCACACGATTGGTGCGGAAGAGCGTTCCGCATTTAGCGGCGTCAGACCAGGTTTCAACGGCGCCCAGTTTGGAATCGGCTTCCGACAGCCAGACCGGCTCTACGGAAAGATCTTTGAAGACGCTGATTAGATCGCGCCGCGCTTCAGAGATGAGCGCATCCGGAAAGAAATCTCGATTGCCGAGAATGACGCCGAGTGTGATGGACATGTGGATTTACCTCACCTTTTCAAAGTCTCGATAATCACTGGCATTTTGTTGTGTGACGAGATCGCAGGGAATGATCTGCCGCTCTGGTTTGCCTGTGCTGCCGGAATGGAGAAACCTATCCGCTTCATCAACAGCCATACGGGCGATGAGAACCGCGGGTTGCAGCGATGTGGCGCGCAGGGCTCCGGAGCGGATGGCCGCGATGGCATCCGGGCTGCCGTCAAGGCCTGTGATGACCATGCCGCTCAAGGCGGAAGTCTTTACAGCAGCCGATGCGCCTAGGGCCATTGTGTCGTTGCCTGCGATGATGCCGCGGAGATTTGCATGGGCCTGCAGCATGGTCTCTGTCTTTTGAAACGCCTCAGCCTGGGACCAATTGGCCGATTGGGCGGCCACGCGATGCAAGTTGGGTTGCAGGTCAAGAACGGCATGGAAGGCGCTGGTGCGTATCTGCGCGTTGGTATCGGATTCGCGGCCCAGCAACTCAGCGTAGTCGCCACCCTGGGAACCAATGGCGCGCGCAAACTCCTGGGCAACGATGCGTGCGCCCTGATCGTTGTCGGCGATGATCTGGGCTTTGGCAATGCCATCGGCTTCAATCTCCCGATCGATAAGAAAGCACGGAATGCCCGCCTGGGTAGCGCGGCGGACGGCTGCGATCGACGAATCTGCGCCGGCATTGTCGAGAACAATTGCCGCGGCATTGGAGGCAATGGCAGCATCGATCAGGTTGTCCTGGCGATAGGCGTCATCCTCATGAGCATCGACGCGTACGCGATAGCCCAATGACTGAGCGCGCGCAGCGGCCGCGTCCGCTTCTGCTTTGAAGAAGGGGTTGTCTTGAGACGGCACAAGGATGACGATGAGCGGTCGCGACATTGCAGCGCGATGGCAGGCCGCAGACGCGAGTAGCAGCAAGCAGGCTGCTGTCGCGGCCAGGATGCTCATGCGGTCTCGCATCACTGCGCTCCTTCTGCATCTGCGTCTTGCAGGTATGGTAGGAATCGGGTCTGCAGCCGGGTCTGCAGTTGATCTACGGCGACGGCCAGCACGATGACTGTGCCTTTGATAATCATCTGCCAGAACTCCGAGACGCCAAGCATGACAAGGCCATCGGAAAGTACGCCAATGACGAAGGCTCCGATGAGTGAACCGGGGATGGAACCGCGTCCACCCATGAGGGATGTACCGCCGAGAACCACTGCGGCGATGGCGTTGAGTTCGAAGCCTTCGCCGGTTGCGGGGTGAGCTGCCTCCAACTGCGAGGCGATGATCAGACCGACGATCGCAGCGCACAACGACGATGCAAGATAGGTGAAGAGTTTTACGCGCGGCACACGTATGCCGGCAAGGCGCGCGGCTCTCTCATTACCTCCGATGGCGTAGATGTGACGGCCGAGAGGCGTCTTGACTGCAATCAACCAGGCAAGGGCAAACAGCGCAAGCATGATCCAGACCGGCAGCGAAAGTCCCATGAACGAGCTTCGACCCAGCAGGGGAAAGCCGGTATTGCCGCGCGCAGGCTGGCCTGCAAGATTTGGGAAGGTCTTTCCATCGGAGAGCAGCAGAGCTGCTCCGCGGGCAATGTAGAGGGTGCCGAGAGTAGCGATGAAGGGCGCAACACCGGCGTTTGCAACGAGCCATCCATTAAGAAGCCCCACGATGAGGCAGGCGGCAAACGCGAGGAGCATGGCTAGGAAGACGGGAGGATAGTGGAGCACGCCTGCAAGGACGATGCCCTGCGTCAGCACGTATCCCGCAACCATTCCGCCGAGGCCTGCGAGGGAGCCAACGGAAAGATCGATGCCACCGGAAAGCACGACGAAGGTCATACCGATGGCCAGGATTGCTGAGATAGCCACATGCTTAGAGAGAATGGCGAGGTTATTGGCCGTAAAAAACGATGGAGCGAGAGCGGAGAAGAGCACCACCAGGGCGACAAGCACGAAAACTGCGCGTGCGCGAAGGACAAACAGAAGTACCCGCACAGAGAACTTGGCCAGACGGTGAGAGCGATGCTGTACGGCGGGGGCAGTGGTCATGCGAGTGAAACTCCAGAGAGCGGCGGCCGGGTGTTGACGGTGGGACTGGCGGCGCCGAAGAGGGCCTCATCGGTGATCTCGGCGCGCGTCAACTCAGAGGCGATGCGGCCCTGGCAGAGGACCAGAACGCGGTCTGCGAGGGTACGTGTCTCTTCAATTTCAGAGGATGTGAAGAGAACGCCAATGCCCTGATCGGCGAGCCGGCGCAGGATGGAATATATCTCCGCCTTGGCGCTTACGTCCACGCCACGGGTTGGTTCGTCGAGCAAGATCAAGGCCGGGTTGCGCATCAGGCATCGTGCGATGAGAACCTTTTGCTGATTGCCGCCGGAGAGCGATGTTACGGGCAATTCCAAATCTGTAGCAACAATGTTGAGTTCCATTGCTAGTTTTCGGACACGGGCTAACTGCTGAGCGCGCGAGAGCAATACTCCCCGCATGGCGCTGATGGTGATGTTTTCAAAGATCGACATATCGGGGATAAGGCCATCCCGCTGGCGATCTTCCGGCACGAGAACGATGCCGTGCTTTCCAGCGTTGGAGACAGTGGAGAGATGAGCCTGCACGCCGTTGAGAACGACGCTTCCGGCAAGCAATCGCCGGGCGCCCGCGAGAGACTCAAGCAATTCGGTTCGACCCGCGCCGAGCAATCCGTAGATGCCAAGAATCTCTCCGCGACGCAGCGTGAAGCTCACATCGTGCAACGCGGCCTGTGCGGCCTCATCCGCGCTGGAGGCTGCAAGCGTAAATCCGCGCGCGGTGAGGAGAGGGGGCGCATGGGCGAGAGAGGGCCGATCCGCAGGCGTCTCACTTATCGTTCGGCCCGACATACTTTCCACGATCCAATGCCGGGAAACCTCGGCGCGCGGGGCGTGGCCTACGATGCGGCCGGAACGAAGAACTGTGAACCAATCGCCGAGATGGAGCAACTCGTGAAGCCGGTGGGAGATATAGATGATTGTGACGCCGGAGCATTTGAGATCCGCGATGACCTGAAAAAGGGAGTCGGTCTCAGTGGAGGAGAGCGCCGACGTGGGCTCGTCCAAGATGAGAACCCTTGCGCCCTGATCCAGAGCGCGGGCGATCTCAACGATCTGGCGGCAACCCAGCGAGAGTTGTGCTGTCTTCACGCGGACTTGCATTGGCTTGCGCAGGCTCGCAAGTGCCTTTGTGGATCGAAGGTCCTCTGCTGGGCGGTTGAGCAGGACTGCGGCCCTCACCGGCTCGCGACCGGCGAAGATGTTCTCGCTGATGTCGAGATTGGGAAGCACGGAGAGCTCCTGGTGGACGATGGATATTCCCTGTGCTGCTGCTTCACGGGGCGAGCGTAGGCGGATGGGTGTGCCTTCGAGCAGAATCTCTCCGGAGTCGGCAGTTTCCACTCCCGCAAGAATGCGCATCAGGGTTGACTTGCCGGCGCCATTCTCACCAATGAGTACGTTGACCTGGTGGCGATGCACACGCAGGGCAACGCCGTCGAGCGCGAGTGTGCCCGGATAGCGCTTTGTGATGTCTCGCGCTTCAAGAACGATTTCATCCGCGGTTTCGCTCATGCTTCGGCCCCAGGATGCAGGCGCGCACGCAGGACTGCGACTTTCCAGGCGCCGTAATGGCGCTTGCGATCCGGCAAATCCATGGCCGGCGTGAACTGGTCTGAAGTGCGGGGCAGAGCGGCGATCTCTGCCAGGTCATGCCACCATCCCAGTGCCAGGCCTGCTAGCCAGGACGCTCCTGTTGCCGAGAGTTCTTCATTCACGGAGCGCAAGACCGGGAGTCCGAGAATGTCTGCCTGGAACTGCATGAGTGTGCTGTTGCGTGTGGCTCCGCCGTCGGCGTGCAGCGCGGTGAAGACAGAATTGCTCGCCTCTTCCATGGCGAAGAATACATCCGCCACCTGGTAGGCAATGGCGTCGACTGCGGCGCGCGCAAGATGAGCCGATGTATGCGATCGGCCCAGGCCGGTAATCGTTCCGCGTGCCGATGCGTCCCAGTGCGGGGCGCCGAGGCCGACCATAGCAGGCACGAAGCAGACGCCATCCGCATCGGGGACCGTTTCGGCAAGGGAAGCAGCCTGCTGCGCAGGATCGGCAAAGTGAAGAAACTCGCCGACCCATTGCACCGCTGAGCCGGTCATGGCGATGTTCCCCTCAAGAGCGAATTGTGTCTTGTCTGCGATCGACCAGGCAATGGTTCGCGCCAGAACGGGTGTGTCGGCGGCCAACGACGGCGTGAGCGCCATCAGGGACGAGCCCGTACCGTAGGTTGCCTTGACCGCGCCTGGGGTGTATTGTCCATGGCCGAACATGGCAGCGTGCGAGTCGCCAATCGCGGCGAGTATGGGCACGCCTTCAAGGTCAGGGATGCCGAAGCAAATTCCGAAAGAACCGGACGAGGAGCGCAGATCCGGCATCGCGGAAAGAGGGATGCCGAAAAGTCGGAGCAATTCGGCGTCCCATATCAGGTTCTCAAGATGGAGCAGACCGGTGCGCGATGCATTGGAGAGATCTGTGGCGTGGACCTGGCCGCCTGTGAGGCGATGAATCAACCAACTGTCCACGGTTCCAAGACGCAGCGCTTCGTCCCGTGCGAGGGAATGAGCCTGAGCGTTGTTTTCGAGCAGCCATGCCCACTTTCCAGCACTCATAAGAGTCGCCAGGGGAAGGCCTGTCTTCGCGCGTATCGCCTCGGTGTGCGCAAGCATTCGCCGGCAAATCTCCGCTGAGCGCGCGCATTGCCAACTGATGGCATGCGCAACGGGAGCGCCGGTGCGCGCATTCCATGCTGTCGCGGTCTCGCGTTGATTAGAGATTGCGAGCGCATCAATGGAGCGCGCACACTGCGCGGCATACCGAGTGGACTCAGCAATCACGGCGAGCACTGAATCCCACAATTGAGCAGGATCTTGTTCCACATGGCCGAGCGCGGAGTGAATCAAGGCAACGGGCGCGGATGCGCGAAAGACGGGCGCTCCTGAGCGGTCTACCAGAAGGGCCTTGGTGTTCGTCGTACCCTGATCGATGGCCAGGATCAATCCGGAAGGCATTTACGGCTTCTCCCCCAACAGGTCAAGAGCTGCATTGTGGATTCCCCGCGCGGTGAGTCCGAAGTGCTCAAGAAGAAATTCTGCGGAGCCTGTGGGAGCAAAGACTCCCGGCACGCCCAGGATGCGCATGGGCGCAGGATGATGGACGGCCAGAATCTCAGCCACGGCGCCGCCCAGCCCTCCGGCAGCAAGCGCTTCTTCTGCTGTGACGATGCCGCGCGTGGTGCTCGCCGCGTCGAGCACGGCGTCCACGTCCATTGGACTCATGCTGCTCATGTTCAGCACGCGGGCGTGAATTCCAATTTGATCCAGGGTATCTGCCGCGTCTAGCGCGCGCGAGACCATGACGCCGTTGGCCATGAGAGTTATGTCGTTGCCCGCGCGCAGAGTGCTGGCCTTGCCTAGCGTGAACTGAAAGCCCTGCTGATGCACGGCCCGCACCGGCATGCGGCTGATGCGCAGAAACATGGGGCCGATATGTTGGAGAGAATAGTGCATGGCTGCGGCGGTCTCAAGCGGATCCGCGGGAACAACGACGGAGAGATTGGGAATGATGCGCGTCCAGGCGAGGTCTTCAATGGAGTGATGGGTGGGGCCGAGCTCTCCATAGGCCATGCCGGAGGACATGCCGCACAACCGCACATTCAATTTCGAGTAACCCAGATCCACTTTGATCTGTTCCATGGCGCGTGCGGTGAGAAAGCAGGAAGCAGCGCAGACGTAGGGAACCATACCACTGGCGGCAAGCCCCGCGCCGACGCCCACCAGATTCTGCTCGGCGATGCCCACGTTGACAAAGCGCTCGGGAAACTTCTGGCTGAAAGACTTGAGCTTGGTGGAGGAGACGGAGTCGCTGACCAGGGCGCACACGCGCGGGTCCGCTGCAGCCATGGATTCAAGCGCCTGAGAGTAGGCATCGCGGCAATCGTAGAGTGTTGCGGTTGCAGGACTGGTTGCTGGAACTGTCAATGGTGTACTCACTGCGAGACCTCCACGCCGAGTTCAAGGGCGGCCAGAGCGAGATGCTCCTGGGTGGGCACACCGTGATGCCACGCGGGCTTGTTCTCAGCAAAGGAAACACCTTTGCCCTTGATTGTGTTTGCGATGATGCATGATGGCTTTCCCTTTTCAAGAGGGAGGCTTGCGAAAGTGCGCAGCATCGTGGCGTGATCATGACCGTCCACTTCAGTAACCGCGAAGCCGAAGGCAGCCCATTTGGGAGCCAGAGGGTCCATGCGGATGATCTTCTCCGTGAAGTCTCCCTGCTGGATACGATTGCGATCGACGATCACGATGAGGTTATCGAGTCCATATTGCTGCGCGGTCAGGGCCGCCTCCCAGTTGGAGCCTTCCTGCAATTCGCCATCGCCCGTCAGGACAAAGGTACGCCAGGCTTCTCCGCGCATGCGTGCGGCAAGAGCGCAGCCGACACCAATCGGCAACCCGTGACCAAGCGGACCGGTGTTGGCTTCTACTCCGGGCAGTTTATTGCGGTCGGGATGGCCGTTGAGCATTGAGAGCGGGTCCATGAAGGTTCCGAGCATGGCTGGCGGAAAGAAGCCTTTGAACGCAAGGGTGGAATAGAAAGCGCCGGAGCAATGGCCCTTGCTCATGATGAAGCGATCACGCTGGGGCCATGCGGGCTGAGCCGGATTCACGTTCAGGATTCCGCCAAGATACAGCGTCGCAAGAATATCGGCAGAGGAGAGATCTCCGCCCGTGTGGCCCAGGCCTGAGTGGTTTGTCATGGTCATCGCGCTGAACCGGATCTGATTGGCAGACTGGCGGAGATTCGGCACCAGTCCTGATCCGGCAATCCCGGATTCGCGGGGTGTAGAGTCGATCATCGTCGCTCCTGACATGCATCACGAAAGTATGCATATTTATGCAAACATGCATGATGTTGTAATCTCACTATCGATGATCCCTTTGCGGCTGTCAACTACTATTGCGTACGCAGAGCCAGGGCGAGGCAGGGAATCAACGAATGCGTGTGGAGGAGATCGATGCGGATGGATGAACTCATGCAGAGCGGTTTGCGGGCGTGGATCATGCTGGTGGTCGGATTGTGTTTTGGCGCAGCGGCGGCAGCTCAGGCCGCGCTTCCCCCGGCGGCTGACAGTTTTACCGGGCACCCGCGAGTGGCGATCATCAGCGACATCGGGAACGAGCCCGACGATCAGATGTCGTTTGTGCGCCTGCTGCTCTACTCGAACGAACTCGACCTTGAGGCCATGATTGCCTCGACATCGACCTGGCAGAGGACCGCCACACATCCCGAGACGATGCACGCCATTGTTCAGGCCTATGGCCAGGTGCGGCCCAACCTGCAGTTGCATGCCAAGGGCTGGCCCACCGCCGAAGAACTGGATCAGCGCATCTTTGCGGGCCAGCCTGCTTACGGCATGGCCGCTACCGGAGAGGGTAAAGCGTCTGCCGGCTCGCAGGCGTTGATGAAGGCGATGGAACGCGACGATCCGCGCCCGCTGTGGATCTGCCTCTGGGGCGGCGTCAACACGCTGGCGCAGGCGCTGATCGATTTGCGCGCCGGGCATTCGCCGGCGGAGATGGAGCGGCTGGTATCTCATTTGCGAGTCTCTTCGATCTCGGATCAGGATGACGCCGGGCCATGGATTCGCCGCGAGTTTCCCGCGCTGTTTTATGTGGTCAAGCCCAGTCCGCCGAACGGAGAGGAGTACTATTACGCGACCTGGACGGGTATCAGCGGTGATCTCTTCTACCGCAACGGCGCGGGAGCCGATACAAGCCTGGTGACCAATGAGTGGCTTGAGACGCATATTCGCGCCAAGGGCCCGATGGGCAAGTGGTATCCGAAGTTTCTCTTCATCATGGAAGGCGATACTCCGTCGTATCTTGGCCTGATCGACAATGGTTTGAATGCTTATCGGAGGCCGGACTGGGGTGGCTGGGGCGGGCGCTATGTCTATCGACAGCCCTACGGCGAACCCCATGCTATCTGGACGCAGGGCGGCGACGAATTTACGCGTGCAACCTCACAGGATCGCGTGGTCGGCATTGACGGCGTGAAGCATGTTTCAGATCAGGCGACGATCTGGCGCTGGCGCGAGGCTTACCAGAATGACTTTGCCGCGCGCATGGACTGGACGATCAAGGACTTTGCGCACGCCAACCACAATCCCGAACTGGTGGTGAATGGACAAGGGGGGACTGCTCCCGTCGAGTTCACCGTTGCGGCAAAGCAGACGGTGACGCTGGACGCGACAGGGAGCAAGGACCCCGATGGGCAGGCGCTGCACTACAAGTGGTGGGTTTACGAAGAGGCGGGCCTTGCGGGTAGTCACGGCGCCGATGTGGCCATTACGGCCGCCAATAGTCCCAAGGCCCAGGTGACAATCCACTCCCCGTGTCGCGACGCGTGGATTCCCGGCTTGATTCCTTGCAGAGGGGAGGGGGTTGCACACATCATTCTGGAAGTGACCGATGAGGGAGCACCGCGGCTCACGTCGTATCGGCGCATCGTGCTGCACGTGCAGGCACCGCCGGCGGCTACGGCTGCAACTGGAAAGTAGGCGCAGGCGGCGTCACTGTCGCTTGGGCGGGGGCAACCTGGTGCGAGGCGTGGAGCGGCCGTTTCCCATCTTCCGCGTAGTTGTTTTGCACCCCGCGCGCTACACTGAACTCAACCATGGTCTTTGTTCTCGACAACTACGATTCATTCACCTACAACCTTGTTCAGTATCTGGGCGAACTGGGTGCGAAGGTCGTCGTCTATCGCAACGATGAGCTGACGGTGGAAGAGGTGGAAGCCCTGAAGCCGGAGCGGATTCTGCTCTCGCCCGGCCCCTGCACGCCCGGCGAGGCAGGCATCCTGGTTCCGCTGATCCGGCGCATGGCGGGCAAGGCGCCGATTCTTGGCGTTTGTCTGGGCCATCAGGCCATTGGCGAGGCCTTTGGCGGGCAGGTTGTCCGCGCGCACCATCTGATGCACGGCAAGACGAGTCCTGTGACGCACGATGGCAAAGGCATCTTTACCACTCTGCCCAACCCGCTGACCTGCACCCGCTATCACTCGCTGATTGTGGCGGAGGAGAGCTTGCCGAAAGAGCTGATCGTGACTGCGCGCACCCCGGAGTCCGATGGCGGCACGGTGATCATGGGCCTGCGTCATCGCAGCCTGCCGATTGAGGGCGTGCAGTTTCACCCCGAGAGCGTCCTTACCGAAGGCGGCCACCAGATGATCCGCAACTTCCTGGACATGTAGCCACGATGCCAGCCCTGCCGCAAGCGATACAGCGTCTTCCAGTCCAGCTGCTCTGTGCCGGGCTTCTTGCCGCGGCCCTGCCGCAACTGTTTGCGCAGAGTGCGGCCGCTCCCACATCGTCGGCAGCGGCTGCAAGCGTGGCCGGCCCGATTGCGATCGTGCCCATTGACGGCACGAGTTCAGGAAGCGGCGCCAGCGTCACCGGCGCGCTGGAAGTGACCTCAGGCAAGGCGATCATTGCGGCGAGCGGCACCGTCACTTCAGGCACTTCCACCACCGATGTGATGCTGCCGCATCGCGGGACGCTGCGCGTCTGCGCTTCAACTGCCGTAAAGCTGGCCGCGGACTCGAGCGCGCCCGTTGGGGAGATCCCCGGCCTGATGATAGCTCTGGATCACGGCGCGGTGGAGGCCAGCTTTGCCACAGGACGCAGCGCCGACGTGCTGCTGACGCCCGACTTCCGCATCCTAATCAGCGGACCCGGCGCGGCAGACGTGAAGGTGCGTCTTGGCGAGCATGGCGACACGTGCATTGATAATCCCGGCGCGGACGCGCCCTATGTGCTGGTGACCAGCGTTTTTGATGGAAGCAATTACCGCGTGCAGCCCGGCCAGCGGGTCATGTTCCAGCATGGGAGCGTCCATGAGGTGGTGGACGAGGAAAAAGAGCCATGCGGCTGCCCGCCAGAGCCGCATCCCGGCACGAATGAGTTTCCGCTGGCGCAGAGCGCGGGTCTTGCGCCAACACCGCAGCCCAAGCCCAGCCCGGCGAAGCGCGAGGGTCAGCCTGCGGGGCCGTCTCCGCCCCTGGTCTTCAACGCGGCGGGCAGCGCGGCGCAGACCGCGACCGTCAGGGAGCCGGCGACGGCGAACAAGGCCGCGGCCGCAACACCGGCAGCGCCGCGGCCCGCACATAAAAACAAGGCTGGATTCTTCGGCCACGTAGGCCACTTTTTCCGCCGCATCTTTGGCGCGGAGTGAGTGCCTTACATCTCCCGCGCGCGTTCGATGGCGCGAATCACTGCACGCGCCTTATTGATGGACTCCTCATACTCCAGCTCCGGAACTGAGTCAGCTACGATGCCGGCGCCCGCCTGGACATAGCCTTTGCCGTTCTGCGTGAGCAGGGAACGGATGGCGATGCAGGAGTCCAGGTTGCCGGAGAAGTCCGCGTAGAGGACTGTGCCGCCGTAGGCGCCGCGCCGCGCCGGTTCGAGTTCCTCGATAATTTCCATGGCCCGCACCTTGGGCGCGCCGCTGAGAGTGCCGGCGGGGAAGCAGGCGCGCAGAGCGTCCACGGCGGTCAGCTCGGGCTTAAGCTGCCCTTCAATCGTGCTGACAATGTGCATCACATGGCTGTAACGCTCGACGAACATCAGGCGATCCACCTTGACGCTGCCGAATTTGCTGACGCGGCCCACATCGTTGCGGCCCAGGTCCACCAGCATCACGTGTTCGGCGCGTTCTTTCTCGTCGTGCATCATCTCGTATTCCAGCGCCAGGTCCTCTGCTTCAGTCACGCCGCGGGGGCGGGTTCCGGCGATGGGACGGTACTCGACCTTGCCGTCATGTACGCGCACCAGCAACTCCGGCGACGAGCCCGCCAACTCCACAGTCGCCGACTTTTTTGATCTTTTGGAGGAGATCTGCGGAGGTGCTTTCTTACCCAGTGGACCTTCCGGAGTGAAGCGGAGGAAGTACATATAGGGGCTGGGATTGACGGCGCGCAGGGCGCGGTAGACCTGAAATGTGTCTGTGCCCGGCTCCATGTCGAAACGCTGTGAGAGGACGGTCTGAAAGACGTCGCCCGCGACGATGTATTCCTTGGTGCGATTCACAGCCGCCAGAAAATCCTGCTTGCGGGTGCGATGCGTGACCTTCAGCTTTGGCGTGCCCTTGACCGCGGGCAGGCTGGGGAGCGGTTGCGCAAGGCGCTTTCCAAGGCGGGCCAGCCGCTTGACCGCATCGGCGTAGGCCTTGTCGGGCGGGTACCGGCTTACGTCGGCGGTGGCAATGAGCCAGATCTGCTTGCGCACGTGGTCAAAGGCCAGCACTTCATCGAAGAAGAGCAGGCAGGCGTCCGGCACGCCCAGTTCATCGTCGGCCAACTCGGGCAGGCGTTCGATCTGGCGGACGGCATCGTAGGCGAAGAAGCCGACTGCGCCGGCGGTGAAGGGCGGCAACCCGGAAAGGCGCGCGGGCTTATGCCCGCCCAGGGCCTGATGCAGGATGTGGAAGACGTCGCCCTCAATGTGCGTGGTTCGCTTGCCCTCGGTGATGGCGATCCGTTGGCCGCGGGCTACGATGCGTTTGTAGGGATTGAGTCCAATAAAGGTGTAGCGGCCTACTTGCTCGCCATTTTCGACCGACTCCAGGAGAAAGCACTCCTGCTCTGGCCAGGCGGCGCGGAGGAAGGCGGAGACAGGCGTCTCCAGGTCGGCCGAAAGGGTGCGGTAGACCGGCACGAGTGTGTGTTCCTTGGCGAGCGCAAGGAAGTCTTTGCGGCTGGGCTGAATGAGGGATTGCGAGGTCTTCACAAGGTTCAGTGTAACGGTTCCGGTGCGCAGGCTGGTCGTTGCCTTGCGTTCAAATCAGGCGCGCGGCGCCTGCTCCCTGCAGCCATTTGACCAACCCGGCAAGGGGCAAAGCAGGACTAAAGAGGAATCCCTGCGCGCCATCACACCCCATGCGCTGCAGCAGCGTGACCTGCTCCTTTGTGGTCACCCCTTCGGCCATGACCTCCATGCCCAGTTCGTGACCCATTTCGATGGTCTTTTCGACCATAACGCGGTCGGTGTGGCTGGCATGCATGTTCTGGACGAGGCTCATGTCGAGTTTCAATTCCGTCGCCGGGACATTTTGTAACTGTTGCATCATGGCGTAGCCTGCGCCGAAGTCATCGATGGAAAGCTGGATGGATTTCATGCGCAGCCGGGTGAGCACATCAAGGGTGCGGGCCAACTCGCGGATGAGGCCGGTTTCGGTAATTTCAATCACGATACTTTCGGCAGGAAACCTATGCTGATCGAGCAGAGCCATGAACATGTCAGGGAACTTCAGGTCACGCAGGGTGTGGATGGATGCATTGAGGGATATTCGTGTCTGTGCGCCGAGTTTGTCCCGGAACTGGTGGACGTCTGCGAGCGCCATCTCCGCGGTGCTCCAGCAGAGGGCGTCGATGAAGCCCATGGATTCAGCACGCGCGATGAAGTGTTCAGGCAGAATGACGCCGCGTCGAGGATTGAACCAGCGGGACAGAACCTCGACCCCAATGACCATTCCGGTCTTCAAGCTGATTTGCGGCTGATAGTAGTTGACGAACTCGGCCTGTGCGAATGCGCGCGCCAGTTCCGCATCCGGGAAATCAAGCTTTGGCTTTTCGTGCGCGACCAGGAGACTTTCGTCGGGAGCGATGTCGCCGAGCGCAGTGCGCAACTCTTCCACGCCGAAGGGCTTTTGCAGGTAGCCGACGACGACGAGGCCGAGGGTGCGGGCGAGCTTCTTGGCGGTTTCGATGACGCGCTTGTCCATGCCGCTCATGAGCACGATGCGCGCCCTGCACTTCTGCTCCCCGAGCAGGCGCAAAACTTCAATGCCGTCCATGCCCGGCATGATGAGATCGAGAATAATGACTGCCGTATCGGCCGTAACGAGCTTGTGACAGTTGGCGGCGTCTTTGGTCACAATGCACTGAAAGCCTATGCTCCGCGCCATGGTGGAGACAAGCGAACCCACAACCCCATCATCGTCGACGACCAATATATTGTTGGCGGCCGCCATGTGATCTCCATATCTCGCGGGCACAGTTGCCCTTCAGAGTCCCACCATTTTGCGGGCGGGATTCGCGGCGAAAACTGCTCAACCCGCACCTGCTGAGCAATCAGGCACAACCGGTGGGTTCTGCCTACTTCGCAGCCATGAGGGTCGCTCACTCTGCTGCTGCTGCAACCGGCCAGGGTGAAGAAGTTAAGCCTGTGCAGAGTGTAACTTACCGCGCAGAGTTCGGGACGGATTTGCAGGGTCGTCCCGGCGATGGCATTAACTAAGTCGATGCGTACGGGGCCTTATTGGCCTCCCGGATGCCTCGGCTGGCTGCAGGACGACGTTGCAGGACAGGGATATTCTTAGGGTTCAGCAGCTGCAGTCGAGGTGATTCACGCGCTTGACGATGCTGGTCTGGCAGCCTAGACTCACAAGGGTTTGAGCAGAGCGCAAGGTCTGCCCTGACTGAAAGAATGAGCCCAGGGAGCTGTGAAGGTCGCGTCACGTGCCTGCCATCCGGGAATGTGGAACGCGCATCTAATCGGGCAATGATTCCCTGAGGCGAACGGCGGCTTTTTTTTGAAGGCGCCAGGAATTGGAGAGTGATATGCCAACGGCACCACAAACTGTGACTTTGGACCAGGAGATTAACCCCTGGGAAGCCCAAAGCGCGCGGTTCGACTTTGCAGCACGTAAATTGAACCTCGATGAAGGCCTGTGGAAACTGCTCAGGACTCCCGCGCGCGAGATTATCGTTCATTTCCCGGTCGCGATGGATGATGGTCGTATTGAGATGTTTACCGGCTTTCGTGTACAGCACAATATAGCCCGCGGACCCGCCAAGGGCGGCATCCGCTACTCCCCCGATGTGACCCTGGACGAGGTGCGGGCGCTTGCCAGCTGGATGACGTGGAAGTGCGCCGTCGTCAATATTCCATTCGGAGGCGCCAAGGGGGGCGTGATCTGCGACCCCAAGGCCATGAGCCACGGCGAACTGGAACGCATGACGCGGCGGTATACCTCTGAAATTATCGATTTCATCGGGCCGGAAAAAGACGTGCCCGCGCCCGACATGAATACCAACGAGCAGACCATGGCGTGGATTATGGACACCTACTCCATGCACATGGGCCGCACGGTGACCAGTGTGGTGACGGGCAAGCCGCTGAATATTGGCGGATCTCGGGGCCGGATTGAAGCCACAGGCCGCGGCGTGAAGGTGGTATGCGACCAGAGCCTCCGCTACCTGAATCAGCCAGTGGAAGGCTGCCGGGTGGTGATCCAGGGCTTCGGCAACGTGGGGTCAAACACGGCTCGGCTGCTGATGGAGCACGGCTACAAGGTTATCGGCATTGCAGAGAAAGAGGGCGGCCTGCTGAATCCGGCGGGCATCGACATCCATCAATTGCTGGAATACAAGAGCCGCAATAGCACAACTCTGGGCTTCCGCGGCGCGGAGGCGATTCCAAGTGACGAGCTGATCACGGCCGAGTGCGAGATCCTGATTCCGGCAGCCACGGAGAATGTGATCACGAGCCGCAATGCGGACAAGATCAAGGCGCGGATTGTGGTGGAGGGCGCGAACGGTCCCACCACCGCAGTGGCCGATGAAATTCTGGCCGAGAAGCGTATTTTCGTGGTGCCCGACATTCTGGCCAATGCTGGTGGGGTGACCGCGAGCTACTTTGAGTGGGTGCAGGATCGGCAGGGTTACTTCTGGAAAGAAGCGATCGTCAACGAGCAGCTAGAGACGATCTTGCGCGACAGCTTTGAAGACGTGGTCCGTTATGCGGAAGCGCACAACGTGAACAACCGGATCGCGGCGTATATGCTGTCGATTGATCGCGTCGCCTTCACCATCAAGCAGCGCGGGATCTACGCGTAAGCTACGGGCAGGCGCAGCGTGGCGGAGGCAGTCGGTGCGGGATGGGCGTGAGGCCTGTTCCGCACGTGCCTTGACCGCTACGCAAGCTCGAATTCTTAATGCTGCCCTGGCTGGTTTGGCCGGAAGGCCATTCGCTCCGACAAGGGAAGAAGGATGAAAGCCGCTCTGATTGCAGCTTTGCTGACTGCGTCTGCCGTGGCGCAGAAGCCGGATGCGCGGCTGGCGCCGGCTTGCGGACCTGAGACCGCGCGCTTCAAAGTCACGCTGGACAAGACGCAGCACATGATGGCGCCCATTGAGCCGGGAAAGGCGCGTATCTACTTTATCCACGACGCAGGCACGTTTCTCGCTCATCCGCCCGGCTATCCCACCACGATTCTTGGCCTGGATGGAGCCTGGGTCGGCGCCAATCATGCGGATTCGTACTTTTCCGTTCCGGTGACGCCGGGGGAGCATCATGTGTGCGCTACGTTGCAATCCGCCTTCGTTGACCAGCGCGTGGAGCTGGCGCATTTCACCGCCGAGGCAGGGAAGTCGTATGCGTTTCGGACGCGGCTGCTCGTGTCGCGTGACGTGGAACTGCTGGAACTGACGGCAATTGACAGCGATCAGGCGCGCTTTCTGGTTGCCTCCTATCCGCTGGCCAGCTCGCGGGCAAAGTAGCGCTGGGCAGATCCGCGCTGCATCTCGCAGAGCGTAAACCCACACGGACACAAAGCAGTGCAATAATGGACCCAAGCCGGAGAAGCCGCCCGCGCTGGGATGTACGAGCCATGAACCTGCCCAACTCGATCACGATGAGCCGGATCGTCATGATCCCGCTGCTGTTGTGGATACTCTCGCCGCATTTCCCGTGGCAAGGGGCGAGCGGCGCGCAGGAGATTCTGGCCTCGGTGCTGTTCATCCTGGCTTCCATCACCGACGGGCTGGACGGCTACCTGGCCCGCAAACGCGGCCAGATCACCACAATGGGGATGCTGCTTGATCCGCTGGCGGACAAGATTATGGTGACCGCGGCGCTGATCGCCCTGGTGGCCTACAACCCGCATGTGGTCAAGGTCTGGATCGCCGTGGTCATTATCGGACGCGAATTTCTGGTGTCCGGGCTGCGCTCCATTGCCTCTTCTGAAGGGTTCACGATCCAGGCCAGCGATCTGGGCAAGCTCAAAACGGTCGCCCAGATTGTCTCGGTCGTCTCGGCCATCCTGGCGCACCGATGGGATATGTGGCAGTTCGGCGACCTGGTGATCCCGGTGAACTGGCTTGCCGTGGCTGCAATCTACTTCACGGTGCTGGTCTCGACGATCTCTGCCGTGGACTACTTTGTGGGCTTCTGGAAGCAGATCGACCACGCCTCCAACGACCGGCGGAAGTCGTTTGTGCTTTCGCGGCGCAAGGGGGCGGGCACGTCCGGCGCCAACTAGGCCCGTTTGGTCCTCGCCTTGGCCGCGCGTAGCAGTTGTTTGAGCTTTGCCCAGGCCTTCTCGATGGGGTTCAAGTCCGGCGAGTAGGGCGGCAGGTAGAGCAACCTGGCTCCGGCCGCCTCGATTCTTTCGCGCACTCCGTTGACCTTGTGCGAACTGAGATTGTCCATCACCACCACGTCGCCGCGCCGCAGTTTCGGGCACAAGACTTCATCCAGATAGGCGAGGAAGATCTCCCGGTCCGTGGCCGCCTCGATGGTCATGGCGGCGATCATGCCGCGGGTGCTGATGGCCCCCAGAATGGTGAGGATTTTCCATCGGCCGTCGGGCGTGGTTTCATGGATGCGCGCGCCTCCGGTCGAACGCGCATACAGGCGCGTCATCTGCGTAGAGACGCCGCTCTCATCGAGAAAGATCAACCGGTCCAGGTCGATGCTGCCAATCACCTCGACGAACTCTTCGCGCCGCTTGCGGTTCTCTTCCGTGTCGCGTTCTTGGGCGTGGAGTGACTTTTTTTAAGCCGGAAGCCGAGCCGCTTCACCACTCGCCACAGATGTTGCGTGCTGAAGCGAAGCCCGCTCTTGTTCTCTAACGCTTCCTGTAACTCGACTAAGGTCGCGTCGGGGTGGGCACGCAACAACCCGGCTAAGGCCTGTTCATCGATCCGGCGCTTGGCTCCGGGACGATAACCGGGCCGCTCCATCCGTCCAGTACGCTTCCGGGCCGCCGATACCTTCCACGCCCAGCCCAAGCTCACGCCAAAACGTCCAGCCAATTCCGACAGGCTCCCCTTGCCCTGGTCGAAGGCCTCAAGCAGCTTGCGCCGCAAATCATCCGAATAAGGTCGCGCCATAGCATGTGCGCGGAGCATCGCCAACTCTACTATACACCTTCAAGAGAAATGATCTAGTATAGACAGTTTCAGCGAAATCCTATAATTTTCCTTTCGACCGCTCTTTATACCGCCTCTCCCGCCGCCTTTTTCAGCCCACCCAGACCTTCGCTCTGCCTCATCCACGCGCAACCTATTAAACGCCGACGCCGCCCCTTGATGAAGCGGCGATCACGCTTCTCGATCCCAGAAGGTCCAGGGGCTCTCCGTCCTGCCCGCAACAAATCCCACGCGTACGTGTGGGCGATAGCACCTTGCTCACTGGGCCCCGTCTTGTTGTGGGCTCCCTGTTCGGCTTCTGTGACACTGATCGAGTAGGTGCTTCCGGCGCGTTCTGGCTGCCTGGCACAGGGCGGAAAACGGCTGGATTTGTTCCGGGGCGGTCGATGTTCGCACTTTTATAGCCCAGACCCCGGGAACATGCGTTTCCCTGAAGAGTCTTCACAACTGAGCGCACATTACACCATTTATGGGGCAAATCAGGCCCGCTTCGTTGCGCACTTCCCCCCTGGTCCGGTGCGCAACAGCCCACTTTTCTCGATTGTCGTTGCGCACCCACGCATCTCGACCCTGCGCAACACCCACGGTTGCGCCTCTGCACATGCACATCTTCCGCACACCGGCCGGTTGCGACGCTCAGTGACGATCCACACAGCCCGCCGTGCCGCTGTGCTACTACCATCCTTTCCATGCAGATCGATTCCGATGCTCAAGATCCGGCCACCCATCAGCTCCAGCAGGACTGGGATCAGCTCTCCGATCTCGATCGCGCTCTGGCGATCGCCAAGATCAAAAAGTCCGGCCTATCGAACCGCAAGATCGCACCATCAATCGGCCGTAGCGAGTCCCTGATGCGCCGACGGCACAGGTTGACTCGCCCGTCCGCTATCCCGGAGAAAAAACATTGCGGCTCCGTGCGGAAAATCGTGCGCTCGGCGTCCCGGTTGATCCCGCGCTGTGGCAGCAGATTCTTGCTCTTTGATTGCAGCCGTCCGGAAGAGTCATCCATCGCGCGACGCCTGCATCGCGCCGGCAGCGCCCCTCCTGTTCAGCGACCGCACAAAAAAAGAAGACCTGTGGCGAGCAGGCCATCCCGATCTTTCCTCAGGATGATCTGCCCTGTCCACAGGCCATTCAACGCATTTTTGCAGTGCTCAAGATTTCTGCACGTTCAGCCGCACTGTGCCGCGCGTACTGCCCTCAGGTAGTCGACGAGATGGTGGAGGCGACCAGTCGCCACTGCTCGCCGCTGAAGAAGAGCAAGCCATGCACGCGAAGGGTAGTCCCGGCGGTGATGGCTGTGTTGTCTTCCACGTTGGTTCCTGGCTGCTGATAGACTATGATCGTCGATGCTCCAGTCAGTTTCGTAAAGGCGCAGTCCGTGGGCAGCGTCAGCGTGAACGATGTAACGACGCCTGGATTAATGTCCACGGTTGCCGTACCTCTGGCTCCCTGCTCGCGCAACCGCACGGTTGAGGCCGTCAGTTCGCCGCACACCGGATCACAGGAACTGATGGGTGTAATGGCCGTGTCGCTCAACGGCAGGATGCTCTGCCCGGCATGGATATTGCTCGCATCGATGACGGGCGTGAAATCCAGGCCGTTCAGACTGACGCGGTCTGTATCCATTTCATACGTGGTCGTCTCCAGAAGCTTGACCAGCAGCGTCTTGGAGAGGTAATCCGTGTTGATGCTCGCTCCTGCGCCGTTCTGCATCACGATCGTCAGTTGCGTTGCAGGAACCGCATCGACCGCGGTGATGATGCCCCCACCCATTGCACCGGCGGAACTCATCGTGGCGCGCACACGCTTCGCGGCAAAGGTTCCGTCGGACTGTAATGCCGCAGTTACAAGCACGCCCATGCCAGTTCCCAGCTGTGATGCCTGGCTTACGCGTCCCTGGAACTGCGTTTCTGTGGTGATTCTGAAGGTAAACGTGTTGGCGACCTGGAACGCTTTCACGCTGAACGAGTCCGCCGACGCGCCAGTCACAACGCCCATGAGCTGGTACATCCCGCCATACCGGGCGTTCATGCCATTGCCGCTGCCTCCGCTCAATGCGCCGGTGCCAATGTGAAACTGCGGCGAGAACTGGAAGGCGCTGCCGGTGGTGCCGGAGAGCGAGTGTTCCAGATCCAGATCAAAGTTCAATGCCAGCGGCGTGGTCCCGACCGTTACGTTCGAACCCAGCGGAACCGATGCATTGATTGGACCGTTCAGCGTTTTCTGCTGCAGCGCTCCGGTGTTCGGGTCAAGATAAGAGAAAGTGCAGGACGCAATGCTGAGCTGCGCGCTGGTATAGGTTCCTCGTGGAGCCGCGATCAGGGCGACGGGCTCCATTGTTCCAAGCCGGTGAATCATTTCCATAGGCGTGGAGCTGCCAGCCACGGTAACGGATTCCCCATTGCTAGTCTTCAACGACATCGAAGAGACGTTCATCGAGAAGGAGAGCAGCCAGTCGGCTGGCGCGTCCCCCATATTCACCTGCACGGCGGTGGTGGCTGCTAGGGTCGTTGAGCTCGATCCGTCGCCGCCACATCCCACCAGTCCCAACGCGACGATAGCCACTATCCATGTTGCCATCTTCAGGCCGGATCGCAGGTGCGACAGGGTTAGATATGAGTTCAGGGATTTCATGTGTTGCTCCTTTCGACTTGCGACATGCACGTTGGTCTGGCTTGCACAATCAACGCTCCATGTTTAAGGCCGCCTTACGCGGGAGATTGCTCCCCCGCGCTTATTGCGGCGCCACCTCGGTGATGTACACTCCGGCACCGCTTTCGCTGGTTACGGGGTCAAGCATGCTGGAGGTCACAACGAACCAGTTGTTGCGCAATCCATCGCGCTCCATGCCCAGCGTCGTGACAAACGAACCAGACGGAGCCTCCGGATCAATTTCAGGTCCGGTAAAGGTCGTATCGACGATGGTCTGGATGGGCTGTGCTTCCGGCCCAACCGCCAGGTACACGCCGTCTACCGTTCCGGTTCCCGCCTTCAAAGCGACTTTGAAGGCATCTGTCGTGGCTCCGGCTGCCGCGCCAGAAACCGCAACAAATGCAGACGAGCGCCAGCGTGGAGGCTCTGGGACATCCCCGCCAGACTGGCCGACGTTCGGCGGGCGGCCTGAGAAGACCCAGTAGACAAAGTCGTCAAATTCACCGTTGTTATTTTTGGCCGCGGGATAGAGCACCTTCGTCGTTGTGTCGTAGACAAAGATCCCCTGTAGCGCGGGCTCCTCGGCTGTGTAGCCATTGGGATACATGGCATTGCAACTGGCGAGCATGTCCTTGTTGCCATCTGTGCCGCACACCAGCATGCGCGTGCGCGTGCCACTGCCCCACGCACCCCAGAACGCAACATAGCGGCCGTCGAAAGCAAGCCCCTCACTGAGGCGCGTGAACACCACGCCCTCGGCTTCGCCCGGTACGTGTGAGCCAATGGTGACCAGCGGCTCCAGCGTCGGGTTCGAAACGAGCGGCGCAGCGTAAATGCCGCCCATCGTCGGACTGTCTTCGTTATCAAGACCCACAAAGACAACGGTCCCACCGGCAGCACTGGGAGGCGCTGTGGATGCAAAGATCGCGGTGCCACCCTCAGCCTGCCCTGGAATCAGCGTGCCGGAGTGAGCGATCAACTCCACAGGAGACTGCCCGTTGCCCTGCATCAGGTCTCGGAAAAATACTCCGGTCAGTCCTCCACCGTCTACCGTGTAGTTGCCCTTGAATGCGATTGTGGAGTTGTTCCCGATGCTTGGTGATCCAGGGAACTGATCAAAGCGCGTTCCTGCCGGAGCGCCTGGGACTTGCATGAACTCGAATCCAGGCGCAGTCCCCATCAGTCCCTGTCCGGTCAACAGCGGGCCTCCCGGATTGCTGAAGATGCCCGTGCTGCCGATTCGCGTTTCGGTTCCATCGCCGAGTGTGAAGGTCCACACCGGTTGCGACTGCCCTCTGAAGCCAACGGTGTCCGAGTCCCTGTCGATCCGCGGGAACGACGGGAACTGAATGAACGTGGCGAGGCTTCCGTTGTAGGACGTGTTGTTCGGCTGCGGCACAGCGGTATTGTTGTCTGTGACTCGCAGGATCGGCCGCATCCCGCCAGCCGACATATCGCGCGTGTAGATGCCGACCGTCGGTCCGGAATCCGCTTTGGTCTGGCCCTTGAAGACGACCACGCCGCGTGTATTCACTGAAGGCTGGTTGTATCCCTGATACATCGAAGCGGAGTCTGGCGCGTTCAGCTTGTTATTGACCACTGTGCGCCACGCAGTCGGCGCTTTGCTGTGAACGGTTGCGCTGATCGAATTCGACAGTCCTCCTCCCGGTTCCGGATTGGTGACCGAGAATCGCAGCGTGCCCGCGCTTGCCAGCAGCGCAGCAGGAACACTGACCTGGATGGATTTTGGCTGAATCGAAATCGGAGTGAGTGTCTCCGTGCCAAGCGTTACCGCGACGCCGTCCACAAATCCAGTGCCAACCAGTGTCACCGTTGTGTCGGTTGTGCTCGTGTTCAGGCTGGTGGGCGTTACAGCACTCACCTCGGGTACCGGATTCTCCACCACGAAGCGCAGTGTGTCCGATGTACCCCCGCCCGGCGAAGGATTGTTCACGCTGACCATCAATGGGCCGGCCTTCGTGAGGGCTGCATCTGGAACAAGAACATTGAGAGATGTGCTGGTATACGAAGACGGAACAAGCGTCGTGCTGTCGAACAGAACCGTGCCTTGGTGCACGAATCCGGTTCCGGTAACGGTCAATGAGAACGATGTGCTGCCCAGAAGAACCGTCTTGGGTGAAAGCGCGGAGATGGTCGGTGCAGGGTTGTTCACGACAAAGGGCAGGGCATTCGATGCCCCGCCGCCGGGCCCCTCATTGCTGACTGAGACCGGATAAGTGCCGCCATCAACGACCGCGGATGCAGGCACCGCGGCAGTCAGCTCTGTTGCCGATGACGCGCTCGGAGTCAGTTGCAAAGCGCCAAACATCACCTTGGATGTCTCAATGAACTGCGAGCCAGTGAGAACCAGCGAAAAGTCGGCGCTCCCCGCTTGAGTCTGACTCAAAGAGAGTGCAGTGAGAGCGGGGGCTGGATTCTCCACTGTGAAGTCGACAGCATTCGATGCGCCGCCCCCCGGCTCAGTGTTCGATGCGAGCACAGGGAAGACTCCGCTCTTGGCCAGGGCCTCAGCGGGCACCGCAATCGACACCTGAAACGACGTAATGGACGTTGGAACGAGCGCAAGCCCTCCCAGCTTGATCGTCATGCCTTCAACAAAGCCGGAGCCGGAGATGTCCAACGTGAACGCATCGCTGCGCAGCAACATCTTGTTCACTGAGATCGACTGAATGACGGGAACAGGATTGTTCACTGTAAATCGCATCGCGTTCGAGAGTCCGCCGCCCGGCCCGGTGTTGGTCGCAGCCACATCCAGGATGGATCCCTTCCCAACGGCGGTCCGAGGCACCAGAATCAGCACCTGCGTGGGCGCAATCTCCGTCGGCGTCAGGGTGACTGCGCCAAATCGAACCGTCATGCCCGGCGCGAATCCTCTGCCTGCCAGGCTGAGGGTAAAGTCGGCACTGTCAACCAGCGTATTGTCGAGTGACAGAGCAGAGATCACAGGTACGGGATTCAGAACGCTGAAGCTCGTTGCGCTGGATGTGCCGCCACCTGGCGATGGATTCGTCACGGCCACTGACAGCGTCTTCGCAAGGGTCAATTCGCTGTCAGGCAAAGCGACCGTCAGTTTTGTGGTAGTGACCGTCGCTGGAGTCAAGACCTTGCCGCCGAATTGAACCGTGCTGGTGGAGACGAAGTTCGACCCTGTGATGTCAACAGAAACAGACGTGCTGTTCAGCAGGATCGACTCCTGCGAGAGAGCAGTCAGAACAGGTGCGGGGTTTTCTACCGTGAAGCTCAAGGCTGAGGTGGGAAGGCCGCTGGAGACCGTAACGTTGAGCACGCCAGCCTTTGCCACGGCGCTGGCCGGAACGGTTGCGACCAACTGGCTGGTTGTAATAGAGCTGGGAATCAATGGAAGCGTACCGAAGAAAACCTGCGTCGTCTTTGTGAAGTTTGTACCGGTGAGCATAAGAGTGAAATCACCGGAACCTGCAGTCACTCGAGCCGGACTGATGGTGCCCAGTGAAGATACACGCGTTCCGCTGCCGCATCCGGTGAGAAGCGGAAAGCAGGTCACAGCCACGAGCAAAGCAAAGAGCACGACTTTCTGTCTCATGTGCAACTCCCAGGATCGAATACATCATTGTGTTCGGTGTGGTCGGCGCAAAGGCAATCATTGAAGGTCACCTGACCCAGAAATCAAGCATCAACGGGATGAACCCATTGCCGTGCGTCATGCATTCCTCTGTCCATTTGCGTCATTCACGTAAACTCTTGAAGCCGTTCGCGATCCAGTCAGGCATCCTGCAATCGCTCCAGCTCGTTGTTCAAGGGCTTGTACACAACGTCCAATCGTTTGGACAGGGAGAGAAGGTTCTCCCGTTGCGCTACACTAACAATCTCGCTGGTATAAATTACCGGGCAAGCCAATGTTCATCGTGGACCACAAGAATCCTGGCGCGAGGCGGTGGGAGGTCTCGCTCACGGAGCCCACGGCTTCTCACTCAGTGGACAATGCGGTGTTGGCGCGCTATGACGAC